>NZ_CP049258.1:970000-1297500 GCF_011046735.1 Nordella sp. HKS 07 | reverse complement strand
GATCGCCAAGGATCGCTCGGGCGAGCTCATCCTGCTCCATGACCCAGTCCGGGTGCAGAAGCTGAAGCTTGCGCCGGAGTACTACGATTGAGCTGCGATCTCGTGCACCTTGCCAGCGGCGTGCACGTAGCGTAAGGTTTAACGTGGGCGACTACTTAGCGTTTCACAGACTGACGAGACGTGTTCTCGTGAACGTGCTTGTGATCGAAGGTGGCCGCCATGATCAGCGCTCAGAAGCGATTGCGGGAACTGGTGTTCGGTCATCTCGATGCCAGCACACCGGCGCGACGCAAAGACCTCAAGCAGCTGCAGAGCCTCCTGTCCCGGGCGCAGATTCCCGAGGACGTGGCGGCGTTGAAGGGTAGCAGCTTTTCCTTCGAGAGCTCGGACTTCCTCGCCGGCGCGACAATTACCGATGAGAACGCCGCACTTCTGCGGACCCTCGAGACAGAGAGAGCGCCCGAAGATCTCCAATATCGGGTTTTCGTGCGCGAAGTCCCGGTGCGCAGCACGCAGCTTCACGCCTCGAGCCCGCCGTGGGCGGCGGGCGCGCTGGCGGAACATTCGCTGGGGCCCTTCGCCAATGCGGACGGACGGCTTCTCTGGTTCGACTTCTTTCGCGTGGAGAAGCTCGTCGCGCTCTATGTGCAGGGCCATGCCTATCCGGCACTCCTGTTCAAGATCACCAGAGGCTTCCAGTTCATCGACGCCACCCTGCCGCTCGCCGCGGACCCGCTGCCGAGCTACCGTCTGAATGCCGGCAGCATCTGGATTAATACGCTGCTGCTGGCGCCTGATGCGCCGCCCGGCACTTTCACCGGCCTCACCATCCGAAGCGGCACCGTCTCGCTCGGCGCCAGGCCGCAAGTGATCGGCGGCAAGCTGACAGCGGCCCCCAACAGTCAGGTCACGGTGAAACTGCAGTTGAAGCAGAAGCAGGTGACCGATGCGGACGCCGCGAGCCCCTATGGCGGCGATGCCCGCAACATGACGCTCGATCTGCCGCAAACCCTGGCCTTCCATTTCACCGGCCTCAGCAGCGCGTTCGACGAGGTCGGCGATGCCGACTGGTCGCTCTACGGCCAGGAGATTTCATTCAGCTGGAACGCGCAGCAGGCGGCGAACTATGACGGCTTCCTGCACCGGGTCCTGATCCCCTTCAAGGCCTCCGCCCGGAATTTCCAGGTCCAGGCCAATGAGTCGCCCTTCCATACGCTGGCGGGGAAGGCGGCGATCGCCGGCAGCTACTGGGCCTTGTCCGCGGCGCCCATCGATGTCGCCAATCCTTCGCCCGCCGATGGCACCGGCGCCATGCTGGTGCGGACCAAGCCAGGCTTGACGGCACGTTGGAGCGGGCTCGCCGGCGGCGCGCTCAATCTGGGCCAGCCCTATATCATGGCGGAGCCGGGCCGCATCGCTCTCACCGATCTCGCCGCCGGCAATGTCGTCGCCCACCATGACTTCGATCTCTGGCGAGACCAGCAGAACCCGTATGGCGTGAAAGCGCGCCTGCAGATACCGGCTGCCGCGCCTTACTTCTACAACACCCTGGCCAACGGCACCGAGCTGGTCATGACCTTCGGCAATGCCGATGTGCAGGCCGATCGTCCCGTCGCCGTCGACGGCAAGCCGCTGGAGCTGCGCTCGAAGAATTCGCTGTTGCTGCTCGCCGTTTCGAAGGCCTTCCGTCTGATCTATCTGTTCGACGATAATCTGCTGGCGGATTCAATCGATCTGACTAAAACGCCGCCCGTCTTCCCCAAGCCCATCGCGCTGGCGCTGACCAACGCCCTGTTCAAGGTGACGCCCGCCAATGGCTGCCTGCTCTTCGGCCAGCTGGGAGAGGATTTCGTCAAGGTCGAGCGCGGCATTCTGTTCTTCACACTGGGGCTCCTCGCCTATCTGCCGACATTGCCCGACCCCTATGCGGCGAATATCGGCCAGCTGAAGTTTCAGTTCCGCGGCGGCTTGAAGACCTACACCACCGGCGCCTTCACGGGCGGGCAGGCGGTCTGGCAATGGCTCGTCGGCCAGGTGAAATGGGAGCCGGATGCGGGCGATGACGACAAGGTGGAGGTTTCGTTCCACTTCGCGCCGCTGCAAAGCACATTGCTGGAGGCGGTCATTCCGCCGCCCGAAACCGCGCAGCCGGATCTCGATCTCGGCGATACCGGCGATGCCGGCACGTCGCCGAAAGCGTACAAGGTGGAGGAGCCCAGCGACGTATTCGAGCCCCCGAAGCCTCTGCCAGACTATGGCCAAGTCTGGGAGGACGCGACCCGCCTGATCACCGATGACTATTTCGCACTTCTCGATGTGAGCACCAATGCGGATCTGCTCGGCATCAGCTTCAGCACCTTCCTAAATACCCGGGTCGGCATGTTCAAGACCCATGTGCCGGCGACGTCGGCTGAGTTTCCGCTGCAAGTGAAGAAAATGGACGTGGTGAGCCCGGGGCTGAATGTGCGCGCCTTCACTGTGCCGCAGATTTCCTGGGAACCGGCGCTCAACTTCACGCGCCCGAAAGTCCTCGGCGACCCCGCGGAGGGCGTCAACTATTATCCCGATGACGGCGGGCCCACACGGATCCTCAACAACAGCGGCGAGACCGTCGCGCTGGCGCCGCTGCCGCTTACCGATTTCCTGGTCGAGAACTTCGCCGGCGACGACAAATTCGCCGCCGTCGCCTTGTCCACCTTGCCCTTCGGCATGCGCATGCTGGCGCTGCTGCAGAAGGGCTATGTGTATCAGGGCCAGACCCGACCCGGCGCCACCTTCGGGATCAACGCGAAGAAATTCCCCGATAATCTGACCGGCGCCCGGCAATTGCAGGCCGATGGCGGCGACGCGCTGCGCAGGAACGAGAGTAAGATGTTCATGGGCAGCACCCTGCAGGTGAACAACGTCCTCGACCTCTACGGAAATGGCACAGGCAACTCCACGCTTGGCCGAAGCGTTACCGAGATCTTCAACAACGAATGGATGCTCGACCCCTTCCAACTCGTCCGCCAGCGCGGCGTGCCGCTCGAGCGTGTCGACTGGAGCGGCTATGGCTCCAGCATCTTCAGCAATTGGCTCAATCCAAATGCCGCTATCGCCGAGACGAGCCAGGCGAAATTCGACGTGTGGGTCGGGCGCTGCGCCCATGAGATCATCCAGGTCAGAAGCATCGTCTATCCGTGGGCGATCAAGGTGGTGCGGACCATAACGCTGTTCCGGACCTTGACCGGCTATGTCTACCGCTACGACACGGGCTGGCGGGCGGAAAGCGACGGGCGCTTCGACTTCCGCTATTTCATCTACGAGCCTAATCCGGACCCGGCCCATCCCGGCACGCTCATTCCCAAAGAGCGCCAGGCGCCGTACCAGATCCATCCCGGCGTGGTCGGCGGGCTCTTCCTGGTGAAGGACATTGAGGAGACCAAGGATATCGAGCCAGTCACCGGCACCATGACGGTCCATGGCAAGTATGTCGACATCAACGGCAGGGAAGTGGATGCGGGGATAAACGGGACCAGCTTCCCGTTCGAGCTGCAGCCTATCTACTTCAATGCCGACATCGAAATCGAAAACCCGGTGAGCGGCTTTGCCGAAAAGGAACTCGCGGTCGGCGTGAAACGCAAGCTGGTGCCGGCACGCCAGATTCTGGGCTTCGTGCAGATCGCGCCCCGAGGCATGCCACTGACCGAGGAGGCCTTCAAGCAACTGATCGACCGGCAGGCGGGC
Source organism: Nordella sp. HKS 07 (assembly GCF_011046735.1). Lineage (NCBI taxonomy): Bacteria > Pseudomonadati > Pseudomonadota > Alphaproteobacteria > Hyphomicrobiales > Nordella > Nordella sp. HKS 07. The sequence continues at coordinate 1,293,774 of NZ_CP049258.1, read as the reverse complement.
TCGATCGGCGCTCCCATCGACTGCGTGGTGGATATCGCCAAGAGCGGCCAGCAGATGCGCCTCGTCCGCTTCGACATCAGCAATTCCTTTCAGCAGGATGGGAGCAAACCCGCCTTCGCTGTCGCTGGGCGCGGCAATGTCCTCCTGCCGAAGGACGGCGCGTGGAGCCTGGTCCGGCACGAATTCGGAACGGGCGCGGTCAGTCCGGTGCCGAAGGAGCTCAGCGTGCCGCTCATCCGCATCGGCAAGCTGGTCAGCAAGCCCGTAGACATATGGGGACCCGACATCGCGCCGCAGGATGCCCTCCTGCGCATCGCCAATCCGGCCGATCTCCTGCGTCCCGCCGCCGCCGATACCTTGAATTACGGCTTCCTGCAGAGCACCGACACGCAAAAGGCGCTGTTCCTCACGCCGTCCTTCAAGGTCGGCATCGAAAAAATGCTGAGCAAGTCGCCGCCGCTCTTCGCCGATGCCTTCCGCATCGTGAATTCGAAGGCGATCTTCCCGAATGTCGGGAAAGCCATTCCGGGCAACATCGGCGATGCGATTTCGCTTCTGGAGAATGCCGGCCAGTTCAAGAAGGCGGCTGGCATCCTGGACGGCGCTACGGATGTCTTCGAGCTGATGCAGATCAATGAGACCGCCGCCGGCGTCAAGAAGGAAGGCTACAAGCTTCTCAAGCAGCTCGCTGAGCCCTTCAAGCTGCCCAACAAGGAATGGACGCTCATCGATCTGGGTGGCGCATTCAAGATCTACCTCGAATACAAGGCCGACAAGATACAGACGCCGGGCGGCGAGAAGAACGCCGTGGGCGGGCTCGACTTCGACATCAACTCCTTCACCAACACCGTCGCCGACCAGTGGAAGAGCAAGATGGCGAATGTGGGGGTGGTCATTGATCTCGGCCCGATCAAGCGGCTGATGACGATCAAGGGGAACTGGGACGCCAAGAAAGGCGCCGAGGCGCAATATGCGGGAAATGCGGCCGATCCGGATTTCCCCTCGCCGCAGATCGAGTTTGCGGACGAGTTGGAGCCGGTCATCGAGATTCTGCAGATTCTCCAGGACCTGCAGGGTGAGAACTACAAGGACGCCTTCTCGCGCGGCCTGAAGCTGGCGATGAGCAACAAGGCCGGCAGCTGGGAATACAAGATGGAAGCCTCGAAGGAAATTCCCGTCGTGCGCTTCCCGATGCCGATGTTCATGTATAACGACCCGAACGCGCCGCTCAAGCTCGAGGCCGGACTGAAACTCGGCGCCTATTTCAACGCCGCGCTCAAGGTCACCACCGACCCAAATCAGCTGCTGCCGACCGCCGGCGCTTTCCTCGGCTTCTACGGCAAGCTGTCGGTGATGTGCGTGTCCATCTCGATCGCGACGGTCTACGCCGTCGGGCAGGTGAATCTCGACATCGCCGCCGACACCAAGACGGGCCCGTCGCTGCGCATGAAGTTCGGCTTCGGCGCGCAGATCGTTGTCGGCCTGCCGGTCGTCGGCAATGTCAGCGTGCTCTATATGGTGACGGTCGAGATCTACACCAATGCGACGGATGTGGTGGTGTCGGCGGGCCTGCTTTTCCAGGGGCATGCCGAGCTGCTGGCCGGCCTCGTCAGCGTCACAATCACGATCGAGGCCAAGGGGACCGTTGCAAAGCTCGGCGACCGCACCGACCTCGCGGCGCAAGTCACCTTCGGTCTCGATATCAGCATCTTCCTGGTCATCAATATCAGCTTCAGCACCTCATGGGAGGAGCAGCGGCAAATAGCATAGCGAATAGGCTGCCAGAACGGGCGCGCGGATATGGAACAGAACAGACGTTTCACCATTCTTCCTTTCCCTCAATATTTTGACGGCGTCACCTTGACGCTCAACGTCGTCGTGCTGCCCAGAAACCACAATCCGCTGAAGCAGGCGATCGAGGGTGCGCCGGGAGTACCAGATCCGGGTATCAGCTTCGCCGAGGCGGAGCTCACCTTCAAGGCGCGTATCGTCAGCAGCCTTGTCGGCTTTCCGAATAATTTCTCAGCTGGCGCCGAACTCCCGCTCACGACCACGCCGCCCGCCAATGCCAAGGCGCTGTTCGAGGCGCTGGCGGCGAATTTCAGCATCGCCAATCTGACGGCCGAAAACACCAATGGCAATGTCAACAACTCTCTGAACGATCCGCCGCCCCTGGCCAGACCGGGCTTCCCCATCCGCAAATATCTGCCGCTGAGCTATCGCAAGGCGTTCAACTTCACCACCCCGCGCACCAGGGCGGCGGTGACCGATGACAGCTATCATTGTGCCATTCGCGATGCGAAGAAGGTGTCCCCATTTCTGCGGACGTCCGAGACCATTTCCTGGGGAAAGGCCTTTGCCTATGCCCTGCGGCAGCCCTCGCTGGCACGCGAGCTGGGCATGATCTACACCACCTCATTCCGGGTGCAGGCCGGCCATTTTCCGGCGGGCGGGTGGCTGTATGTGGATCTGGCGGATGACAGCGACTTCCGCGACCAGATGAAGGCGGCGGACGATGCGCCGGACGGAAGCTTCATCCGGAAATATGCGGCGCGCATTCCGGCCCTCACGCCTGGCAGCGAGCGCACGCTCTTCGCGCCGCTGTTGTTTCCCGTGCTCTACAAGAAGAACGCGGCCGACCCGGATCCGTCACCGCCCGACGGCAACTATGATCAGCTGTTCATCGAGGCGTCGGAATATGACGACGGTTTCGCCAAGATCGTCCACGCCATGCAGCCGCGCAGCCGCAATTTCCTGTCGGAAACGCCCGCCGACGGCAAGCCGGTCAAGGACGCCGGCATCCGGCTCGGATGGGACGACGAGCAGATCCTGATCTGGTATCTGCGCCAGCTGGCGGAAGACACCAGCATGCCGGGGCCTGGAAAACGGATCGATGCGCCGCTCGGCGTCTTCGGCTATGCGATCGACGTGCGCGAGACCGGCGCGCCCGAAAAGCCGTGGGAGACCTTGAACGAGGTGACGAGTGCGGCGCCGCTGGCTGTGCCGGCCCCGCCGCAGGGAAGCATTTCACTCGGCAATTTCGCGGGCGAGCTGCCGTACCAGGTCTATCCGACACGACTCGATGGCAATCCCGACGGCATATTCTGGCTGCCCATGTATTTCGCCAATTGGGGCGGGCACAGCATGGTGCTGCCTGACCAGGACGCCGTCAAAATCTACCGCCACGCCGAGCTCGACGAGACGAAGGACGCAAACGCCGTCGGCACGAAAGTGCAGGCGCCCGACAACAATCTGAGCAAGATCTACAAGCCCGCTCCGCTGGCGACCAAGCTGCGCTACGGCCGGCAGTATGATTTCCGGGTGCGCATGCGCGATCTGAGCGGCGGCGGCGCCGCGCCCGATGCCAAGCCGGCGCTTGAAAGCCCGTCGGCCATTCATACGTCGCCCTTCAAGCGCTATGTGTCGCCCAGTCAGCCGCGCCTCGAAGACCTGCCGGTCAATTCCGACGCGCCCAGCGATCCTGACAGCCTGACCATCCGGCGGCCGCTGCTCGGCTATCCGGCGGTGGTCTATACCGGAAAATACGCCGATCCGATCGGGCGGCTGGTGCAGGCATCGAACGCGCTCGCCGGCAAGGAAGCCTTCGGCATTCCCGACCCCGACGTGGACCGGATCGAAATCACTGTCGAAGTCGAAACGCTGAAGCTTGACAATCTGCTGAGTGTTTCCGGGAAAGAGAACTATGTGCATCTCTACACGACCGAACGGAGCTTCCCGGCGGTCGCGGGCGATGATGGTTATGCCGCGGCGCTCACCGTCCCGGTGGTCTACAAGGATGTCAAAGTGCTCCATCTGGGCGATGAGCTCGATCTCGAAGGCGATCTCGATCTCGCCGCCGGCATCGACGACCTCGCCGAAATTGTTCTGCCGACCGCGCGGCGGGTGCGCCTGACGCTGCGGGCCCTGTGCGAAGAGAAAGACGATGACGGCGAATATTACGGCCTGCTCAATCCCGGCGACCATGATCTCGACAGCCGTTATGGCCACATCATCGAAACATGGTGCTACCGGGAAAGCGGCGACGAGACGGATCTGTTCGTCGACAGCGCGCCGTCCGAGCGGTTGCGCGGCATATTTCTGCAGCCCGATCCACCGGTGATTTTCGACGGCAAGTTCCAGACATTGCTCTTCGGCAAGAAAACACAAAGACCGCCCGACATGGTGCAGCGGCTCGCCAAGCAGCTGGGGCTCGAGACAACCGGCCTGACGCTCGTCGCACCCAAGGGCGAGCGGGTGCAGTTCGGTTGCTCCAGCCGCATCCGGCATACGCTGTCGCCCGACAATTCTTCGCTGACCTTCTCCTCCAAGGGCGATCTGGCGAACCATTGGCTATGCTGCATCCAGCTCACCATCGACCGGGACTGGATGTGGAATGCGCTCGCGGACTGCAGCTTCGCCTTCGAGAGAACGCTGCTCTTTACCGGCGACGATCCGCTGACGGAAACCGAAGTGAAGACCGTCGGCGACATCGAAGTGCGCCGCACGGCTTCCTTCGAAATGCTGAGCTCCCCGAAACGCACCTATACGAGGCTCATCTTCATCGACGCCGTCGAGCCAAAAAACGAAAGGACGCGACCCGCGCCGAACCAGACCGAGCCGCGCTTCCCCTCCGATATCGAGGTGACGTATTCCGTCTCGACCTTCTTCAAGGAAGATCATGCAGGCCAGCAGGACGACGACGAATCCCTCGATATCGAGCTGCCGGTCACCACACCACCCTCGCAGGTGCCGAAGATCGCCTCGGCGGGTATCGCGCTGTCGCCTTATGTGCGAAACGAGAAATACAGCGCCACCGACCCGCGCCGCCGCTTCCTGTGGGTCGAGTTCGAAGACCTGATCGCCGATCCGAACGACACCTATTTCGCGCGTTTGCTGGCCTATTCGCCCGATCAGCTGGTCTCGAACAATAATCCTGAGCTCTTCATCGCGCCGGAAGAGCCGACGCTGCCGATCGATCCGGAAGAGACGCGGGTCATCATTCCGGACGCCACCAACGACCTAGCCGGCCTCACCGCCATGCAGCCCATGACCAAGGCCGAGGACAGCGACCGCCACTATCTGCTGCCGCTGCCGCCCGGGCTGCACGCCGATGCCGACGAGCTGTTCGGCTTCTTCACCTACGAATTTCGTGTCGGCCACTACCGGAACAAGGACACGCTCGAAATGGCGTGGACGACGGCGCAAGGCCGCTTCGGACGCCGTTTGAAGGCGACCGGCATCCAGCATCCAGCACCGACCCTGACCTGTGCGGTGAACAGGGACGAGAAGAAGGTCTGGGTCGTGGCGCCCTATGCGGTCGCCGTGTTCGACGGCAGGAACGTGACCGCCGACCCGCCGAGAACGCAGCTCTGGTGCCTGCTCTATGCCCAGGTGCGCCAGGCGGACAATCTCGATTTCCGCAATATCCTGCTCGACGACAAGCAGCTGGACTGGCGGGTGCAGGTCGAGGACAGGCCGGAGTTGAGCCCGTTTCTGAGATATGACGACCTGCAGCTCAAGACATTGAGAAATGTCGCAATGAAGAGTGTCAAGTCCGAGCTGAGCTACGCCCAGCTCTCACAGTCCTACAAGCTTGTTGAAACCGAAACGGTGAACAAGGACGCCAAGAAATTCGGCACCGTGGTGTGGAGCAACGACGAGATTGCCCAGTGGCTGAACCTGTTCGGCCTGCCGCTCGATCCGCCGCTGAGCGTGCTGGTGGTGGAGGTGCTGCCAACGATAACCAACATCTTCGATCACTTCTCCATCGAGAGGGAGGATGTGAATGCGAAGGTCCGGGAGACCTTGCGTACTGACATTCCGGCATTCAGGCAGGCCGCGGAACTGTCGGCCATGCGGCGGCAGCAGGCCGACTTCCAGCAGGGGCCGAGCCCGGTGAGCGATCAACTGGGCCATCACCGGATCATGAGAACGTCGCCGCTGACGGAAGTGCCCTTCGTATGCTGCCCGAACTGCGATTGATCTGCCCTCTCACCCGTCATGCCGGGCTTCGACCCGGCCATCCAGTTGCGACGCCATACAGCCGCTGCACGGATGGGCTGGATGGCCGCCTCAAGGGCGGCCATGACGAGTTAGGCAAACGACCGCTCCCCCGCTCGTCATGGCCGGGCCTCGACCCGGCCATCCAGTTGCGACGTCATACAGGTGCTGCACGGATGGGCTGGATGGCCGCCTCAAGGGCGGCCATGACGAGTTAGGCAAACGACCGCTCCCCCCGCTCGTCATGGCCGGGCTTCGACCCGGCCATCCAGTTGCGACGCCATACAGCCGCTGCTCGGATGGGCTGGATGGCCGCCTCAAGGGCGGCCATGACGAGTTAGGTAATCTGGTCTGTGACGGCTCATCCGCCCGGTTCACTTCACCCTGAAGCGCGAGCACAGTTCCCCCCGCTCGTCATGGCCGGGCTTCGACCCGGCCATCCAGTTGCGACGCCATACAGCCGCTGCACGGATGGGATGGATGGCCGCCTCAAGGGCGGCCATGACGAATTGGGTAATCTGGCCAGTGATGGCTTGTCCGCCCGGTTCCGTTCACTCTGAAGCGCGAGCACATCTACCCCCGCTCGTCATGGCCGGGCCTCGACCCGGCCATCCAGCCTCGACGCCATACAGCTGCTGCACGGATGGGCCGGATGGCCGCGTCAAGGGCGGCCATGACGAATGAGGCGATGTCACAGACAAAAAAGGCTGGGACCGCAGGGGCCCCAGCCCATATCGGAGATTTTCGCTCCCGCTACTGCTTCAACAGATCGGCCACCGGAATGGCCTCGCTGATCGTCCATTGATCGACGACGGCAGGCTTGCCGTTATTGGTCTCGATGATGAGATAGCGGCCTTTATTCTGGTGATGGATCTCATTGGTGAAGGTGCGCGGGCCGAACAAGGTCGGCTCGTCCTTCATCTTCTCGAGCTCCGCCACCACCGCATCGGCATCGGTCGTCTTGGCCCGCTCCACCGCCTTGGCCCACACATCGATGAGCACATAGCCCGGATAGACATACTGGCTCGACGGATCGCCGCCGGTCACTTCCTTGTACTTCTTGTTGAACTCGTTGACCTTCGGGTTCGGATCATCGCCATAGATCGAGCCCTGGGCCGGCACATAGAAGTTGGAGAGATCAGGCACCGCCGAAAGCCAGTAGCTGCCGTCGACGCCCGAACCGTTGAGGATCGGCGCCTTGATGCCGGCGGCGCGGATCTGCTTGATGGCCGAGACGGCGCCCGGCATCATCGTGCACAGCATGATCGCATCCGGCTCCTGCGGCAGCGCCTTGATGCGGCTGATCTGCGAGGCGATCGAGGCGTCCTCGTTCTTGAAGGTGTCGCTGCCGACGAGCTCGGCGTCCTTCAGGCGCGGCAGCTGCCAGTCGAAACCGTCGCAGATGCCCTTGTTGTAGACCGTCCAGGTATCGAGCAGACGGTAGAATTTACGCGCATTCTTCTTGTTGTAGGCCCATTCCGCCATGGTGGCGCCCTGGACCGCCGCCAGGACCGAACTCGAGAAGGAATGCGGACCCACGCCCGGTATGCCGGCCTTGATCGATTCGGCACACAGGAAGAAGGAGACTTTGCCCGCCGCTTCTGCCGCGAGCGCGGCCGGCGCGCCGAAATCATAATCGCACGAGACGATCACCAACTCGGCGCCCTTATCGAGCACCTCAAGGCCGGCCTTGGCGCCCTCGGCGCGGTCCGTCTTGGTGTCGGCGGTGACCACCTTGATCTGCTTGCCCAAGAGGCCGCCGGCCTTGTTGATCTCATCGATGCGGATCAAGGCCGCATCCTGCGCCGGCTTATCATAGGCCTGCATGAAGCCTGATTCCGCCGTGGCGAAACCGACGACGATCTCATCCGCCGCCCAAGCCGTCTGGGCGATCAGCGTGCCGAACACGGCCGCCAATGCAAGTGTCTTCACTCTATTCATCGTTTCCTCCTTGTCGTTTTAACGCACGTCTTCAAATACTCCTCAAAACGGTCAGCCATTCCCTTTGCCGACGCGCCAGGCGATTTCGCGGTTGCGCGTCAGTCCCGACGGCCTGAACATCAAGATGACGATCATGACGATCCCGATGGTGATTTCCTGCAGCCCATTGGGAATAGCGATCGTCGTGCCGCCCAGATCGACACCCTTTTCGAGCCAGCGCAGCAGCTGGATGATGGTCGATATCACGATGACGCCGATCACGGCGCCGGACAGGCTGTTCATGCCGCCCACCACAAGCATGGATAGCGTAATGAAGGTGATGCCCAGATAGAAGGCGTCCGGATTGACGACGCCCAGGAAATGTCCATAGAGCGCGCCGGCGACGCCGATGACGAAGGCCGAGATCACGAAGGCGATGAGCCGTTCGCGCACGATGTCGATGCCGGAGGCGGCGGCGGCCGTCGCCTCATCGCGTGCCGCGCGCAGAGCCAGCCCCGAGCGCGAGATCTGATACAAATAGGCGATGATGACGACCAGTATGGCGCCGCCGAGCGCCGTCCATATGCCGGTATAGAAGGGGATGCCGACGATTGAGCCGGTGCCGCCGGTCACCGAATCCCAGTTGGAATAAACGACATTGATCACCGCCAGCATGGCGAAAGTGGCGATCGAGGCGGCGATGCCGGACAGGCGCATCAATATGCGCCCGACGATCAGCGCGAAAAGTGCCGCGAAAATACCGGCCAAGGCAGTGGAGACGAGGAAGTGCAGCTGTGTCTGCATGAGGAAATTCGGCAGGCCCGGCAGCGTCACCTGCTTCATCATCGGCGGGATGGTGAACCATGCGGCGGCATAGGCGCCGATGCACATGAAGCCCATATGGCCGAAGCTGATGACGCCGGAATTGCCGACAAAGATATAGAGACCGGCCACCAGCATCACGCGGATGAACATCTCCACGATGGTGCGGCTGAAGGGACCTGATCCCACCAGCTTGGCGAGCACCGCGATGACAATCAGGATCGCGATAAGGATGATCGGGGTCGAGATCGTGCGGGTGAGGAGAGAGCTGCGCATGGTCACACTCTCTGCTTCGCCGATTTGGGCGCGAACAGCCCCTGCGGCCGCCAGATCAGGCAGGCGATGACCGCGCCATAGACGAAAGCGTCGCGGAAGGGTCGCGCCTCGAGCGGCAGGATGACCTGCATCAGCACGCTGGCGCCGCCGATGAGGAAGCCGGCGATCACCGCGCCCGGCAGGCTGCCCAGTCCGCCGATGACCGTGGCGATGAAGGCGACCAGCATGATCGAGACTCCCATCTGGATGTCGACGGTGCCGGTCTGGGTGGCGAGGATGAGGCCGATGGCGGCGGCGAGCATGCCCGATATGGCGAAGGCCAGCATGATCACCCGGTTGGCCTTGACGCCCAGCATGCGCGCCATGGTGAAGTTCTCGGCCGCGGCGCGCATTTCGAGGCCGAAGCGGGTGCGCTTGAGAAAGGCGGTCAGCGCCAGAAGGATGGCGATCGTGATGGTGATCGTGATGACCTGCAGCAGCGGGATGCGGGCGCCGGCGATCTCCACCTGCTGGCTCAGATTCGACCACAGGTCTATGGATTTCGGCCGGCTCGAGAACAGCATCAGCAGGAAGTTCTTGATCACATAGCCGAGCGCGAAGGAGGCGATCATCATAGTCGCCGGATTGGCGTTGCGGAAGCGGCGGAACACCAGGATCTCGGAGAGAACGGAGAGGCCGGCGCCGATGGCGAGGATGAGCGGAATAAGGATGATGGTCGGCAGATTGCCGGCGAAGACGATCGCCGCGGCGTCGATCGACGGCCACAGCATGGCGAAGACGCAGAAGGAGATGTAGTCGCCATGGGCGAAGTTGACGAGCCGCATCACGCCGAAGATGAGGGCGATGCCGAGCGCGCCCAATGCATAGAGGCTGCCAAGGCTCAAGGCGTCGAAGAGGATCTGGAGGAGGGCGGTCATGTGCTCCCTTCACTTCCCGACATAGATTCTCGCTCTCCGTCATTTCCCCTTCTCCCGCTTGCGGGAGAAGGTGGCCGAAGGCCGGATGAGGGTGTCCTTTCAGGTTTATGCTTAGGGGAGCCGTCAAGCTTGGCGACGATGCTCAAGCCTTTGCTCACCAGGGAAAGCCTGTCGCATATGGAGCCAACACCCTCATCCGCGCTTCGCGCACCTTCTCCCGCAAGCGGGAGAAGGGGGAAACAAGGAGAGTTCCGTCCCTCGATAAGGCGCATTGCCCGCAAGGAATGACGGATTGAGGGATCAGAGCCCTTCCTCATCAATGCTCCCCATAGCCGAAATAGGCCTTCTTCAGCGTATCGCCGCGGGCGAGGCTTCTCGCATCGCCCTCGAGCACGATCTGGCCTGAGCGCAACAGGATCATGCGGCCACCGGTCATCATGGCGCGGGTCGAGCTCTGCTCGACGATGAGCAGCGTCAGGCCGCGGCTGTCGCGCAATTTGAGCAGCGTCTCGTAGACCTGGTCGATGACCTTAGGCGCCAGTCCCAGCGACGGCTCGTCGATGGCGATGAGGCGCGGGGCTGTCATCAAGGCGCGGCCGATCACCAGCATCTGCTGCTGGCCGCCCGACAGCACACCTGCCGGCTTGTCCTTGCGCTCCTTGAGCATCGGGAAGACGTCATAGACCTGCTTCAGATCCTGGGCGACGCGGGCGCGGTCCTTGCGCATGCCCGCCCCCAGCATCAGATTCTCCTCGATCGTAAGCGCGCCGAAGACATGGCGGCCCTCCGGCACCATGGAGAAGCCGAGGCGCGCGGTGCTTTCGGGTGTCGCCCCCGTGATCGTCTGGCCGTCGAGGCGGATGGCGCCTTCCGCCGCCGGCACCACGCCGGCGATCGCCTTGAGAAGAGTCGATTTGCCGGCGCCATTGGGCCCGGTGACGAAGATCGTTTCGCCGTCGTCGATCTTCAGCGACACCTGGCGCAAGGCGGTCAGGCGGCCATAGCGCACGGTGACATTGTCGACGCTGAGCAGGGTCACAGCACCACCCCTCCGGCTTCGGCCTGCGTGCCCATATAGGCATGACGCACCTTCTCGCTGGCCTTGATCTGGGCAGGCGCGCCGTCCTCGATGATCTCGCCCGAATCCAGCACATGGATATGGTCGCAGATATTGAGGACGAGGCCGATATTGTGCTCGATCAGGAGCACGCCGCATTTGAGCTCGGCGACGATCCTGCGGATGAGGGCGATCAGGTCGTCGGCCTCCTCCGCCGACATGCCGGCGGCGGGCTCATCGAGCAGGAGATATTTCGGCTCCATCATCAAGGCCCGCCCGATGGCGACGCGGCGCTCATCCGTATAGGGGAGGCCGCCGGCGATGCGCCCGGCAAGGGCTGATATCCCGATCCACTCCAGCATCGCTTCCGCCTTGGCGCAAGCCACGCGGCGCGAAAGCCCCAGGCCGACGCCTGTCACCTCGAGATTGTCGAGCACGGCAAGCTCGCTGAACAGCCGGCCCGACTGGAAGGTGCGGGCGATGCCGAGCCGCCTTATGCCGAAGCTGGTGATGCCGGCGATGTCCTTGCCGTCCATCGCCACTGTACCCGCATCGGGCGCCTGGAAGCCGGTCAGCACATTCACGAGCGTCGTCTTGCCCGCGCCATTTGGCCCGATCAATCCGGTGACGCGCGCTGGCGGAATATCGAGCACGACATTCGACAGCGCTTTGAGCCCGTCAAAGGAAACCGATACATTCCGGGCGCTGAGGGCGGTGTTCATCTGCCTCCCGTCTTTCGCTTGGCCGTGATGACATAGGAACCTGAGCTATCCAACTTCGCCGTCCAGCCCGGCTCGATGACGATGGTGGTCGTCACCTCCTCGATGATGGCGGGCCCCTTGATGGTGGCGCCGGCGCCGAGCCTGCCGCCGTCATAGACTTGTGTCCTCGTGCCCTTGCCCTTGGCGTCGAAGATCGCCTTGCGGTGACCCTTCAAGGCCTTGGCGACGGTCGCGCCCTTGGCCAGCTTCGGCAAACGCGGCTTGTCGATATAGCCGTAAAGAGTCGACTCGATATTGACGACCTCCACCGCATTGTGGCGCTCCGAATAGGTGTAGAGCTCCTCATGGCGCTTGTGGAACGCCTCCTTCACTTTCTCGATGCTCCTGGCATTGATGTCGAATGTGCCGATGTCGACGGTGCATTCGTGCACCTGGCCGACATAACGCATGTCGAGGCTGCGCTTCACGCCGATGGTCTTCTTCGTGAAGCCGTCCTTCTCCAGATGCTGGATACCCTTGCGCTCGACCTCCTTGAACAGCGTGTCGATGCGCTTATAGGCGGCGTCATTGTCGAGGCGCACCGGCGCCGTCGCCATGTAATTATATTTGACGTCGGAGATCGTCTGGCCGAAGGCGCACAGGCCCGAGGCGAGCTTGGGCAGCACGATCGTGTCGATGCCCATCTCGCGCGCCAGTGCAGTTATATGGGCGGCGGTGGCGCCGCCGGCGCCGACAAGCACGAAATCGCGCGGGTCATAGCCGCGCTCGACCGAGACGCGGCGGATGCCGTTCACCATGTTGTTGTTGACGATGGTGAACATGCCATAGGCCGCCTGCTCAGGGCTGATGCCGAGCGGCTCGGCGATCCGGCGCAAGGCCTCGCGGGCCTTGTGGAGATCGAGCGGCAGCTTGCCGCCGAGCAGCCCTTCCGGATTAAGATAGCCAAGCACCAGGTTGGCGTCCGATGTGGTGGGCTCGATGCCGCCCTGGCCGTAGCAGGCAGGCCCCGGATCGGCGCCCGCCGATTGCGGGCCGACCTGCAGGAGGCCCAGCGAGTCGATCCAGCCGATCGAACCGCCGCCGGCGCCCAAGGTCTCGACCTGGATCATCGGCACGCCGATGCGGTAGCGCAGGAAGTCGATATTCTTGTTGAGATTGGTCTGGCCGTCCTTGGTCAAGGTGATGTCGAAGGAGGTGCCGCCCATATCGACGGTGATGACATTCTTCTTCTTGAAGGGGGCGCAGACATAGAGGCCCGCCTGAGGTGCCGAGGCCGGGCCCGAATTGATGGCATAGACGGAACGGTCGGTCATGACTTGGCCAACGGCGAGGCCGCCATTCGACTGGAAATAGCGTACCGGCTGCTTCGCCCCCAACTGCCGGAAATATTGGTCCACGGCGCTCACATATTTGCGCATCACCGGGGCCAGATAGGCATTGGCCACTGCCGTCGAGCTGCGCGTATATTCGCGTATCTGCGGATAGAGCTCGCAGCCGACGGTGAGGATTACATCAGGCATCATCTCGCGGACGATCTCGGCGGCGCGCTTTTCATGCGCCGTGTTGAGCACCGACCAGACGAAGGAGATGGCGACGGTCTCTACGCCCTCCTCGAGGAACAGCCGGCAGGCGTCGCGCACATCCTCCTCGTTCATCTGGGTGCGGACCGAGCCGTCGGCGAGCACACGCTCTCTGACGCCCTTGCGCAGATAGCGCGGCACCAGCATGGTCGCGGCGGGATATTCCGGATCGTAGCGGTAGCCGTCCTCCTTGTGACCGTTGCGGATCTCGAGCGAATCCTCGTGGCCGGCGGTGCAGATGAGGCCGGTCTTGCCGCCTTTATGGGTGATGAGGGCATTGAGGCCCACCGTCGTGCCGTTGATGCAGAGATCGCAATTGGCGACGATCTCCTCAGCCGACTGGCCCAGATTCTCAGCGATCAAGGCGAGGCCGTTCTCGATGGCCTTGGTCGGATTGGCCGGGGTGGAGAGCGCCTTGAACAATTTGATGGCGCCCGACTTGCGGTCGGCGATCACGAAATCGGTGAAGGTGCCGCCGGCGTCGATGCCGAGACGATATTGCGCGGTCATTGGGCACCTCCGCGAAGGCTGCGGGTCGCGTCAAGGTCGACGGTGAGGCTCGCGGCATCGGAGATGACGACGCCGTAATCCTGGCGCGCGCCCTGAACCGAGACAAGGCCGTTCTTCACGTCCCAGAGGACCTTGTCGATCGGCCGTTCATGCGGATTGCCATAGCCGCCGCCACCCGGATTCATATTGGTGATGGTCTCGCCGGGCTGGATGGTCTCAAGGATGTTCTTGCGCTCGACATCGGTGCCGCCCTGGCGCTTCAGCTCGACGCGGCCGACCTTGGTGTCGATGAGCGTGGACTTGGCGCCGGCCGCCCCCATGGCGGGGATGCGGCGTCCTTCGCCGAAGCCGATGCACAGCATGTCCTTGTAGAGCGGCTCGACTTCCCAGGCGGTGCCGGAGCCGCCGCGGTATTTTCCGGCCCCTCCCGAATCGGTCATCAGCGAATAGCGGTGGATGATGATCGGATAGGAATATTCGAGAAGCTCGACGTCGCCGGAGGTCAGCGCGCCGAAGCAGCATTCGGGGCCGACGGCATGCCAGCCATCCTGCTGCGGTGTCGCGCCGCCGCCTGAGATGATCGTGGCGAGCACCATGGTGACGAATTCCTCGCCACTGCGCTCATCGCGCCCGGCGATATTGAGGCCGTTGGCATGGCCCCAGGAGGCGGCGACCTTGGAGGGCATCGCCTTCTCGAAGGCAAGGCGCACCGCATCGGTCAGGGTCTCCATCGGCGTCGTCGTGCAGTTCATATGCGGCGCCGGCTCGGCGGCGTTGCACAACGTGCCCTTCGGGCCGAAGTCGATCGACACGCAGCGATAGAGGCCTTCATTGTAGGGCGGCGGCAGGGCCGCGAACATCATGAGGCCCAGATAGACGCCCGAATGCGAGTTGCCCTCGTATGAATTGATGAAATAGGGCACCTGCGGCGGACTCTTGATGGCGATGTGGCAGGTGTCGCCCTTGATCTTCACCGTCGCGGTGATCTCGAAGTCACCGAGCCCGTGACCGGCATCCTCGAGGATAGCGGTGCCGCTATAGGTACCGTCCGGGACCGTCTTGATGAGCGAGCGCATATGCCGGTCGGCCATGTCGAGCAGCTCGTTGATGCAGGTGTCGACGGTCTGGGCGCCATATTTGTCGACCATGGCGAGAAGGTTGCGCTCGCCGACCTGGCAGGCACCGATCAGCGCGTTGAAATCGCCTTCCTGGTCGCGCCTGGCCCGCATATTGGTGAGGATCATGTTGATCACGTCGTGACGCGGCTTACCCTTGTCCCAGATCTTGACCGGCGGGATGCGCAGGCATTCCGCATAGATCTCCTTGGCATTGGGGTTGTAGCCGGCCGGCACCGGCCCGCCGATATCGGTCAAATGGCCCTTGCACACGGTCCAGTAGGCGAGCTTGCCCTTGTAGAAGACCGGCTTGTACATGCAGGTGTCGATGGCATGGCTGCCGCCGAAGGCCGGGTCGTTGTGCAGGATGAGATCGCCTTCATGGATGTCGTCGCCGAAGAACTTCGCCACCGCCTTCATCGCCGGGATGAGCGAGCCCAGATGGATCGGGATGTCCTGGCCCTGCAGGATCATCTCCGGCTTGGCGTTGAAAAGGGCGGTCGAATAGTCATGCGCCAGGTTGAACACCGAGGAGCGCGCGGTTTTTTCGAGGGTGAGCGTCATTTCGCGCTGGGTCGTCTCGAGGACGCCGCGCACGACGGAAAGGGTGATCGGGTCGACTTTGGATTTGCGTTTCGGCTTCATCGGGACCTCGCGGCTCGCTGAACCACGCCGAAAGCCGAAATGGCCGGATCCCGGTCCGGCCTCATTTTCCTCACCTTCGGCATGGCGTCTATCGCACCATTGCGGAGCGGGAGCCTAAGCCTCGTCTGGGCCTCAGGTCTTTGCTGCGGGTGAACGCGGATTTGATTTCCCGTGCAGTCGGCACGGTTTCCATTGCGCCGGCGCGTTTGCCGCCGTAACATTTTCCGCATGCGGAGTGCGGCATGAAACGGCGTATTTCCACCAACAGCGTCGCGCTCAGCGAGCGCAGCCGGCATTGGCACGAGACGATCGCCAAAGCCTATTTTCCGCTCGATCTCAGCTTCCGCGATCCGGCGCGCTTTTCGGGCGAAATCACCGACTGGAGCCTCGGCGGCGTGTCGCTCTCCAGGCTCACATCCGATGGCCTGTGCTATCGCCGATTGCCGCATCATTTCCGCGCCGAGCGCGACGAGCATTTCCTCATCACCGTGCCGGCGCTCAGCGAGGTGTTCTTCTCGCAGTGCGGCAAGGACGTCTATTGCGCGCCAGGCTCCTTCATCCTCGAGCGCAGCCATGAGCCTTACGAGTTCAGCCACAGCGAAGCGTCCGATCTCTGGGTCATGAAGGTCGAGGCGAAAGCGCTCGGCGGACGCCTGCGCGGGCCTGACCGTTTCTGCTCGCTGCAATTCGACGCCGCCAATGGCGCCGGCGGCTTCTTCGCCGACATGCTGCATCTGATCCCGGACCGCTTCGACGAAATGAACGACGAGACGCGCGCCACGATCGGCCAGCAGCTCATCGATCTTCTCGTCCTGGCGCTGAAAGCGGACGACCGGACGCTCACCTCCGGCGGCTCGACCATGCGGGCGGCGCATCTGATGCGCATCGAGGCCTTCGTGCGCAAGAACCTGCGCAATCCGGCGCTCGACCCTGAGATGATCGCGCGCAATTGCGGCATCTCGCTGCGCTATCTGCATGAGCTCTTCCGCGACACCAACCAGACGCTCAGCGCCTGGATCCGCGACCAGCGGCTTGATGCCTGCCGCATGGCGCTCTGTGACCGCAACGCCACGCAGAGCGTGGGCGAGATCGCCTATCACTGGGGCTTCGGCGATCAGGCTCAGTTCTCGCGGACGTTCAAGGCTCATTTCGGTATGTCGCCTAAGGAATATCGCGACGAGGCGCGTGCCCGCGCGCGCCTCGATGCATGAGGCGAGAACGCTCTCCGAACCTTCCCCTTCTCCCGCTTGCGGGAGAAGGTGGCCGAAGGCCGGATGAGGGTGTTCTTTGAATGTGATATGTGTGTGCATCATCGCATTCGTAACATACGAGCAAGCTTCTTCAGGCCCCCGCAAGTCTGACCGACACCCTCATCCGCCCTGTCGGGCACCTTCTCCCGCAAGCGGGAGAAGGGAAAGATCATGAGAGTGTCGCTCTGACCTTATTGAGCACGCCTTCGCGCTCATGGCGCGCTTGCAGCGCAGCCTCGAGATCGACGGCCACGAACTTCGTCGGCGTATGCGGCTGCAATTGCCCGATGATATCCATGTCGGCCGATATCACGGTGCCGAGCATGAAATAACCGCCGCCCGACACAGCGTCGCGATGCAGCACGATGGGCTCGGTGCCGCCCGGCACCTGGATCGAGCCGTAAGGATAGCAGGCATCGACGATATTGGAGGGATCTGAACCGGCGCCGAAGGGTGGCGTGCGCGGCACGAAATCGAGCGGCCGTCCACCCTTGAAGCGATAGCCGATGCGGTCGGCCTCGGGTGCCACCTTCCATGTATCCTCGAAGAAATGCTGGCCGGCGGCTTCGGTGATGCGGTGCCAATAAAGTCCCGGCACCATGCGCAGTTCGGCCGGATTGCCGGGCACACGGCGCAAGCTCACCGGCAGCACGCGGCCGTCCTTGGCGCCCTTGCCGTCGCCTACAGGTAACTCATCGCCGGCCTCGAGCTTGCGGCCCTTGAAGCCGCCCAACGCCCCCAGCGCGTAGGTCGAGCGCGAGCCCAGCACCACCGGAACATCGATGCCGCCGGACACGGCGATATAGGCGCGCGCCCCCTTCTTCAGGTAATCGAAGGAGAGCACCTGGCCCTTCTTCACCGCAAAGGTCGTCCATGTGTCGCGGGCGGCGCCATTCACCTTCGGCGGCAATTCGGCGCCGGTGACGGCGACCGTCGCATCGGCGGTGAATTCGAGCTCGGGGCCCATGAAGACGGCTTCGAGGACGGCGGCGCCTTCATCATTGCCGACTAGCATATTGGCGGCGCGGGTCGCGAGGCGGTCCATGCCGCCCGACAGCGGGATGCCGATATTGTAATAGCCGGGCCGTCCCAGGTCCTGGACGGTCGTGGCAAGCCCCGGCTTGATCACCTTAATGGCCATGGAGCACCTCGTTGAGCTTGCGGTTCGTGGCGTCGATGTCCTTGTGGAAGTCGGCCAGCGAGAAGGTGACATCGCGCATCAGCGGCGCGAATTTCCCGGCATCGACATCGGCCACCGTCGCATCATACTGGGTGCGGTCGATCGGCTTCCATTTCACGATGTCGCCCGGTTTGAACAGGCACATGAAATCGCGCAGGTAGCTGATCTTTTGGTTGGGATCGTAGATCGGCATGGGCGTGATGCCGAACATCTGATAGCCGCCGGCACCTCTCACCGAATAGATGCAGCCGAAGCAGCCGCCATGGCCGACGGTGAGCTTCGGCGTGTCGGTGCGCGGGCGCAGATATTTCGGCGCCTCGATCTGCCGCTGCCGCTCGACCATCTGATAGAGGAAGGGCAGGCCGGCGACGAAGCCCACCATCGACACGAACCAGGGTGAGCCCGAATGCGCCTTGATGAAACCCTCCGGCCCGCCGAGATTGTTGATGCGCGCGGCATATTCGATGTCGGTCGATTTCGGATCCTGGTGGCGCTCGCGGAAGCGCATCAGCGTCTCATGCGTCCACGGATCGTTGTAATAGACCGGGATCTCGATGATGCGCGTCTTGATGACGGGCTCCGCCTTCTCGGCGACGGATTCGAACTTCTTGAGTTCGCTGAGCATGTCGGCGGGCTTGATCACATCGGGATCGAACTTGATCTGCATCGAGGCATTGGCCGGGCAGATCTCAGCGACGCCCTTGATCTTCGCGTCCCTCACCGCATTGGTGATGAACAGGGCCTTGAAGAAAGCGTCGAGCGACATCTCCTCGTCCATCTCGGCGAAGATGTGCTCGTCACCGCCATAGGAATATCGGGTCTTCATCGAAGCGCCACCTCCCAAGTCTTATCGTCATCCCGGCGAAAGCCGGGATCCACTAAATTCGTTCAGAACGAGCGGCGCTGCCGCAATCGCTCCTATTGAAAGGATCCCGGCTTTCGCCGGGATGACGGAGGAGAGGATGAGTACATCCTCTTACTCCGCCAATCTCGATGCGTTGGCTTCAAGCCAGGGCTCGAGCCAGCGCGTATGGAATTTTCCTTCGCGCACTTGCGGATCGGCGGCGAGGAGGAGATGCAGCGGCTTCGTCGTCTTGAGGCCACCGATCTCGAGTTCGCCAAGCGCCCGCGTCAGGCGGTCGATCGCCTGTCCGCGTGTCTCGTCCCAGACGATAAGCTTGCCGAGCAGGGAATCATAGAAGGGCGGCACCTGATAGCCGTCATAAAGCATGGTGTCGAAGCGCGTGCCCGGACCGCCCGGAACGTGCAATCCCTTGACGGTGCCGGGGAAGGGCATGAAGTTTTTGGCCGGGTCCTCGGCATTGATGCGCACCTCGATCGCATGGCCGGCGCGTTTGATGTCCTTCTGCTGATGCCGCAGGCGCTCGCCGCCGGCGATGAGGATCATCTCGC
Source organism: Nordella sp. HKS 07 (assembly GCF_011046735.1). Lineage (NCBI taxonomy): Bacteria > Pseudomonadati > Pseudomonadota > Alphaproteobacteria > Hyphomicrobiales > Nordella > Nordella sp. HKS 07. The sequence continues at coordinate 1,274,367 of NZ_CP049258.1, read as the reverse complement.
GGACGAGATCGAGGCCGGTGACGAATTCGGTCACCGGATGCTCGACCTGTATGCGGGTGTTCATCTCGATGAAATAGAAGTGCCGCGTCTCGTCGTCATAGAGATATTCGATCGTGCCGGCGCCCTTGTAGTGGACGGCTTCGGCCAGCGCCACGGCCGAGGCGCAGAGCGCCTCGCGCACCTCCTCGGGTAAAACGGGCGAGGGGGCTTCTTCCCAGAGCTTCTGGCGGCGGCGCTGCAGCGAGCATTCGCGCTCGAAGCAATGGATAGCGCGCTCGCCGTCGCCCAGCACCTGCACTTCGATGTGACGGGCGGCGGGGATGAGCCTCTCTATATAAAGGCCGCCATCGCCAAAGGCCGCCTGGGCCTCCGCCTGCGCCTGCGGCAGAAGTTGCGTGAACTCCCCGGCCGTTTGCGCGATGCGGATGCCTCGTCCGCCGCCCCCGGCCGCGGCCTTGATCATGATGGGATAACCGATGCGGTGGGCGACCCTCGCGGCCTCATCGAGATCGTCAATCCGGCCGCCGCTGCCCGGCACGACGGGCACGCCCGCTTTCTCGGCGGCGATGCGGGCGGAAACCTTGTCGCCCATGGTGCGGATGGCATCGCCACTCGGGCCGACGAAGATCAAACCGGCGGATGTGACCGCGTCGGCAAAGCCGGCATTCTCGGCGAGGAAACCATAGCCCGGATGGATGGCGTCGGCGCCGGCCTTCTTCGCAGCCTCGATGATGACCGGAATATTGAGATAGGACTTCGCCGCATGCGGCGGGCCGATATTGACGGCCTCGTCCGCCATCTTGACGGCGAGCGAGTCGGCATCGGCGGCGCTGTGTGCCTGGATGGTGCGGATTCCCAATTCGCGCGCCGCGCGGATGATGCGCACCGCGATCTCGCCGCGATTGGCGATGAACAGGGATTTCAGCATGGGGAGGCCGTGAAACCCTCGCCCCGCTTCAGCGGGGAGAGGGGAGGGACCCGCCGCAAAGCGGCGGGAGGGGTGAGGGGCCTGTTGAACGAGAAGGTGTGATCTTGATGCGGGCCCCTCACCCTCCCCATTGCTGCGCAATGGGTCCCCTCCCTCTCCCCGCTGACGCGGGGCGAGGGCTCATCGGCGAGGAGCACGTCGAACTTCATCGTCACGCGATTTCCGCCAGGGGCTGGCCGGCCATTACCGGCTCCTCATTGTCGGCGAGGAACTTCACGATTTTGCCGGCGACCTCCGCCTTCACCTCGTTGAAGGACTTCATCACCTCGATCAGGCCGATGACGTCGCCGACCGCGACCTCGTCGCCCTCATTCTTGTACATCGGCTTGTCGGGGGAAGGACGGCGATAGAAGGTTCCGGGAAGCGGCGAAAGAAGCTGGTTGGACATGGGCGCTCTCTTCAGTGTCTGGCGGCATCGAGATAGGGGGCGACGGCTTTGCGCACGGCGGCCGCGATGGCGACGGCGTTGGGCGTGTCGGAATGGATGCAGATGGTCGCCGAGCCGACGGTGACGTCCTTGCCGCCGACGCTTCTGACCTTGCTCTCCTTGATGGCCCGCACACATTTGGCTGCCGCCTCGTCGGGGTCCTTGGCCTCGTGCTCGCGGGTGATGATCAGGCTGCCGTCGTCGCGATAGTCGAGATCCGCGTAAAATTCCGGGACGAAGGTGTGGCCGCGCGCTTTGTAGACCGTCTCATGCAGCGTGTTGACCATGCCGAAGAGCGGCACCTTGAAGATATCGGCGGCGTCGCAGACCGCATGCGCCATATCCTCCTGGCGGGCCGCCATGCCATAAAGCGCGCCATGCGGCTTGATGTGGTTGAGTTTCATGCCGGCGGCATCGAGAAAGCCCTTCAACGCGCCGATCTGATAGATGAGGCAGTTGGTGAGCTCCTCGCGCGGCATCTTCATCTCGCGCCGGCCGAAACCCTGGAGGTCGGGCAGCGAGGGATGGGCGCCGACCTTGACGCCGTGTTTCTTCGCGAGCTCGACGGTGATGCGCATATGGTTGAAGTCCGAGCCGTGGAAGCCGCAGGCGACATTGGCGACATCGATCAGCGGCATCAGGCCGGCATCGTCGCCCATTCTATAGAGGCCGAATGCCTCGCCCATGTCACAGTTGATAGCTGTCACACTCACTCCTCCCGATAGGTCCGGCCGTCGCGGCTCTTGTTTGCGGATGCAAATATTGAGTTGGGAAGCTGATATTGTAAAATCGGAAAAACTGTGCTCGACTATCGGAAAATCAGATATGGCCCTGTCGATCAAGCAAGTGCGCTATTTCCTCGCCGCCGCCAATGCCGGGCAGGTGAGCCAGGCGGCCATCGAGCTCAATGTCTCGCAATCGGCGGTAACGGCGGCGATCAAGCAGCTCGAGGAGGATCTCTCCGTGCGCCTGTTCGTGCGCCTGCCGACCGGCGTGGCGCTGACCGCCGAAGGCACGCGTTTCCTGCAGCATGCGCGCATCATCATGGCGGCGGTGAACGAGGCGATCAGCGCGCCTTTGACGGAGGACATGGCGCATGCCGGCCATATCAGGGTCGGCGTCACCTATACGGTGGCCGGCTATTTCATGCCGCGCCACTATGCCCGCTTCCTGCGCAACTATCCGCGTATCAGCGTCGAGCTGCGCGAATTGCCGCGCGAAGCGATCGAGCGCGGGCTCGTCGACCGCACCCTCGATATCGCGGTGATGCTGGTTTCCAACCTCGCCGACACGGCGCGCATCGCGTCGGAGACACTGCTGCGCTCCAGGCGTCGGCTGTGGCTGCCGGTCGAGCATCCGCTTCTCAACAGCGAGAACATCACGCTCGCCGATGTGGCGAGAGAGCCCTATGTGATGCTCACCGTCGATGAGGCCATGGATACGGCGGGGAAATACTGGGCCAAGGCGGGTCTCGAGCCGCGCATGCTGGTGATAACCTCGTCGGTCGAGGCGGTGCGCAGCATGGTTGCCGCCGGCATGGGGGTCACCGTGCTCTCCGACATGGTCTACCGGCCCTGGTCGCTCGAGGGCCAGCGCATCGAGACGCGCAATGTGATCGGCGATATCCCGAGCATGGATGTGGGGCTCGCCTGGAACCGGGCGGTGCAGCAAGACCCCGCGACCCGCGTCTTTCATGATTTCATGAGCATGACTTTCAGCGGCGCCGCGGCCGTGTGATCGAGAATCCCGAATTTGTCCGATCGTTCTGCAACCGAAGGTTTGTAGCAGTACAGCGACGGAAGCCGATTGTCTTTCGCGTGGAAACCCGTCACACTTCATTACTCAGGGGGAGACGGCTGGGGATTTCCACGGGATGGCGCTTACTGCCCGACTGTTGCTTGCGGCTGCGATAGGTCTGTATTCATTTTCGGCTTTCGCAGGCGCCGCAACGCCCATTGGCAAAGTTGTCGCCGTTGCCGGCGCGCCGACCGGCTCCGGCCGCGCCCTGAGCGCCGGGACCGCGATATTCGAGAACGACGAGATTGTCACCGGCAAAGGCAATGTCCAGATCCTCTTCGTGGACGATACCAAGCTGGTGGTCGGGCCCAATTCCACGCTGGTGATCGATCGCTTCCTGATGCGCGGCGGCAACCGCGCGCAGAAATTTTCCGTCGACGCGCTTCGCGGCACCTTCCGCTTCATCAGCGGCAGATCGGCCAAGAACGCCTATGACATCAAGACCGCGAATGCCACGATTGGCATCCGCGGCACGGCGTTCGACTTCTCTTCGGATGGCGATACGCTGATCGCCGTGCTCGAGGGCGGGGTAAGGCTCTGCGTCTCCGGGCGCTGCGAAACGATCCCCGACAATTGCGGGGTCGGACGGGCGCGGCGCAACGATGTCGATCAGCTGGGCGGCCGCGCCAAGGGCCAGGCGCTCAGGGCGCTGCCTTACATCGTCAATCAGGGAACGCTGGCCCGGTCTTTCCGGCTGAATACGCGCTCCTGCCGCTCGAGCCTCGGCCTGATCCTGAATACTCCGGATGGCAATCAAGGCGGCGGCCCGCAAGGATCGGGGCCTGGCGGAAGCTCGGGCGGCGGCGGATCGCCCGGCGGCCCTGGCGGCGGCAATCCGGGCGGCGGCGCTGGCGCCCCGGGTGGCGGATCGGCGGGCGGCGGTGGCGGCAATGAGGGCAGCGGACCCGGCCAGGGCGGCAATTAGTGATTTGAACGATGGGACGTCGGGACATGGCTAGGCCGCTGATCAGGATGAATTCGGGTGCTCCCGCCGGCAGAGCCAGCCGCATCCTGCGCAATCGCCTGACGCTCACCACCATCCTGGCAATGTCGCCGTTCCTTTCTTATGGCCGTCCGGCCCATGCCGATTGTACCGCCTCGTCGGCGCCCAGCTATCAATGCAGCGGCACGGATACCGACGGCATCACGATCAACGAGGACAATGCGCAAGTATCGACGCTCGCCAGCCCGCCCTTCGTGGTCGAGACCGGCGGCCTCACCATCACGGGTGACGGCAATATCAGCTTCACGGACGACAATGCGTCTTCCATCACGAATGAGGATGGCACCGGGCTTTTCGTCGTTTCTGATGACGATGTATCGGAGGAAATCGATGGCTCGCTGACGATCACCGGTAACAGCATCATCACGGGCACCAAGAACGGCATATTCGCCAAGAATTTGAGCAGCGGCAATCTCGCCATCACCGTGAATGGCGAGGTGACCGGACTGGACCCGGATGATCCGGAGATCGCCAGCGACGGCATATATGCCTTCAACACAGGGCGGGATCTCACGATCACCACCGGCGCCCGGAGCGTAATCACCGGCGACGACAACGCCATCGAGGCACGCAATTACGGCACCGGCAATCTCAGCATCGACATCCAGGGCCGGGCCAGGAGCAACGATTTTGATGGCATCTTTGCCCGCAACGGCAGCATCTATGACAACGCGCCCGAGGCTGACGATCTGAAGATCACCATCGGCGCGCAGGCTGTTGTCGACGGCAACTTCCGTGGTATCCACGCGCAGAATTACGGCACCGGCGATCTGTCGATCACCGTCGACGGCGCGGTGACCGGTCGCAACCGCGACGGCATACAGGCCGTCAACGAAGGGCAGAATCTCATCATCGCCGCCGGCGCCTCGAGCGTGATCCGCGGCGAGGCGCCGGTGAATCCGCTAAATCCAATCCAGGACTCCAATGGCATCGATGCGCTGAACAAAGGCTCCGGCTATCTCAAGATCACCGCCGACGGCGTCGTGTTCGGCAATATCAATGACGCCATCTTTGCCAAGAATTATGGCACGGACCTCATCGTCCAGACGGGCGAGCAAAGCCTGATCCAGGGCGGCGGCAACGGCATCGGCGCCTATAATAGCGGCATCGGCAGGCTTGAAATCACAGCCAATGGCCTGGTGGGCGGCTACGCTCAGAATGGCGACGGAATCCATGCCGTCAATCGCGACGTCGACATCTATGCCCCGGTTTACAATCCCGATCTCACCAAGAATATGAGTATCACCACGGGCGCCGCCAGTACGATCAGAGGCGTCGCGGACGGCATCGATGCGCGCAACTACGGCGCCGGGAGCCTGACGATCACTACCCGAGGCGAAGTCACCGGCAAAAATGGCGCCGGCATTTTCGCCCGCAATGTCTATAGCGAGTTGTGGGTGGGAGGCGATTCAGGTGGATTTGTCGAGGGCAGGGCGCTCGGCCTTACCATCGCCACGGAGAGCGCCAGCAAGGTGACCGGCAGATATTATGGCATCTATGCCGAGGACAGCGGCGACGGCGAGTTCCTGATCACCGCCAATGGCCAGGTCACAGGCCAGACGGGTGATGGCATATTTGGCCTCGACGGCAGCGAAGGTTTGACCGAAATCGGCGGCGACTTCACCATCATCACCGGCGCGGGCAGCATCGTCGGCGGCGACCGACACGGCATCCATGCGCGCAATTACGGCTCCGGCAACCTGAAAATCGAGGTCAATGGCCAGGTCACCGGCGCCTATGAGGACGGCATTTATGCGATAAGCAATCCGGACAGCGATGACAACGACCTGACGATCATCACCGGGCCGGGAAGCGTGGTGACAGGCGGGGATGACGGCATCGACGCCACGCAAGACGGCGCGGGCGGCGCCTTCAAGATCACGGTCAATGGCACGATCACCGGCCTGGGCGAGGATGGTAATGTCACCGCGAACTGCATCTGCAATCCCGGCTTCGGCATCTACGCCGACAATAATCGTGGCGACAGCACCGAGATCGAGATCGGCGGCGCGGGCCTGGTGCAGGGCAGGGCCTCCGGCATCTATGCAAAGTCGCGGGACGATCAGTCGATCACCATCACCAATGACGGCATCGTGCGCAATCTGTCGGCGCTGTCCGATGCCTACGCGATCGTGGCGACCGGCGGCGCGACCGAGATCAACAATACCGGCGCGATCATCGGCACGGTGCAGCTCAGCACATCCGATGATACGTTCAACAATGACGGCCTGTGGTCGACCACCGGTGAAAACAACTTCGACGACGGCGGAGACGATGAGGTTAACAACCGCGGTGTGTTGTTCGCCGCAGCCGATCCCGGCGCGCCCGAGACATCGATCCTCGCCGGTCTCGAGCGCTTCAACAATTCAGGGCTGGTTTCGTTGGTCGACGGCCAGGCGGGCGACAGCCTGGTGATCCGTAGCGTGTTCGCCGGCGATACCGACTATCTGAGCGAAGACGGCCATTTGTCGGTCGACGCCATCCTCGGGCCCGAGGGCAAAGCGGACGAGCTCCACATTGAAGGCAATGTCACGGGCGTGACGAAGGTCCACGTCAATGTCGTCGATGCCACGGGCGCCAGCGAGGGTATACCGGTCATCCGCGTTTTCAGCGGCATCACCGGCGCTGGCGACTTTGTCCTCGACGGGCCGCTTTATGCCGGCTTCTACAGCTGGGACATGCGCTTCAACGCAGCTGAAAACGTGCATGAACTGTTCACCTCCGGCATCGGCATCGGCGCCGAGGAATTCGCCGGCGGCATGACCGGCGCCCAGGATATGTGGTTCCAGTCGCTCGGAACGCTGCTCGGCCGGCAGATGGATCTCAAGTCTTTGCTCGGCGGCACCGGCGTCACCCCGGTCGCCGATTTCGGCGAGCCGGTCGCCCCGACACCCGTTGCACGCGTCACGCCCGGCTTCTGGTTCTCAGGCGTCGGCGCCTATCTCGAGCGCGACGACGAGCAGGATGGCTTCATCCTCGACCGCAAGCAGACGATCTGGGGCGGTCTCGCGGGCTTCGATTTCGGCACCCAGGATGTCGGCGACGCGCTTTTGTTCGGCGTCTTCGGCGGCTATCTCACCTCCACGCTCAAATTCGACGAGACCAATACCGAATGGACTTATGAAGGCCCCTCGGTCGGCGTCTATGCGACCTATCTCGACCGCGCCTTCTTTGTCGATGCGACGCTCAAGGTCGACTTCCTCGACATCGGGATCGATCCGGAAGACTTGGCACCCGCTGCCGATGACGGCGACACCGACGCTCTGAATATCGGCGGCCGGATCGACACCGGCTACAAATTCGGCGAAGGCCTGTTCGTCGAACCGCAGGCCTCGCTCGCCGCGGTGCATAGCGAGATCGACGATGTCGATGTCTTCGGCGGCACGGTCGCTTTCGATGACGAGACCAGCGTCATGGGCAGGCTGGGTCTCAGGCTCGGCTTCGATCATACCGCCAGCGACGCCATGATCTATTCGGGCGATGTGATCGCCAGCGTCTGGGAAGACTTCTCGGGCGACAACAATGCCACCATCGCCACCCCGGGATTGCCGGATCTCGGCGTGTCGGATGATCCGGGCGCCACCATGGGCGATGTCTCGCTCGGCTTCGCCGTCGCGAGCCCGGAAGGCTGGTCGGGCTTCCTGCGCGGGAACTATCAATTCGCCAGCGATTATGACGCCTATAGCGGCAATGCCGGCATCAGATATGCCTGGTAGGTCAGCGCGTGACGGCGCTGCGGGAGACAAACTGATCGGCCATCGCGTCGAATAGTCGAGCCCGCTTCCAGATGGAAGTTGATCGGACGTCATGAAGCGCGCTAGGTCTTGCCGCTCATCGCATTCGTTTCAGTAGGGAATCCGCCTTGTCTCCGTCCGACTCATCGCCATCAATCGAAGCTCCGGCACCCGCCGAGGACAAAGCTCAGCCAAACCAAGCCGCCGACAAGGCCCCCGCCGTCACCTATTCGATGTCGAATGGCTTTCCGCGCCTGCTCGCCCGTCTCGACGTCTCGGCGGGCTTCACCTCCTATCAGTCCGGCAAGCTCTATCTCCTCGGCCGCAATCCCAAGGGCGGGCTGATGGTGGATGAGCGGCTGTTTCCCAAGGCGATGGGCCTTTGTGTCGAAGGCCACACGCTGGCGCTCGCCACCTTGTTCCAGATCCAGCGCTTCGAGAATGTGCTCGACAAGGGCCAGGCGATCAATCACACGCAGGACGCCTGCTATGTGCCGCGCCTCACCTATACGACCGGCATACTCGACGCGCATGACATAGGGCTGATGGCCGACGGCCGGATCGTCTTCGTCAACACAGCCTATAATTGTCTGGCGGTGCCGTCCGAACGCCACAGTTTCACTCCGATCTGGATGCCGCCCTTTATTTCCGCCCTCGTCAATGAGGATCGCTGCCACTTGAACGGGCTGGCGATGGAGGCGGGCAGGCCGCGCTATGTGACCGCCGTCTCGCGCTCGGATACGATCGACGGCTGGCGCGACCGGCGCGCCGATGGCGGCATCGTCATCGATGTGGAGACGGGCGAGATCGTCTGCTCGGGCCTGTCCATGCCGCATTCGCCGCGCCTGGTCGACGGGCGCCTGTGGCTGTTGAATTCCGGCACCGGCGAACTGGGTGAGGTCGATCTCGCGACGAAGTCTTTCCGCCCCCATATGTTCTGTCCGGGCTTCGGCCGCGGCCTCGCGATCCGGGGCCGGCATGCCTTCGTCGGCCTGTCGAAGCCGCGCTACAAGCGCTTCGAGGGACTGAAGCTGGATGAGCGGCTGAAAGCAGCCGATTCCGAGCCCTGGTGCGGCATCCAGGTGATCGATCTCGACAAGAAGACCTGTGTCGAATGGTTCCGCATCGACGGGGCGGTGGCGGAGATCTATGACGTCGCCGTGCTGCCCGGCATCGCCTGTCCGATGTCGCTGGACTTCGCGTCCAATGAGATCAAGTCCCTTATCACCCATGATCCTTTGACGCCTGAAACCGTGTCCTGAGGCGGCTGGCGCCGTTTTGGGACAGCTACAAGTTGAATGTTGCCGGCGTAGTTTACGACCGGAGATATCCGGGGCCATGGCGGGTTGTGGCTAAATGGCCACACCATCAAATTTCCGTGCGCTTCTCTGACTTAGCGTCGGTTTCTTATTGAGCGCGAAGCCTGCCTCGCGTTATCACTTTGAAACATTCGGATTTCCGCTGAGGGAATTATGGGGTCGAGCCGCCTGTTTCGCCGCCGTCTGGCATTGACGACGATCCTCACCGTTGCGCCTTTCTTCGGCTATGGCCGCCAGGCCTCTGCCGCCTGCGATCCGTCACCGTCTCCCACCTTCTTATGCGGCGGCGCCAATATCGTGACGCAGGCCATCACCGCCGACAATGCGAATGTATCGACGGTTCCGGGCTTCAGCGTGAACGCGCCCGCCGGCCATGGCATCAGCATCACCGGCGATGGTCATCTGCAGTTCGTCGACGGCAACGCATCGATAATAACTGGTGATGACAACGGCCTCGATATGCGGGTGACGGGCGACGCCGGAGCCACGCAAGGGGCGATCACGATCACCGGGAACAGCACCATCACCGGCGGCGACAACGGCATCCATGCCCGGAATGACGGCGGCGGAGATATCAACATCACCGCCAACGGCAGTGTCACGGGGCTCGCTTATGACGGCATAAACGCCGGCAACACCGCGATCGGTGGCGATGTGACCATCCGCACCGGGGCAGGGAGCACCGTCTCCGGTTATACGCACGGCATCAAGGCCGATAATGCGGGCACGGGCGATCTCGAGATCACGGCGGATGGCAAGGTCACCGGAGCACGGGTCGATGGCATATCCGCCTCTGTCGGCTCGAGTGGCCGGAACCTGACGATAACCACCGGCGCGGAGAGCGAGGTCTCGGGATATGGCGACGGGATCGACGCCCGCAGCTTGGGCTCCGGCGATCTCACCATCACCGCCAATGGCAAGGTCACGGGAATGGAAGGCCAAGCGCATGGCATCTTCGCCAGCACTTCGGCAGCTGGTGAAAATCTGACGATAACGACCGGCGCGGCGAGCGAGATCACCGGCAATTTCATGGGCATCCGCGGCGTCAACGGAGGCAGTGGAGACCTTACGATTAGCGCTCATGGCGAGGTCGCCGGGACAGAGCGGGAAGGGATCTATGCCCTCAATCTTCCCGGCAGCGGCGATCTGACGGTCACCGCCGCCGCCGGAAGCGTCGTCACGGGCGGCTATGACGGCATCGAGGCGCGAAGCCTCGGCCATGGCGCGCTCCTGGTGGCAGCTTATGGCGAGGTCACGGGCACAGTCGGCAGAGGCATATGGGTCGTCAACTATTCCGGCGCCAGCGCGACGGTAAAGACCGGGGCTGAGAGCAACGTCACGGGTTATGATGGTATTGCCGGCCGAAACGACAGGGGCGATTTCACCATCACCGCCGATGGCGAGGTCACGGGGACGGAGCGCGACGGCATATATGCCCTGAACACGCCCGGTGCCGGCGCCCTGAAGATCACCGCCGGATCGGGCAGCAATATCACCGGATATCGAAATGGCATCCTCGCCCGGAATAACGGGGATGGCGATCTCGATATCATTGCCCATGGCAATGTGACGGGCGAAACCCGTTATGGCATCGAGGCTTTCAACTCGTCCAATGGCGGCGACCTGACCATCACGACGACGGCGGGAAGCGACATCACCGGCAAGCTCCACGGCATCCGCGGCAAGAACTATGGCAGCGGCGGCGATCTCGTCATTACCGCCGACGGGGAGGTCACTGGAGAGCACGGCGACGGCATAGTAGCGGACAACCGGTCGCCGGCCGTCAGTCTGACGGTGACCACCGGGGCTGCGAGCGTGATCACCGGCGATGCAAATGGAATCAACGCCAATAATTCCGGCAGCGGCGATCTCACTATCACGGCCAATGGCAGCGTCGAGGGAACGACCCGTGCCGGCATCACCGCCTTCAATTCCAACAACGGCAAGAATCTCAAGATCACCACCGGTGCGGCAAGCGCGGTCACCGGGGGAACCCATGGGATCTATGCCACGAATTCCGGGCAAGAGGATCTTGAGATTGTGGCACTTGGTGATGTCACAGGCCTCGATGGCTACGGCATCCGCGCCCAGAACAGCGCCAACAGCGCCAATCTGACGATCACCACCGGAGCAGGAAGCGACGTCAAGGGAAGCACCGATGCCATCGAAGCCCGCAATTCCGGCAGTGGCACGCTCGCCATCACGGTCGATGGCGCCGCCACCGGGACAACTGGCAATGGCATAATGGCGGTTAATTATGCGGCGGGTGACGCCCTGACGATCGAGACCGGCGCGGGAAGCGCCGTCAAGGGGTTCAACGGCATCGCCGCCCAGAACAGCGGCCGCGGCGCTCTCACCATCACCGTCGATGGCGACGTCACCGGCACGAATTTCGACGGCATATATGCCCGCAACTTCGACAACGATGCTCAACTCACAATTATCACGGGGGCCGGGAGCAACGTCAAAGCGCCACTGACGGCATCGACGCCCGCATGGCCAATGGCGCCCAAGATCTCGTGATCGCGGCGGATGGCCTGGTCACGGGCGAAGATGGCGATGGCATACATGCGGAAGCTGTCTCTGGTCGGAATCTGACCATCACGACCGGCGCCCGGAGCAACATCACCGGTGAGGCGGATGGTATCGATGCCGATAATGACGGCACTGGCGATCTCTTCATCACGATCGGCGGGACAGTGACCGCCAAGACCAGCGATGGCATCGATGCCTCGAATTCGGGCGTGAATCTCACGATCACCGCCGAAGCGGGCAGCGCCATCAATGCCAACTACGAGGGCATCGACGCCCAGAATGACGGGACAGGCGATCTCACCATCACCGCGAATGGCGCGATCACGACCCTGCATACGGGCGGCAACGGCATCGGCGCCGAAAATAACGGCCGCAACCTTACGATCACCACAGGCGCCGGAAGCTTCATCTCGGCTGGGGACGACGGGATCTATGCCGAGAACGATGGCGCCGGCAATCTCACCATCACCGTCAACGGGATCGTCGAGGGGCGCGGCGACGACGGGATCTATGCCGAGAACGAGGGCGCCGATCTGGCGATCACCACCGAAGCGGGAAGCGTCGTCAGCGGCGCGAATGACGGCATCGACGTCCGCCACGAGACCAGCGGTGCGTTCCAAGTCACCGTGAAGGGCGCGGTCACCGGCACGGAGTCCTACGGCATAAGAGCCGTCAATACCGGCGATGCGACCACCGACCTCAGAGTGGCGGGCGGAGGTCTCGTCCAGGGCGACGAATCCGGCATCTGGGCCCGTTCACTGAACGAGCAGGCCATTTCGATTGCCAATCACGGGACCGTGCGCAATCTCTCCGGTGAGGCGGATGGCCGGGCCATCACGACCACCGGCGGCGCCGCGACGATCAGCAACGACAATCAGTTGGTCGGCACGGTCTCGCTCGGCGCTTTCGGCGATACGCTCAACAACAGTGGCCTGTGGGAAGTCGGCGGCGTGGGACCGTCGGCGAGCGATTTCGGCGACGGCGACGACGTCGTGGACAATACCGGTGCTCTGCGCGCCGCGCATGACGGCGAGGACAGCGAGTTCACGGAGCTGCTGAATCTCGAGACCTTCAACAATTCCGGCGTCGTCTCGTTGATCGACGGGCATGACGGAGACACGCTGCGCCTCAGCGGTGCGACGGAATTTGTCGGTCATGGCGGCCGTCTGGCGATAGATGGCTTTCTGTCGGAAGACGGCGCCACCGATAAGCTTGTCGTCGATAGCGACACGAGCGGAACCACGCGTCTTGTCGTCAATCTGACAAACCCGGCCGGCAGCACGCCGAATTATGTTGGCCTGCCGGTAATCTTCGTGGGCGGAAGCACGGACGCATCTCATTTCGACGTCGAAGGCGGCGTGCTCAATGCCGGCTTCTTCGCCTGGGATCTGAGGCTCGATGGCGACACGCATGAGCTTTACACCTCAGGCCTCGGCGCCGGTGCTCATGAATTCGCGGCCGGTATTACGGCTGCGCAGGACATCTGGCAGCAGACGACCGGCACGCTGCTGCAGCGCCAGGCCGATCTGCGTCCGTTGCTCACCTCGACGCAGGTGACACCGGTTGCCGATTTCAGTGAGCCGGTCGCGCCCGCGGCAGCCGGCCGTGTGGGTCCAGGCTTCTGGTTCAAGGCGGTCGGCGGCTATCTCGACCGCGACGGCGAGGAAGATGGCTTCACGCTCGACCGCAAGCAGACGGTGTTCGGCGGTCTCGCCGGCTTCGACATCGCTGTCGACGGGATCGGCGATGCCATGCTGCTCGGCCTGTTCGGCGGCTATGTGACATCCGATCTCAAATTCAGCGAGACTAACACCAAATGGACTTATGAAGGCCCGACGCTCGGCGTCTATGCGACCTATGTCGCCGGCGCCTTCTATGCCGATGCGGTCGTCAAGGCTGACTTCCTCGATGTCGATATCGATCCCGAGGATCTGGCGCCGGCGGCGGATGATGCCGAGACTGACGCCTTCAATCTCGGCGGCCAGATCGATCTCGGCTACAGGCTCGGCCTCGATCATGGCCTGTTCGCCGAACCGCAGGCCTCGCTGGCGCTTATCCATACCGAGATCGATGATGTCGGTGTCTTCGGCGGCGCCGTCTCCTTCGACGACGAGACGAGCCTGCGCGGTCGGCTGGGACTGAGACTCGGTCACGAGCTGATCGCCGGCAATGCTGTCATCTATTCCTCCGATGTCACGGCGAGCGTCTGGCAGGATTTCTCGGGCGACAATGACGCCACCATCACGGCGCCGCTTTTCCCCACGACGGGTGTGGCCGACGATCCTGGCCAGACGATCGGTGATGTCTCGGTCGGCTTCAGCGTGATCGCCCCCGACGGTTTGTCGGGTTTCCTGCGCGGCCATTACCAGTTCGCCGAGGACCTCGATGCTGTCACCGGCCATGCCGGGTTGCGATACGCGTGGTAGAGAATTCTCCCGCCACCGCCGAAGGCGGCGAGAGTGGCGCGCAGGAGAAACCTCACGCTGAGGTGGCCGCGAAGCGGCCCTCGAAGCGAGCGTGCTGCAATACACCTTCGAGGTGGATTGAGTCACCTTGAGATCCGGCTCGATGACGATGTGTCGATTCCGGATTTGCTCAACGAGACGTTGCGGCGAACGCACGTTCTCGCTGCAGTGCGGAGCCTTGACTCATCCAATGCGAGATGAGGTCCGCTGCGGTTGTGTCAGCAGAGCCACGGTCTATCGATTTCGTGCTGATTAAGTAAAATATTCTGTTGCGATTACCCGATGTCAGCTTAATCCTGTCCGCCAACGGGTGCCGATTTGCCCCGCATCGCTGGGGGACGGTACGTGATACGGAAGACTTGGACGGCATCTTCGGATGCTTCTCGCGCGCAACGTGCAAGCCGCGCATTTCGCAATCGATTGGCTCTGACGACGGTCCTGACCGTGGCGCCGTTCATGGGCTATGGCCGCCAGGCCGAAGCCGCCTGCGTGCCGGATCCGGTGGCGCCGACTTATACCTGCAGCGGCGCCAGCGGGGCGCAGACCATCACCTCCAATGATGCCGCTGTCACGACGGTTGCGGGTTTTGGCGTGACGACCGCCGCCGGCAACGGCATCACCATCACCGGTGACGGCGCCATGAGCTTCATCGACCGCACCGCTTCCGTCATCACCAGTACCAATGGCCATGGCCTCTATGTCGGAGCGACGGGCAATAACACCGATGATGGCGCGGTGACGATCGAGACGAATGGCGCCATAACGGGGAGCGCGGCGGGCATATACGCCCGCACTGATGGTCAGGGCGATATTGACATCACGGCCGATGGTACAGTCACGGGGGAGAGCGGCGCTGGCATCCACGCCTATAGTAATATGGGCGACGATATGACGATCACCACCGGTATCGGCAGTGCCGTCACCGGGGCTGACGGCATCCTCGCCGACAGTGAAGCCATGGGCAATCTCGACATTACGGCCAATGGCCGGGTTACCGGCTTGGCGGGCGACGGCATTCGTGCCGTGAGTAATCTCGGCATGGGCACTGGCCTCGATCTGACGATCACCACCGGCACGCAGAGCAGCGTCTTTGGCCGCGAGAACGGCATCAACGCCAACAATTTCGGCAAAGGCGACCTCATCGTCACTGCCAGAGGCATCGTCACCGGCGAAGAGCGCGCCGGCGTCTATGCCTACAATTCCGAAAACGGCGCCAACCTGACGGTCGCCACCGAATCGACCAGCGTGATCAGCGGTGACGACAACGGCATCAATGCCCGCAATTATGGTGGCGGCGATCTCACGGTCATCGCCGACGGCCAGGTCACCGCCTATTCCGGCGACGGCATCCGCGCCTATAATTTGGGAGGTGTCAAGGTTTATGGTGGGGGTGACTATGACTTCAAGAATGGCGCCGGTCAGGATCTGACCATCACCACGGGCGCGGGCAGCGTGGTCACGGGAGAGCGCAGTGGCATCACGGCGTTCAATGGGGGGGCGGGCGATCTCTCGATCACCGTCAATGGCCTGGTCACCGGCAATGATGGCGACGGCATCCGCGCCTATAATTTCAACGGCGACAGCGGTTATATCCCGCCCGTTCAACGGAGATATTATGGCGCCGCCCAGAACATGACGATCAGCACGGGAGCCGCCAGTGTGATCACCGGCCGCGACGACGGCATTGACGTCGGCAACACCGGTGCAGGCATTCTTGCGATCACTGTCAGGGGCACGGTCACCGGCCAGGGAGACGACGGCATAGGTGCCTACAATTTCAACTATGGCGATGACCTGAAGATCGTCACCGACGCCGGCAGCCTGGTAACGGGTATCGGCGGCGACGGCATAGATGCGAACCACTATGGCGCCGGCGATCTCGACATCACCGTCGACGGTCGTGTCACAGGCCGGGGTGAGGAGGATCTCTTTGGGTCCGGTATAGAAGCCGAAAATGATGGCGGTGGCGACACCCTCATCAAGATCGGCGGCACTGGCCTCGTCGAGGGTGATTTCGCCGCTATTGAAACCGTTTCCGACGGCGAACAGACCATCGCGATCACCAATGACGGCGTGGTCCGGAATCTCTCGGCCGAATCTGATGACCAGGCCATCTACACGGGGGGCGCCGAGACGGATGTCCTGAACCGGGGCACCCTGATCGGTTATGTGGATCTCGACGACCACGATGACACCGTCGAAAATGCCGGCTTGTGGAACATGGCGAATGGCACGAGCAAATTTTACGATGGCGATGATGAGGTGACGAACTCCGGTACGCTCCTCGCCGCCGACGATAAGGCCATGGATGAGGAGACGGTCCTCGAGGGGCTGGAGAGGTTCGGGAACTCCGGGCTGGTCTCGCTGGTCGACGGACGGGCTGGAGACATCCTCAGGCTGATCGGGGAAGGACCCGGCGAGGTGGATTATTCCGCGACGGATGCCCGCCTCGCGGTCGATGCGGTGCTGGGCGCCGGCTCGGACGGACTGTCGGACGTGTTGTTCATCGGCGGCAATGTCAGTGGCGGGACAACCAGGATCTCGGTCAATGTCGTCGATGTTCTGGGCGCCAATATGCTCGGCATTCCGGTGGTCGATGTCATCGACTGCGAGACCGGCGAGGGCGATTTTGTTCTGCAGGATGGCCCGATCCAGGCCGGCTTCTTCAGCTGGGATCTGAGATACAATGCGCTCGAGAACTGGCACGAGCTCTACAGCTCAGGCATAGGCATCGGCGCTTATGAATTCGCCGCCGGCATCACCGGCGCCCAGGATATCTGGCACCAGACCACCGGCACGCTGGCGCAGCGCCAGGCCGATCTGCGCCCGCTGCTCAACGGCACGCAGGTGACGCCGGTTGCCGACTTCGCCGAGCCGGTGGCGCCGGCCGGCGTCGGCCGCGTCGGCCCGGGCTTCTGGTTCAATGCGGTGGGCGGCTGGCTCGACCGCGACGCCGAGCAGGACGGCTACACGCTCGACCGCAAGCAGTCGATCTATGGCGGCCTTGCCGGCTTCGACGTCGCCACGGATGCGGCGGGCGGCGAGACCTGGCTGTTTGGCATCTTCGGCGGCTATCTCGGCTCGACGCTGAAGTTCAGTGAGACCAACACCAAGTGGACCTATGACGGCCCGACGGTCGGTGCCTATGCGACCTATCTCAACGACGCCTTCTATGCCGACGTCACTGTCAAGGCCGACTTCCTCTCGATCTCGATCGACCCGGAAGACTTGGCGGCGGCGGCCGACGACAGTGACACCGACGGCGTCAATCTCGGCGGCCGCGTCGATACCGGCTACAAGATCGGCGGAACGGAGGGCGTCTTCTTCGAGCCGCAGGCCACGCTCGCCGTGGTCAACAGCGATATCGACGACACCGAGATCTATGGCGGCGATGTCGATTTCGACAGCGAGACGAGCGTTAAGGGCCGGCTCGGCTTGAGGCTCGGTTATGATCAGACCGCCGGCAACGCCGTCGTCTATTCGTCGGATGTGACGGCGAGCGTCTGGCAGGAGTTCAACGGCAGCAACGACGCCTCGATCGCGGTGACGGGGCTCGATGATTTCGGCGTTGCGGACGACACGATCGCGACGCTCGGCGATATTTCGCTGGGCTTCGCCGTCACGGCGCCCGAAGGCTGGTCGGGATTCCTCCGGGCCAATTACCAGTTCGCCGAGGATTTCGAGGCGATCACCGGCAATGCCGGCGTGCGATACGCCTGGTAGGGAATTTTCTCTCCATCGCCGAAGGCGACTATCCGATTCACACAACTTGTGTCGGGTGCGCTTATACCCTCGCCCCCAACGGGGGAGAGGGAGGGACTCGATGCGAAGCATCGGGAGGGTGAGGGGGAACTGACGGCAATCGTTCCGGCATCGCATCAGGATTGTGCCGCTGGTTCGCCCTCACTCCCGCTCATTGCAGTACGCAAGGCCTTTACCCGGTTTCCCCTTCTCCCGCCTGCGGGAGAAGGGGAATGAAGGCGAGTTCCGAGTCTCGTTAGACAAGACGTGTCACGAATCCCATTCTTTACGTGATTTTCTCTGGCATGTCGTAAGTTTCCCCGGACAGCCCTCCCGCCGGGGGCGAGGGGATCGTTCAATAGCCGTCTCAATACGATGAGCGTGATGGCTCTAAAAGGAATCGCCCTTCCCAAAGAAACCTCACGCTGAGGTGGCCGCGAAGCGGCCCTCGAAGCGCCCACTAGGATGGGGTGAGTTTGTTGCAACACTTCCTTCAACGTCCGGCAGCGATAGGTAGAACCGAACTCGTCGCGCTCTGCGTCCCCGCAAGAGCTACTCACGCCCATTGATGAGCGCTGGAGACACCACACCCGTCCGCCCGTGGGCGGACACACTCTCCGCGCTTCGCATGGCGGAGGGAGAAGCCGCCGCCGGGGAGCGGACCGAATCACTTCGAGATCCGACGCACTTACGAGATATCAAATCGAGATTGCTCAACGATATATTTCGCACGCTCTCGGTGTGACGCCGCGATCTAGCTCATCCAGTGCGCGAAGAAGTCCGCCGCGTCTGTGGCAGAAAAGCCACGTCACATCGATTTTGCGCGGTCGGGGAAAAATTCCTGTTGCAGTGACTTTATGTCAGTCTAATTTCCCGCCCATCTGCGGCTCCGAATCCGGACCCGCACACATTTTCGGGAGGGCACATGGAACGGCATATCAAGGCAGCAACTCAGGATGTATCGAACAAGCGGCGCGTGGGCACTGCCTTTCGCAGCCGGCTGGCCTTGACAACCGTCCTTACCGTCGTGCCGTTCATCAGCTATGGCCGCCAGGCTGTGGCCGCCTCGGCCTGCGTCCCGACGGGCCCTTCGACCTATTCCTGCGGCGGCGCCAGCGCGGGGGAGACGATCAATATCGATAGCGCCAGCGTCGCGACGGTCGCGGGCTTTTCCGTGACCGCGGCCGGCGCCGACAACGGCATCACCATCACTGGCGACGGCCGGTTGAGCTATATCGACACCAACGCCTCGCCGATCACGAGCGAAAACGGCACCGGCCTCCTTGTTCATGCGACCGGCAATATCGAGGATGAAGTCACCGAGGCAGGTGGGGTCATAATCGACACGAACGGCAATATCACCGGCGCCACCGGCATCGACGCCCGCAATGACGGCGCCGGCGATGTCTCGGTGACGGTTGGTGGCGCGGTAACGGGGAGGACCGGCGACGGCATCTCCGCGCTCAACTATGGCAACGATCTGACAATCACCACTGGCGAGGACAGCGACATCTCCGGCGGCAATGACGGCATCGAGGCCCGCAACCATGGTGAAGGCGATCTCGACATTACCGTTAATGGAAATGTGACCGGGTGGAGCGGTGCCGGCATTGTTGCCAGGAACGGCTTCTTTCACCCGGTGAACGAGCATCCTGTCGGCGACGATCTGACGGTGAGAACCGGCACGCAAAGCGAGGTCACTGGAGAGCGTGATGGTATCTTCGCGGACAACGATGGTTACGGCGAGCTTGAGATCTTCGCCGACGGTACGGTGCAGGGATACGGTGGCAGCGGCATTCGCGCCGAAAATTCAAGCTACGGAACAAACCTCATCATCACCACGGGTGCCGAGAGCGTGATCATCGGCCATGGCGCAGATAGCGAAGTGTTTGACGCAGGCCCTGGCCCCGGTCATGGCATCTATGCCCGCAACGATGGCTCCGGGGATCTCGATATTACCGCCAATGGTCAGGTCACTGGTCTGGACGGCGCTGGTATCTATGCCCGGAACTCGTCAAACGGCATCAATCTGGCGATCACCACTGGCGCGCAGAGTGCGATAACCGGCTCTCGCGACGGCATTTACGCCGAAAACTACGGTGAAGGTAATCTTGACATCACGGTCAACGGCCTTGTCGAGGGCTTGGACGGTGACGGCATATATGCCGACAACGATGATAACGGCGTCGATCTGACCGTCAGCACCGGCGCGCAGAGCGAGGTCATCGGAGAAGACTATGGCATCTACGCGGAGAACGATGGTCGTGGCAAGCTCGAGATCACCGTCAACGGCGCAGTGACCGGGCGTAGCGACGACGGTATCTACGCGGAAAATTCATCCAACGGCACCGGTCTCACGATCACCACAGGTGTCGGAAGCGTGGTCTGGGGATACGATGACGGTATCTATGCCGAACAGAATGGTGATGGCGATCTCACCATCATCGTCAATGGCAAGGTAACCGGTTACTACAACGATGGCATCGAGACGGAAAATGATGGTTCTGGCGAGACGATTATCACCATAGGTGCGAGCGGCATCGTCGAGGGCAATGATTCCGCCATCGACGCCGATTCGGATTACGGCCAGGACATCTCGATCACCAATTTGGGTACGGTGCGCAACCGGTCGGGCTCATCAAGCGATCGCGCCATCGAGACTGACGACGGCGACACCACGATCAAGAACTATGGCAATCTCATCGGCACCGTGGACCTCGGAGACTTTGAAGACTTCACCGATAGTCGCCTCAACAATGCCGGTTTCTGGGACACGTCCGACGGCTGGAACGACTTCGGTGGTGGTGAGGACGAGGTCACCAATTCTGGCGTTCTGCGGGCGGCCAATGACGCGACGGAGAATGAAGAGACGCTCCTCGGTGGTCTGGAGAGGTTCGACAATGACGGCGGCCAGATAACGCTCGTCGACGGGGCTGTCGGCGATACCCTCGTGCTGGTCAACGAAATGTTCCTGCCGTTCGGCGATTCCATGCTGTTCGACCATAACCCAAGCCTGACCTATTCCGCCACGAATGGCCGCCTGGCGGTCGACGCCGTGCTCGGCGCCGGAGACGCCGGCAAATCGGACACTCTCGAAATCCACGGCAATGTCGATGAAGCGAGCACGACCACCATCGCGGTGAATGTCGTCGGTGTGTCGGGCGTCAATGTGCTCGGCATCCCGGTGGTCAAGGTCATCAATGGCGAGACCGGCCCCGATAATTTCAGCCTCGCGGGCCCGGTCAATGCCGGCCTCTTCGCCTGGGATCTGCGCTTCGACGAAGGAGAGAACTGGTACGAGCTCTTCACCTCGGGTGTCGGTATCGGCGGTTATGAGATGGCGGCCGGTCTCACCGGCGCCCAGGAGATCTGGCACCAGACGACCGGCACGCTGGCGCAGCGCCAGGCCGATCTGCGCCCGCTGCTCAACGGCACGCAGGTCACGCCGGTCGCCGACTTCACCGAGCCGGTCGCGCCGACAGCCGCGGGCCGTGTCGGCCCGGGCTTCTGGTTCAACGCGGTCGGCGGCTGGCTCGACCGCGACGCCGAAACCGACGGCGTCACGCTCGACCGCAAGCAGTCGATCTATGGCGGCCTCGCCGGCTTCGACTTCGCGACGGATGCAACGGGCGGCGACACCTGGCTGTTCGGCCTGTTCGGCGGCTATCTCAGCTCGACGCTGAAATTTAGCGAGACCAACAGCGAATGGACCTATGACGGCCCGACGGTTGGCGCCTATGCCACCTATCTGAGCGGTTCATTCTATGCCGATGTGACAGTCAAGGCCGACTTCCTGTCGATCGACATCGAGCAGGACGACCTGGGTGCCGATGACAGCGACACCGACGGCATCAATCTCGGCGGCCGTATCGATGCCGGCTACAAGATCGGTGGCGTTGGTGAAGGCGTGTTCTTCGAGCCGCAGGCAACTCTGGCCGTGCTCAACACCGATATCGACGATACCGAGGTCGGTGGCGGCGATGTCGACTTCGACAGCGAGACCAGCATCAAGGGCCGGCTCGGTCTGAAGCTCGGCTATGATCACATCGCCAGCAACGCCATGGTCTATTCGTCGGACCTGACGGCGAGCGTCTGGCAGGAGTTCAACGGCAGCAATGACGCGTCGATCTCGGCGACGGGCCTCACCGATTTCGGCGTGTCGGATGACACGATCGGGACGCTCGGCGACATCTCGCTCGGCTTCAGTGTCACGGCGGCCGAAGGCTGGTCGGGCTTCCTGCGCGGCAGCTACCAGTTCGCCGAGGATTTCGATGCCATCACCGGCAATGCCGGGGTGCGATACTCCTGGTAGGCGAGGAGACGGAGCGGATCGAATCACGCGGGCAGCCTGTCGCAATGACAGGCTGCTTGCCTGGCGTAGTTCAACGAAAAATTGCAGCGGCGTACACGTTCCTCGTGTGACGCCGCTTTTTTGTTCATCCAGGGCGCGAGAAGTCGACTTCGCTCGTGGCAGAAAAGCCACGGCGCGCCGATATTTGCGCGCGCTGGGAAAAGTTCCTGTTGCAGTGACTTAATGTCAGTCTAGTTTTCGCCCATCTGCGGCCCGAGGCCGGTCCGCATGAAGTGGGGGGCACATGGAACGGCATATCAAGGCGGCAACTCAGGCTGTATCGCTCACACGGCGCGTGGGCCGTGTCTTTCGCAGCCGGCTGGCTTTGACGACCGTCCTCACCGTTGTGCCCTTCATCGGCTATGGCCGTCAGGCCTTCGCCGCCTGCGACCCGACAGACCCGTCGACCTATATCTGCAGCGGCGACAGCGGGAGGCAGACCATCACTGCCGACAATGCCACTGTCACGACGGTGGCGGGCTTCAGCGTATATACCGACGCAGGCAGCGGCATCGTCATCACCGGCGACGGTCAACTGACCTTCATCGACACCAACGCCTCCTCCATCAGGAGCACCGACTCGGCCGGGCTTGCTGTCATCTCGACTGGCAATGACGAGATGAGTGGCGGGGTGACGATCGAGACCAACGGCAATATCAGGGGTGCCACCTATGGCATCTACACCCGCAATTACGGGAACGGCGACCTCTCGGTTACGGCCGATGGCGCTGTAGAGGGGGAAAATTCGGACGGCATCCATGCGCGCAACGATGGTAATGACCTGACGATCACCGCCGGCGAGGGTAGCGTCATCTCTGGTCGCGATGAAGGTATCGAGGCCTTCAATGAGGGGATAGGCGAACTCACCGTCACGGCCGAAGGCGAGGTGGCCGGTAGGAATTATGGACTGCTGGCCGTCAATCGGGGTTCGAATCTCGAGATCACCGTCGGCGCGCAAGGCGCCATCGCGGGCGGGGATACTGGGATCATCGCCGATAATCAGGGTGATGGGGATCTGGATGTCAACGTGTACGGCCAGGTGACCGGGGAAGGCTATAGCGGCCTCTATGCCAGAAACGAGGGTACCAATCTCACGATCACCACCGGTGTCGGGAGTGTGATCATCGGAAAGGGGCTGGCCTATAGAGAGTATGACGAAGGCCCCGGTCATGGCATCGATGCACGCAACTACGGCGAAGGCAATCTCGCCATCACGGTCAATGGCCGTGTCGAGGGCGAGGACGGTGACGGCATATTTGCCGGGAATGGCAACTGGGACAGCAATGATGGCGCCGATCTGACTGTCACCACCGGTGCGCAAAGCAAGGTTACCGGAAGTGACGATGGCATCGACGCGGAGAACAACGGCCGTGGCAAGCTCGAGATCACCGTCAATGGCACGGTTATCGGCACCAGGAACAGCGGCATTGAAGCAGAAAATTCAGATTCCGGCACCAGCCTCAAGATCACCACTAATGTTGGAAGCGTTGTCGAGGGAGACGATGACGGCATCGATGCCGAGCAATATGGCGACGGCGATCTTACGATCGTCATCTATGGAAGGGTGACCGGTTCTAGCGATTACGGAATTGATAGCGAGAATTATGGAACCGGCGACACAAGGATCGTCATCGGCGCCAGCGGTCTCGTCGAAGGCGCCGGCAGCGCCATCGATGCCTATTCGGATGACGGCCAGGACATCTCGATCATCAATGATGGTCTGGTGCGCAATCTGTCCGGCCGTTCGGACTACCTCGCCATCGAGACCGATGGCGGCGAGACAGAGATCACGAACAATGGCAATCTCATCGGCATCGTGAACCTCGGCATCGGTGGAGAATCCGGACAATTCAACGATGACCGTCTCGACAATGCCGGCTTCTGGAACACCGCCGGCGGCGCGAACCTGTTCGGGGGCGGCGACGACGTGGTCACCAATTCCGGCACGCTGCTGGCCGCCAATGATGCGACGCAGGTTGAGAGAACGCGCCTCTTCGGTCTGGAACGTTCACCAATTCCGACGGCTTGATCTCGCTCGCCGACGGGGCGATCGGCGATCGGCTCGAACTTCGCGGGGATGGCGAGGGGAACTCGACCTATTTCGCCAGCGAGGGCCGGCTCGCGGTCGATGCCGTGCTCGGCGGCGGAGCTGGCGGCGAAGCCGACATGCTGGAGATCGACGGCAGCGTCGGCGAGGACGGAACGACCTGGATCTCGGTCAATGTCCTCGATGCGCTGGGCGCCAATGTCGTCGGCATTCCGGTGGTGGGAGTGTCGACCGGTAACACCGTCGAGGGTGATTTCCAGCTCGCGGGTCCGCTCAATGCCGGCTTCTACGCCTGGGATCTGAGATACGATGCCGAAAACAATGTGCATGAGCTCTACAGCTCCGGCATCGGCGTCGGGGCTTACGAGTTCGCCGCCGGCATCACCGCCGCGCAGGACATGTGGTTCCAGTCGACCGGCGTGCTGCTGCAGCGCCAGGCCGATCTGAGATCGGTCATCGCCGGCATGCTGGTCACCCCGGTCGCCGACTTCACCGAGCCGGTCGAGGCGACGCCGGTCGCCAGGCTCCTGCCGGGCTTCTGGATGAGGGGTGTGGGCGCCTGGCTCGAGCGCGACGACGAGCAGAACGGTTTCACGCTGGACCGCAAGCAGACGGTGCTCGGCGGCATGGCGGGCTTCGACTTCGGCCTGGAGAATGTCGGCGGCCAGGGCGATGCGCTGATGTTCGGCCTGTTCGGCGGCTATCTCGGCTCCGATCTCGACTTCAAGGATACCAACACCGAATGGAGCTATAGTGGCCCGTCGCTTGGTGTCTATGCGAGCTATCTCAATGGCGCCTTCTATGCCGATGCGACCGTCAAGGCGGACTTCCTCAATATCTCCATCGACCCCGAGGATCTGGCGCAGGCGGCGGATGAGTCCGACACCGACGGCCTCAATATCGGCGCCATGATCGATGCCGGCTACAAGTTCGGCGCCGGCGTCGGCGCCTTCTTCGAACCGCAGGCCACCTTGGCGTTGCTCCACACCTCGATCGACGATGTCGATATCTTCGGCGGCACGGTCGAGTTCGACGACGAGACGAGCCTGCGCGGCCGTCTCGGCCTCAGGCTCGGTTATGACCACGCGGCGAGCAATGCGGTGGTCTATTCGTCGGATGTGACGGCGAGCGTGTGGCAGAACTTCTCGGGCGAGAACGGCGCGACGATCATCGACCCGCTGATCCCGGCCTTCGGCGTGGCGGACGATCCGGCCCAGACCTATGGCGATGTGTCGCTCGGCTTCAGTGCCACGGCGCCGGAAGGCTGGTCGGGCTTCCTGCGTGGCAACTACCAGTTCGCCGACGACTACGAGGCTTTCGCCGGCAATGCCGGGGTGCGAGTCGCCTGGTAGGCGACGGCTTGTGTTCTACCGTTGATTTTTGTTTCGTGACGGCGACAAGACGATGGGCCGGTTCGGACCATGTGCCGAGCCGGCCCGGAGTCGTGCCTGCTGTTAGACCTATCATCCTCATCCTGAGGTGGCCGCGATGCGGCCCTCGAAGGATCGCTTCATCCTGACGGATGCTTCGAGGCTCCCCCGGCTCAAGGCCGGGGTCGCACCTCAGCATGAGGGTGTTTTGAGAAAAGCCTTTCCTTCTTGAGTCATCACGCTCTAACGGCGCAGTGTGTGGAATTTGTTTCGTGACAGCGACAAGACGGCGGGCCGGCTCGGACTTTATACCGAGCTGGTCTGGAGTTGTGGCCGCCCACCTTGATCCTGAGTGTGCGGTTTAGGATCGACGATCACGATTTCAAAATCCACTTCCTCACTCGCTCCAGGCGTGTCGCCGTCGCTCAACCGGGCCTGGGCCGCCACTCTATCCTCGCTATCGATCACCATCTTCAGGAAGGCTGCCTGCGCGCGCAGATCGCCCTTGGCCGCGGCGGCGGTCAACGCCCTGATCACGCTGAGCGCGACAGGCATGCTGATTTCCTCGTCATCCACAGTCATCTTGGTGAGGCGAAAGGCTTCTTCGAGGATGAGCGCCTGTAGGTCGCGCGCCGCCGATTTCGGCCGGTTTCGGCTGCCTTTCGGCCGTCCGTCCGGATTTCCCGACTGGCCTTTCCGGAAACGCCTCCCGACCGGCGGGCGGCCATAGCCAACGCTTGAAGAGGATGTCTTGCCGTCGTTCATCGCACGCCTCCGAATTTCACTTCACTTCGTGGGCTTGTGTTCCCTATAAGCCCGCGAAGTCAAGGCGGCGCGGCAAATTCGATATGGCCCCGCTGCTTTCGCGGCGAGGCCAAAAATCGCTGTAGATCCCTGTAAATCCCCAGTTAATTCCCCTGCAAAGTACAGGGTAGTATGAGCGGAACGTCAGGCGCGGCGCTTCACGCCCGGCAGCACGCAAAGCATCTCGAAGAGGAGATTGGCGCCGGTGAGGGCGGTGTTGCCGCTTGGATCGTAAGGCGGCGACACTTCGACGAGGTCGCAGCCGACGAGGTTGAGACCCCAGCAGCCGCGGATGATCTCGAGGCCCTGAATGGTGGTGAGGCCGCCGATCTCGGGCGTGCCCGTGCCCGGCGCGAAGGCGGGATCCAGGCTGTCGATGTCGAAGCTCAGATAGACCGGGCCCTTGCCCATCTGCTGGCGCACTTCATCCATGAGCGGGCTCAGCGACTTGTGCCAGCATTCCTCGGCCTGGACGACGCGGAAGCCCTGCTGGCGCGGCCAGTCGAAATCATCGGCCGCATAGCCGGTGGCGCGCAGACCGATCTGGACGCAGCGCCTGGTGTCGAGCAGCGTATCCTCCACCGCGCGGCGGAAGGGCGTGCCATGGGCAATCTTCTCGCCGAACATGTTCTCGTTGATGTCGGCATGGGCATCGACATGGATGAGGCCGACGGGGCCGTATTTCTCCGCCATGGCGCGCAGGATAGGATAGGTCAGCGTGTGGTCGCCGCCGATCGTCAAGGGCTTGCACCCCTTGGCGATGATGCCGCGATAGGCATCGGTGATGATGTCCATGTTCTTCGGCAGGTTGAAGGTGTCGATCGCCACATCGCCGATATCGGCCACCATCAGGCTGTCGAAGGGGGCGGCGCGCGTCGCCATGTTATAGGGGCGGATGAGGCAGGATTCGGCGCGCACCTGGCGCGGGCCATAACGCGTGCCGGCGCGGTTGGAGGCGCCGATATCCATCGGGATACCGACGAAGCAGGCATCGAGGCCCTCGGTGCCGACCTGCGTCGGCAGGCGCATCATGGTGGCTGGGCCACCGAAGCGCGGCATCTGATTGCCGCCCAAGGGCTGATTCAACGTACGTGTCACTTTACACCTCATACAGGCTGGACTTCGGCCCACAGGTGGCACGATGAGCCTGGATAGGCAAGGGTCCCACACGGCAGCCGCGACCTGGCGCCGCGTGCCACTGTCCCCGGGTTTTCCCCTTCTCCCGCTTGCGGGAGAAGGTGGCCGAAGGCCGGATGAGGGTGTTCTTTGGTGAAAGTGAATAGAGCCTCATAGAGCGCGCCGCCCGAGCCAACACCCTCACCCGCCCTGTCGGGCACCCTCTCCCGCGAGCGGGAGAGGGGGAATACTTGGCAGCGCCGCGTCGACCGTCACCGCAGCCCAGCCGCCTCGGCAATCTATATTTCGATGCTCCGGCCTTGTGCGTGATGGTGATCATCTTGATCTCGGTCATGGCTCAGAGCCTATGCATGCCGCCGAGCCGCGCGCTAGGTAGCAGGCCGTGCACAAGTTTAGACTTTCGGTCGTCGCGGTTGAAAACCGGGCCATATTCCTATTTGGTAACTATTGGAGGACCGGTATGGCCAGGCTGACACAGAGCTATGTACACGGGGTCGGCGATACCCCGCTGATCGGCCAGACGGTCGGCGCCTTTTTCGACGACGCGGCCCGGCGCTGGGCGACAAGCGACGCGCTGATCGTGCGCCATCAGAAGGTGCGCTGGACCTATGCGGAGCTGAAGCAAAGGGTCGATGACTTCGCCGCCGGCCTGCTGGCGCTGGGTCTCGTTCCCGGCGACCGGGTCGGCATCTGGTCGCCAAACAATGCCGAATGGGTGATCACCCAATTCGCCACCGCCAAGGCCGGCCTGATCCTGGTCAATATCAACCCGGCCTACCGGCTCGCGGAAGCCGACTACGCCCTCAACAAGGTCGCCTGCAAGGCGCTCGTCACCGCCAGCCAGTTCAAGACCAGCGACTATGTCGGCATGCTCAATCAGCTCCAGGCCGACGGGCGATTGCCGCATCTCGAGACGGTCATCCGGATCGGCGGCGCTGTACCCGGCATGCTGGGCTTCGACGATATCGCCGGTCTCGCCAAGCCCGAACACCACAAACGGCTGGCGGATCTTGCGGGTGAGCTCCAGTTCGACGAGCCGATCAATATCCAGTTCACCAGCGGCACCACCGGGTATCCCAAGGGCGCCACGCTCACCCATCACAATATCCTCAATAACGGGTTCTTCATCGGCGAGACGATGAAGCTCACCGAGAAAGACCGCATCTGCATCCCGGTGCCGCTCTATCACTGCTTCGGCATGGTGCTCGGCAACATGGCTTGCATCACCCATGGCTCGGCCATGGTCTATCCGGGCGAGGGCTTCGATCCGCTGGCCGTGCTGGAGACCGTCGCTGCGAAGCGATGCACCGGCCTCTATGGCGTGCCGACCATGTTCATCGCCGAGCTCGGCCATGCCGATTTCAAGAAATTCGATCTCTCCTCTTTACGCACCGGGATCATGGCGGGCTCGCCCTGTCCGATCGAGGTGATGAAGCGGGTGGTGAGCGAGATGCATATGAACGACGTCACCATCTGCTACGGCATGACGGAGACGAGCCCGGTGAGCTTCCAGACCTCGCCCGACGATCCGCTCGAAAAGCGCGTCGGCTCGGTCGGGCGCATCCATCCGCATGTCGAGGTCAAGATCGTCGACGCCGAAGGCCGCATCGTGCCGCCAGGTGTCGCGGGCGAATTGTGCACACGCGGCTATTCGGTGATGCGCGGCTATTGGGACGATAAGGAAAAGACGGCGGAAGCCATCGATCCGGCGCGCTGGATGCATACCGGCGATCTCGCCACGCTCGACGAGGAGGGCTATTGCAACATCGTCGGGCGCATCAAGGACATGGTCATCCGAGGCGGCGAGAATATCTATCCGCGCGAGATCGAGGAGTTTCTGTACCGGCATCCGAAAGTGCAGGACGTACAGGTGATCGGCGTGCCCGACCAGAAATATGGCGAGGAACTGTGCGCCTGGGTCAAGCTCAAGGCCGGCGTCGTCTGCACGGATGAGGAGATACGCGGCTTCTGCCAGGGCCAGATCGCCCATTACAAGATCCCGCGTTATGTGAAATTCGTCGACGCCTTCCCGATGACGGTGACCGGCAAGATCCAGAAATATCTGATGCGCGAGCAGGCTCGCCAGGAGCTCGGCCTCGAGGAAGAGAAGACGGCATGATGGGAGCTAAGTGAGGCATGGCACAGAGCAATTTCGGCCTCGATTTCGACCTCGGCGAAACCGCCGAGATGATCCGCGACACGGTTTCGACCTTCGCTCAGGCCGAGATCGCACCGCGTGCCCAGGAGATCGACAAGAGCAATGAGTTCCCGCGCGATCTGTGGCCCAGGCTGGGCGAACTCGGCCTGCACGGCATCACGGTCGAGGAGGAATTCGGCGGGCTGGGCCTCGGCTATCTCGACCATGCCGTGGCGATGGAGGAGGTGAGCCGCGCCTCGGCGTCGGTGGCGCTCTCCTATGGCGCCCATTCCAATCTGTGCATTAACCAGATCCGCCGCAACGGTTCGGATGAGCAGAAGCGCCGTTATCTGCCGAAGCTCATTTCGGGCGAGCATGTGGGCGCACTCGCCATGTCGGAGCCGGGCTCGGGCTCGGACGTCGTGTCAATGCGCACCAAGGCCGAAAAGAAGGGCTCCAAATACATCCTCAACGGCAACAAGATGTGGATCACCAATGGTCCGATCGCCGACACGCTGTTCGTCTATGCCAAGACGGACCCTGCCGCGGGGCCGAAGGGTATCACCAGCTTTCTGATCGAGAAGGGCTTCAAGGGTTTCCGCACCGCGCAGAAGCTCGACAAGCTCGGCATGCGTGGCTCCGACACGGGCGAGCTCATCTTCGAGGATTGCGAGGTGCCGGAAGAGAATGTCGTCGGCGACGTCAACAAGGGTGTGCGAGTGCTGATGTCGGGGCTCGATTATGAGCGCGCCGTGCTCGCCGCCGGCGCCGTCGGCATCATGCGCACGGCGCTCGACGTCGTGTTGCCCTATGTGCACGACCGCAAGCAGTTCGGCCAGCCGATCGGCACCTTCCAGCTGGTGCAGGGCAAGCTCGCCGACATGTATGTGCTGATGAACGCGGCGCGCTCCTATGTCTATACGGTGTGCAAGGCCTGCGACCAGGGCCGCGTCACCCGCGAGGATGCGGCGGGCGCCATCCTCTTCGCCGCCGAGAAGGCGACGCAGGTGGCGCTCGACGCCATCCAGCTGCTTGGTGGCAACGGCTATATCAACGACTTCCCGACCGGGCGCCTGCTGCGCGACGCCAAGCTCTACGAGATCGGCGCCGGCACCAGCGAGATCCGCCGCATGCTGATCGGGCGAGAGCTCTTCGAGAAGTCGGTGTAGGGGATGGGATTCCGAATGACGCAATCGGCGCATGTCACCCTCGCCCCTCAAAGAGGGGAGAGGGTAGGGGCCCGCCGCAAAGCGGCGGGAAGGGTGAGGGGCTTCTTGCAGGCATTTCCGCATCCGTCCCAGAGGCCCCTCACCCTCCCATTGCTGCGCAATGGGTCCCTCCCTCTCCCCGCTTCGCGGGGCGAGGGTAAAGCGCGAGTCCGCGCCCCATGACCACTCTCAAGAGCGATATCGATCCCGGCTCCGACAAGTTCAGGCGCAATGAAGAGCATATGCGCGGGCTCGTCGATGATCTGCGCAAGGTCTCCGGCGCCATCATGCAGGGTGGGCCCAAGGCATCGCGCGACAAGCATGAAGCGCGGGGAAAACTGCTGCCGCGTGAACGCGTCCTGCGCCTGCTCGATCGCGGCTCGCCCTTTCTCGAAATCGGCCATCTTGCCGCGCATAAGATGTATCACGGCGAGGTGCCCGCGGCCGGCCTCATCGCCGGCATCGGGCGCGTCTCCGGCCGCGAATGCATGATCGTCTGCAACGACGCGACGGTGAAAGGCGGCACCTATTTTCCCCTCACCGTCAAGAAGCACTTACGCGCCCAGGAGATCGCCGAGCAGAACCGGCTCACCTGCGTCTATCTGGTCGATTCAGGTGGCGCCAATCTGCCCAATCAGGACGAGGTGTTCCCCGACCGCGACCATTTCGGGCGCATCTTCTTCAACCAGGCCAATATGTCGGCCAAGGGCATCCACCAGATCGCGGTGGTGATGGGCTCCTGCACGGCGGGCGGCGCCTATGTGCCGGCCATGGCGGATCAGAGCATCATCGTGCGCGAGCAGGGCACGATCTTCCTCGGCGGCCCGCCGCTGGTGAAAGCGGCGACCGGCGAAGTCGTAAGTGCGGAAGATCTGGGCGGCGCCGATGTCCACACTCGGCTTTCGGGCGTGGCCGATCACCTGGCGCAGAATGACGAGCACGCGCTGGCGCTGGCGCGGCGCGCCATCGCGCATCTGCAGATCAGGAAGCCCGGCGATCTCGTTCTGCGCGACGCAAAACCGCCGCAACACGATCCGGCCGAGCTCTATGGCGTCATGCCCCCAACCTCGCGCGAGCCCTTCGATGTGCGCGAGGTGATCGCCCGCATCGTCGACGGCAGCGAGTTCGACGAGTTCAAGGCGCTCTACGGCAAGACACTGGTCTGCGGCTTCGCTCATATCGCTGGCATGCCGGTCGGCATCCTCGCCAATGACGGCATATTATTCTCGGAATCGGCGGTGAAGGGGGCGCATTTCATCGAGATCTGCTGCCAGCAGCGCATCCCGCTGCTCTTCCTGCAGAACATCACCGGCTTCATGGTCGGGCGCAAATATGAGAATGAAGGCATCGCCAAGCACGGCGCCAAGCTCGTCACGGCGGTGGCGACAGCGCAAGTGCCGAAGATCACGGTGATTATCGGCGGCAGCTTCGGCGCCGGCAATTACGGCATGTGCGGCAGGGCCTATTCGCCGCGTTTCCTGTGGATGTGGCCCAATGCCCGCATCTCGGTGATGGGCGGCGATCAGGCGGCCAATGTGCTCGCCACCGTCAAGCGCGACGGTCTCACGGCGAAGGGCGAGAGCTGGAGTGCTGAAGACGAGGAGGCCTTCAAGGCGCCGATCCGCGAGCAATATGAGCATCAGGGCCATCCCTATTTCGCCTCGGCGCGCTTGTGGGATGACGGCGTCATCGATCCGGCCGAGACGCGCCGTGTGATCTCCCTGAGCCTGTCGGCCGCCCTCAACGCGCCGATCCCCGAAACCCGCTTCGGCATATTCAGGATGTGAGTGATGGCATTTATCTCTCCAGCGATCGCCGAGAACCCCTCGCCCCGCTTCAGCGGGGAGAGGGTAGGGGCCCATTGCGCAGCAATGAGAAGGGTGAGGGGCATGCCGATTACGTCTGACGGGCCCCTCACCCCTCCCACCGCTTCGCGGCGGGGCCCTCCCCTCTCCCCGCTGAAGCGGGGAGAGGGTTATTGCGAGCAATGCTCATCATGCTGAAGTCAGTTCTCATTGCCAATCGCGGCGAGATCGCCTGCCGGGTCATCAAGACGGCGAGGCGTCTGGGCTTGCGCACCATCGCCGTCTATTCGGACGCCGACGCGGATGCGCTGCATGTCGCCATGGCCGACGAGGCCGTGCGCATCGGCGGGCCCTTTGCGCGCGACAGCTATCTCAAGATGGACGCGGTCATCGCGGCGGCGAAGCAGACAGGGGCCGAAGCCATTCACCCCGGCTATGGCTTCCTCTCCGAGAATGCCGGCTTCGCCCAAGCCTGCGCCGAGGCGAAGATCGTCTTTGTCGGGCCGCCGGCTTCCGCCATTCGCGCCATGGGCGGCAAGAGCGAAGCCAAGGCGCTGATGGCGAAGGCCGGCGTGCCGCTGGTGCCGGGCTATCACGGCGACGACCAGGATCCGGCCAGGCTCGAAAAGTCAGCCGACGAGATCGGCTATCCCGTGCTCATCAAGGCTTCCGCCGGTGGCGGCGGCAAAGGCATGAAGGTTGCCCAGAAGAAGAGTGAATTCCGCGACCAACTCGCTTCGGCCAAGCGCGAGGCGCAGAACTCCTTCAGTGACGACCGGATGCTGATCGAAAAATATCTGACCCGGCCGCGCCATGTCGAGATCCAGGTCTTCGCCGATACGCACGGCAACTGCGTCTATCTCTTCGAGCGCGACTGTTCGATCCAGCGCCGACATCAAAAGGTGATCGAGGAGGCGCCGGCCCCCGGCATGACGGTGGCCCTGCGCCAGCGCATGGGCGAAGCGGCGGTCACCGCGGCGAAGTCGATCGGCTATGTCGGCGCCGGCACGGTTGAGTTCCTGCTCGACGCGGACGGCTCCTTCTATTTCATGGAGATGAATACGCGCCTCCAGGTCGAGCATCCGGTGACCGAGTTCATCACCGGCCTCGATCTCGTCGAATGGCAGTTGCGAGTCGCCGCGGGCGAAAAGCTGCCGCTTGCCCAGGACCAGCTCGTTCTCAATGGTCATGCGCTCGAAGTCCGGATCTATGCCGAGGATCCCGACCGCGATTTCCTGCCGCAGACCGGGCGCATCACGCATCTGCGTTTCCCGGCCGAAACCGCGCATGTGCGGGTCGACACCGGTATCACAGAGGGCAAGGCGATCAGCACCTATTATGATCCGATGATCGCCAAGCTCGTCGTGTGGGACCGCGACCGCGGCGCCGCGCTGGCGCAGCTGCGCCGGGCGCTTGCCGAAACCGAAATCTCCGGTCTCGTCACCAACACCGCCTTCCTGGCGAAGCTCGCCGGCAACAAGGCCTTCGCCAAGGCGGATCTCGATACCGGTTTCATCGGCAGGCATGAGAAGGAGCTTCTGCCCAGCGTGCCAGCGGCCGGCGATGAGGCTTTATTGCTGGCGGCCACTGGCCTTCTGCTGAGCGGCCGTTCAGTGGCCGAGGACGATCCGTGGTCGGTGGCCGATGGCTGGCGACTTTATGGCGGTGGCCAGGATCACCTGTCCCTGATCGATATCAGCGGCGGCCAGGCGATCCACAGAATCGTCTTCGACTATGCCAAGGGCGGTTTCGTCTTCCATCTCAAGAAATCCACTATGCTGGTGACGGCCACCCTGTCGTCCGAGGGCCGGCTCGGCGCCGAACTCGGCGGACGCCGGGTTTGGGCGGGCTTCGCCAAGAGCGGCGACGACGTCACCCTGTTCCTCGACGGCGCGAGCTACCGCATGAGGCAGGCGCCCATCGCGATGGAAGACGAAGGGGCTGAAGCGGCGGCGCTCAGGATCATCGCGCCGATGCCGGGCCGGATCATCGCCGTCCATGTGGCAGAAGGCACACAGGTCGAAAAAGGCGCCCCTCTCGCCGTTCTGGAGGCGATGAAGATGGAACATGTGCTGAAGGCCGGTCATTCCGGTACGATCGAGCATGTCGGCTGCAAGCCGGGCGATCAGATTCGGGAAGGCCAGGAGCTTTTACGCTTTGCGGCCCCGGGCTGAATCCGTCTAAAGTCAGTGCATGGATTTTGCGCTGACAGACGAACAGACTCAAATCAGGGACATGGTACGCGGCTTCGCGGCTGAGAAGATCGCTCCTTACGCCGC
Organism: Nordella sp. HKS 07; assembly: GCF_011046735.1. Lineage (NCBI taxonomy): Bacteria > Pseudomonadati > Pseudomonadota > Alphaproteobacteria > Hyphomicrobiales > Nordella > Nordella sp. HKS 07. Next base: position 1,239,220 of record NZ_CP049258.1, on the reverse strand, counting down.
GCAATGGGAGAGTGAAAAGGCCATTCCGCGCCAGATCCTCAAGGAAGCGGCGGGACTTGGCCTGGCCGCTATCACGGTCAGGGAAGAAAGCGGCGGCTCCGGCCTGTCGCGGGTCGAGTCCGTCCTCATCTTCGAGGAACTTTCCTATGCCGACCCGGTGGTGGCGAGCTTCCTCTCCATCCACAATATGTGCGCCTGGATGCTCGATACCTACGGCAATGCCGAGCAACGCAAGGCCTGGCTGCCGAAATTCTGCGCCATGGATGTGGTAGCGAGCTATTGCCTGACCGAGCCGGGTTCCGGATCGGATGCGGCGGCGCTCAAGACCAAAGCGGTCAAGGACGGCAACAGCCACTATCGTCTGACGGGCGCCAAGGCCTTCATTTCGGGCGGGGGCTACTCCGATCTCTATCTGGTGATCTGCCGCACGGGTGAGGAGGGGCCCAAGGGCATTTCCTGCATTCTGGTCGAAAAAGACACGGATGGCCTGAGTTTTGGCGCCAATGAGAAGAAGATGGGCTGGCACGCCCAGGCGACCGCCATGGTCAATCTCGACCAGGCGCGGGTGCCGGCGGAGAACCTGATCGGGGCAGAGGGCCAGGGCTTCTCGATTGCGATGAGCGGGCTCAATGGCGGAAGGCTCAATATCGCCGCCTGCAGCCTCGGCGCCGCGCAAAACGCCCTCGACAAGGCCGCCGCTTATATGAAGGAGCGCAAGGCCTTCGGACGCCAGCTGGCGCAGTTCCAGGCGCTGCAGTTTAAAATCGCCGACATGGAGACGGAATTGCAGGCGGCGCGCGTCTTTCTCTATCATGCGGCCTGGAAACTCAGCACCAATGCACCCGATGCGCGGAAATTCTGCGCCATGGCGAAGCGTTTCGTCACCGACACGGGCTTTCGCGTCGCCAATGAGGCGTTGCAGATCCATGGCGGCTATGGCTATCTTGCCGATTTCGGCATCGAAAAGATCGTGCGCGACCTGCGCGTTCATCAAATCCTCGAGGGCACCAATGAAATCATGCGGCTTATCGTTGCGCGCGACATGCTGGGCGGTGATTAGCCAGCGATGACAGCGGATATCATTGCGCGGGTCGACGGCTCAGCCGGGCGCATCACTCTCAATCGGCCGAAGGCTCTCAATGCCCTCAATCATCCCATGGTACGCGCCATCAAAGCGGCGCTCGCCGAATGGCGCGACGACGACCGGGTCAGGCATGTTGTCATCGACGGTGAAGGCGAGCGCGCCTTCTGCGCCGGTGGCGATATCCGCGCTGTCTATGACATGATACCGACCGCGCCCGATGCGGCGCGGCAATTCTGGCGCGAGGAGTATGAGCTCAACGCGATGATCGCGCGCTATCCCAAGCCCTATGTCGCGCTGATGGACGGCTTCTGCCTGGGCGGCGGCGTCGGGCTCTCCGGCCATGGCTCGCATCGTATCGTCACCGAGCGCTCGGTGGTCGGCATGCCGGAAACGGCGATCGGCTTCACGCCCGATGTCGGCGGCTCGCTGCTGCTCGCCCGGGCACCCGGCCATGCGGGAGAATATATGGCGGCGACCGCCTATCGCATGAACGCCGCCGACGCGATCTATGCCGGTTTCGCCGACACGATGATCACTGGTGAGAACCGGGCGGCCCTCGTCGCCCAACTGTGCGAAGGACGTAGTGCCGATGACGCGGTCGGGCAATTCGCCCTGTTCTCCGGGCTGAGCGACCTCGCCGCCCGGCAGGCCCGCATCGATCGCGCCTTCGGTGCGGCGACAATCCAGGACGCGGTCCGGCGTCTCGAGGAGAGTCCGGAGGCCTGGGAGCAGGAGACGCTCGGAAAGATCGCCATGCATTCGCCAACCGCTCTGGCGGCGGCGCATATTTCCGTGCGCCAGGTGCGGCATTTCAAGACGATCGAGGAAGCCCTCGCTCACGAATATCGCTATGCTTATCGCGCTGTCGACCTGCATGATTTCCGCGAAGGCATCAGGGCGCTGATCGTCGACAAGGACGGCAAGCCGCAATGGCTGCCGTCAAGTATTGCCGAGGTTTCAGCGCAGGATGCCGAGGCGCTGTTCGCGCCGATCGGAAGCCATGAATTGACGCTGGCTTAGCGCGTGATCTGAAGGAGTTCCGCCATGAAAATTGCCTTCATCGGCCTCGGCAATATGGGCGGGCCCATGGCGACCAATCTCGTCGCCAAGGGCTTCGTCGTGAAGGGCTTCGACATTGTCGCGGCCAATCTCGACAAGGCCGCCGAGCGGGGCGTGGTGGCGGCGCGCAGCGCCGTTTCCGCGGTGAAGGATGCCGACATCGTGATCACCATGGTGCCGGCGGGCCAGCATGTGCTCGATCTCTACCGCACCATCCTGTTGCCGGCGCGGCGCGGGACGCTGTTCATCGACTGCTCGACCATCGATGTGGCGAGTGCCCGCGAAGCCCATGCCATGGCGCAAGGGGCCGGCATGCAAAGTCTCGATGCGCCGGTCTCGGGCGGCACGGCGGGAGCGGCCGGGGCAACGCTCACCTTTATGGCAGGTGGCGACGCCGAGGCCTTCGAACGTGCTCATCCCGTACTTTCGGCGATGGGCAAGCGGATCGTCCATTGCGGCGGCGCCGGAGCCGGGCAAGCCGCCAAGATCTGCAACAACATGATCCTCGGCGTTTCGATGATCGCGGTGTCGGAAGCTTTCGTGCTGGCCGAAAAGCTCGGCCTGGAGGCCACGGCGCTCTATGACGTCGCCTCCGCCGCGTCGGGTCAATGCTGGTCGCTGACGAGCTATTGTCCGGTGCCGGGCGTCGGCCCGGCCTCACCCGCCGACAATGACTACAGATCCGGCTTCGCTGCGGCGCTGATGCTGAAGGATCTGGCGCTCGCCCAGCAGGCGGCTGCCGCGGCCGGTGCCGCGACGCCGCTCGGCGCCCATGCCGAACAGCTCTATCGCAGCTTCATCGCGGCGGGCGGTGCGGAGAAGGATTTCTCCGCCATCATCCGCTATCTCGCCGAGACGCCGCGCGATTAGCTCAATTCGTCATGGCCTGCCAGCTCGGGCGCTGGCGCAGTCGCTCGGCCCAGCGCTGCACATTGGGGATCTCCGCCGGCATCTCGTAACCGAAGAATCTTGAAACCATCAAGGTGACCATGCCGCAGATATCGGCGATCGAGAACTCGTCACCGGCAAGATAGGGACGGCCGTCGCTTATCTCGCGGTCGAGCCACATCCATTTGCTCGGTATGGCCCGGCGCTGCGCCTCGGCGAATTCCGGAACCTGGGTGTGCCGTTCCTTGAAAAACTCATCGGTGTGGAGGACGACATTTCCGATCGTGCCGAAAACCTCCTGCTCCATGCGCCGGTTCCACATCTCGGCCTTGCCCTGGTGCGGCGCGTCCGAGCCGAACAATGGCGGTGAAGGATGGATCGCTTCCACATAGCGGCAGATGGCGACGCTTTCGGTGATGACTTCGCCGTCGTCAAGCTGCAGCACTGGCACCTGGCCCAGGGAATTGAGCTTGAGGAATTCCGCCGATTTATGCTCCCGCTTGCCGAAGTCGATCGGCACGACCGGCAGGTCGAGGCCTTTCTCGGCCAGGAAGATGCGGACGCGGTCTGAATTCGGGCCGGGGCCCAGATAGAGCTTCATGTCGTTCCTCCATTGAAGTCATTGGACGGCGATTTGCCAAAGTTGCGACTGATGAGATAATGCAACCGGTATGGAGGTTCTCTTCCATGAATGCTGAGCACCGGTCGGGCTGTCCCATCAATCTCACTCTCGAAATTCTGGGGGACAAATGGAGCCTGCTGATCATCCGCGACATCATCTTCGGTGACCGGCGTCATTTCCGCGAATTGCTGACCCGATCGGAAGAGGGCATCGCTTCGAATATTCTGGCCGACCGGCTCAAGCGGCTGGTCGAGGAGGGTGTGCTCACCAGAGCCAACGATCCCAGCCATAAGCAGAAAACCGTCTACAGTCTCACTGAAAAGGGTATCGAGCTCCTGCCGGTGCTGGCCCAGATGGCGGTCTGGGGCCGCAAGCATCTGCCGGTCAGCGACGAACTCAGCATCAGGGCCCAACTCCTTGACGAAGGCGGGCCCGATCTGTGGGCCGATTTCATGAAGGAATTGCGCGAGCGTCATCTGGGCATCCTCTTCAAGGCGCCGTCCGGTTATGTTCCGGTCGGCGCACGCCTGCAGGCGGCCTATGAGGCCGTGGTCGCCCGCAACAGAGCGCGCAAGCCCGGTCAGGCATGATGCGCCGCGGGTTCAACCCGCCTCAGCAGGAAAGCGGCGAGGAGTGCCGCGGCGAGCGCGATCACCGTGCAGATCACGGCCGTCATCACCAGCGCATCAGTGAAGGCGGTACGCGCTGCGGCGACGATGACCGCGGCCGCATCCGCCGGCAGTTCCGACGCCACAGCGATCGCGCCACCGAGTGTGCCTTGTACCGCTTCCGCCGCGTCCTGCGGCATGTCGGCCGGGATCACCTTGCTCATGGCGCCGCGATAGAGCGCCGTCATGACGCTGCCCAGCACCGCGATGCCGAGCGCGCCACCGAATTCGGCGCTGGTCTCGGAGATCGCGGCTGCGGCGCCGGCGCGTTCGGGCGGCGCCGCGTTCACCACGAGATCGGTGGTGAGGGTGAAAGCAGGGGCGAGGCCAAGCGACATCAGGATGAAGCCCACGATCAATATCGCCAGACCATGGGAAGTGTCGATCTGGGTGAGCATCAGGCAGGCGAGGCCGGCGATTGCGAGGCCGCCGGCCATCACATAGGCCGGGTGGAAGCTGCGCACGATCTTCGGCGCCAGCATCGAGCCCAGAATGAAGGATAGGCCCGAGGGCAGCATCCACAGGCTCGCCTCGAGCGGCCGCATGCCGAGGACGAGTTGAAGATATTGCGAGATGAAGAGGAAGAAGCCGAAGGCGACCAGTACGCCCAGCATATAAACGGCGAGCGAGGCGCTGAAGGCCGGCTTGCGAAAGAGGCTGAGGTCGATCAAGGGATGGCTGAGCTGCTTCTGCCTTCTCGCGAAGACGAAAGCGACGACGATGCCGATCGCCACTGACAGGACCGGCTGCCAGCCCATGCCATACTCGGCGAACTGCTTGAGCCCGTAGATGAGCGCCAGGACGGCGATGAGCGACATGGCGGCGCTGGCGGTGTCGAGCGGCGTCGCCGCCTCGTCGCGGAATTCCGGCAGAAGGAGCGGCGCCGCAATAAGCAGCAGGATCATGATCGGCACATTCACGAGAAAGACCGATCCCCACCAGAAATGCTCGAGCAGCACGCCGCCGAAGATCGGACCGATGGCGCCACCGACGGAGAAGGAGGCGACCCAGACGCCGATCGCCGTAGTACGCTCGCGCGGGTCGTGGAACATGTTGCGGATGAGGGAAAGCGTCGAGGGGGCGAGCGTCGCTCCGGCGACGCCCAGCGCCGCCCGGGCCGCGATCAGCATCACCGCATTCGAGGCGAAGGCGGCGAAGATGGAGGCGATGCCGAAAGCGGCCGCGCCGATCATCAAGAGTTTGCGCCGGCCTATGCGGTCGCCGAGATTGCCCATGATGATGAGCGAGCCGGCGACGAAGAAGCCATATATGTCGATGATCCACAGAAGCTGCGACGCCGACGGCTTGAGTTCCTCGCTCAATTGCGGCACGGCCAGATTGAGAACGGTGAGGTCCATCGAATAGATGAGACAAGGCAGCGCCAGCACGGCGAGGCCGATCCATTCGCGGTTTCCGGCTTTGGCCGGCGCATCGGTCGTCGTCATAAGATATTCCCAGTCGGATGTTGGATTATCAATCCACCAGCGCACCGCAGGTGAGATTGGCGATGGTGCCTGTCATAGCGCCGGCTTTGTCGGATGCCATGAACGCGGCCGTCTGCGCCACTTCGGCGAGTGTCGGATAGCGCTTCAGCAACGTTTCGGCGGGGCCCGCAAGCATCTCGTCCACGCTTATGCCGGCCTGAGCGGCGGCCGGCTGGAACACGGCGCGGGCATGCGACTGCAAGGCGAGAGCCTCTGGCAGAGCATGCGGCCTGAGGCAGATGACACGGATGCCGGATGGCGCCAATTCACAGGCGAGCAGGCGCGAGAAGCCCTCCACCGCGGCGCAGGCCGTACCGAACCCCAGATAGCCGGTGCCCGGCAGACGGCCGCCGGGTGTCGACAAAGTGAGGATGACGCCGGACCGCCGCTTCGCCATATGCCAGGCGACGGCCTTGGCGGTGATGAAGTTCATCTGCGCGTAAGCCGTGATCGGGAAGGCGAAATCATCGAGCGAGAGATGGGCGAAGCCCTTGCCCTGAACATGGAACAGGCCGACCGCATTGAGCGCGATGTCGATCCCGCCCATCTTGGCTGCCACATCGTCGGCATGGGCCTTGACCGCTTCCTCATCCATGACATCGAGTTCGGCAATCTCGGCTGTGCCTCCCGCAGCGGATATGTCGTCCGCCACCTTCTCGAGCTTGGCGAGGCTGCGGCCGGCGATAAAGAGGCGCGCTCCTTCCCCGGCAAAGGCACGAGCTACCGCGCCGCCCACCGCGCCGCCGCCGCCATAGATGATGGCGGTTTTGCCTTTAAGCATGGGATTTCCCTCTCTGCTTTCTTTGTTCGTCTAGATACTGAGAAAGACCTTGAAGCCGCCATAGATCATGCGCTTGCCGTCGAAGGGCATGTTCTTGTTGTCCATCTGCAAGCGCGGATCGGCCATCACCTTCTTGAGGATGCGATTACGCTCGGCCCGCGACTTGTAGGTCACCCAGGAGAAAATCACCGTCTCGTCGGGCTTCTGCTTCACGCTGCGCGGGAAGGAGGTGAGCTTGCCCATCTGCACATCATCGGCGACGCATTCCACGTAGCTGGTGGCGCCATGCTCGCGCCAGACCTTGCCGGCGCGCCTCGCCATCTTGCGGTACTGCGCCATATTCTTCTTCGGAACAGCAACGATAAATCCATCGACATAGGCCATGCTCGTTCTCCTTCAGATTGGTTCGTGCTTGATTATGACTGCCGGCAGGCGTCGGCGCGCTGCAGCAGAAGCGAGCGCTCGCGGGCATTCTGCGTCAAAGCCGCGGCCCGACGGAACTCGGTCTCGGCCTCGGCATGCCGGCCCAACTTGACGAGAAAATCGCCCCTGACGCTGGGCAGAAGATAATAAGCCTTCAGCGCTTCCTCTCCGAGCAAGGCGTCGAGGAGGTCGAGCCCGGTTTGCGGACCACTCTTCATGGAATGCGCGACGGCGCGGTTGAGTTCCACCACAGGCGAGTCCTCGCGCGCCGCCAGAAGGTCGTAGAGCGCGGCGATGCGATTCCAGTCGGTATCGGCCGCCCGGGCGGCACGCGCGTGGCAGGCGGCGATCGCCGCCTGAATTCCATAGCGGCCAGGCGCCGAGGTCAGGGCCTCGGCTTGCGCCAAAGCGGCAAGCCCGCGGCGGATGAGGAGTTGATCCCACAGCGCGCGGTTCTGCTCGAGCAACAATATGGGCTCGCCGTCGGGTCCGGTGCGTGCGTGCAAGCGCGATGCCTGGATCTCCATCAGCGCCACGAGGCCATGCACTTCGGCTTCGCCAGGCATCAGCCCGGCGAGGATCCGGCTGAGCCGCAAGGCCTCTTCGCAAAGCTGCGGACGCATCCAGTCCTCGCCGTTGGTGGCCGAGTAGCCTTCGTTGAATATGAGATAGAGGACCTCGATAACCGAATCGCGCCTGGCCATGAGCTCGGCGCCGCGCGGCAACTCGAAGGGGACCTTCCTGTCCGCCAACGTGCGCTTGGCGCGCACGATGCGCTGCGCGACGGTCGCTTCCGTCTGCAGATAGGCGCGGGCGATTTCGTCCGTGGTGAGGCCGCCGATGAGGCGCAAGGTCAAGGCGGTGCGCGCGTCGCTGGTCAGCACCGGGTGGCAGGAAATGAAAATGAGGCGGAGAAGATCGTCGCCGACGGGATCGTCGAGCGCGGCTTCGAGTTCCTGGAGCGCTTCCTCTTGCTCGGCGTCGCGCGCGCGGCCGATCTCCGCATGCTTCGTCTCCGCGAGCTTCGCCTTGCGAATTCTGTCGATGGCGCGGTTCTTCGCCGCCGCCATGAGCCAGGCGCCGGGCTTTTCCGGAATGCCCGATTTCGGCCATTGCTCGAGGGCCGTCAACAAGGCTTCCTGAGCCAGCTCCTCGGCCTGGCCAATATCGCGGGTGAAGCGTGTCAGGCCGGCGATAAGCTTCGCCTGCTCGATCCTCCAGATGGCGTCGATCGCGTGATGAGTCTCGGACATGCCGCCCGTAAGAACCACTTTCGCATCGATATCGCAAGATTTGCTTCATGCGCCAAAGCCCTTGAGATGATATCGCCCGCGACTGGGGTCGCGGGCAAAGCTTGTCAGGCCCTTGTCAACTTCTGGGCTTCGGCCAGGAGTCTCTCCTCCTGGGCCCTGAGCTCAGGCGTGAAGGCCTCGCCGAAATCCTCGGCCTCGAAGACCTGCCGGATCTCGAGCTCGTCGCCTTCCGCCATAGGACAGCGTTTCACCCATTCGACGGCTTGCTCCATCGACTTCACCTTCCACATCCAGAAACCGGCGATGAGCTCCTTGGTTTCGGCGAAGGGGCCGTCGGTCACCTTGGGCTGCGCCTTGGTGAATTTCACCCGCTTGCCCTTGGAACTGGGGTGGAGACCGTCGCCGGCCAGCATGATACCCGCCTTGACGAGCTCTTCATTGTAGTTGCCCATCGCGGCCAGGAGCTCGGTCGACGGCATGACGCCGGCTTCCGTTTCCTTGTTGGCCTTGACGATCACCATCACTCTCATAGCGTACGCTCCTGTTTTCAAGCCTGCGCGGTGACGACCATCCAGCCCACACCGAACTTGTCGGCGACCATGCCGAAGCTCGAGGCGAAGAAGGTCTTGATCAGCGGCTGCTGGACCTTGCCGCCTTGGCTCAGGGCGTCGAAGATCTTTTTCGCCTCCGCGTCGTCTTTGGCCTGAAGGGCCAGCGAAATGCCGGTGAAGTTGGTGTTGCCCGAACACATGCCGTCGGTGGCCATGATCAACGAATCGCCGACCTTGAACTCCGAATGCATGATCTTCTCGGCGGAATGGGCCGGCGGAGCGCCCATATCGGCGCAGCCATTGCCCGACATCTCCATGGGCGGCGCTTCCTTGAAACGCATCTTCACGCCGACCTTGGCGCCGATCGCCTTGGCGTAGAAATCCAACGCCTCTTCGGCGCGGCCCTCGAAAGACAAATAAGGTTGGACTTGCATCTTCATACTCCTCTGCTACGTGAAAAAATCCGGTCGCGGGCGCGCTAGCTCTTGGCGCCGCTCATTTCCATCTCGCGGAAGCGCTCGATCGCTTCGCCCTGGGCGAAGTCCTCAAGCTCGAATAGTTGGCGGACTTCGATCTCGCCGTCCTCACTGTGCGGATTGGGGAAGCGGCGCGCCCATTCGAGCGCTTCCTCGCGTGATTTCACCTGAATGAGGGTGTAGCCGGCAACGAGTTCCTTGGTCTCGGTGAAGGGGCCGTCGACGACCCGGCGCTTGCCGCCCTCATATTTGATACGGAAGCCCTTCGAGCTCGGCTGCAGGCCGTTGCCGTCGAGCAGAATTCCGGCCTTGGCCAGTTCCTCGTGGTAAGCCGCCATGGCGGTCAGGATCTCTTCACCGGGCATGACGCCGGCTTCCGAATCCTTGCTGGCCTTGACGATGATCATGAAACGCATGGGGCAATTCTCCTGGTCTGGTGGGGAGCCTCGGAGGGCTCTGTCACCACGACGAACGGGCCATGGCGAAATCGACAAGCGGGCGAAAAAAATATCGAGAAATTTTTCTAACCCTGCGGAAGGCCTTGAATATTCAGGCTCCTTGTCGCCCGAGAGGTGTCATATCGAGATAATGCAGGACCGGGACGAGGGGTTCCACGCCGCGCGCGTAAGTCGAATAGGTGTGGAATATCTCATCGCCCTCGCGCAGGAAGACGCTGATGCCGTGATGCTCGCCATCGGCGAACCATGCCTCGTTATTGGCGATGTGGTCGGCACGGGAACGATAGTTGTATTCCGATGGCGCCACTTTCTCGTCCGTCGTCGCGTGGAAGTCGTAGTTGAAATCGCTGCCGAAGGACGAATAGAGCGGAATGTCCCAGCCCATCGTCTGGGCGTAGTCCCGAAGCTTGGCCTGGGGGGCGCGCGAGATGAGAGCGAAAGAGGTGTCACGCTCATGGAGCCCCTTCATGCGGGGAAGGTCTTCCACGAAACCGGTGCAGCCGGGACAGGCCTTCTCCCAGTCGGGATCGAACATGAAGTGATAGACGATGAGCTGGCGGCGGCCGTCGAAGAGGTCGAGCAGGGAGGTCTTTGCCTCCGGACCTTCGAAGACATAGTGCTTGTCGATCCTGACCATGGGCAGCCGCCGACGCTCTTCATTGAGCGCATCGCGCTCGCGCGTCAGGCGCTTTTCAGTCTCGAGCAGGGCCCTGCGGGCGATGAGCCAATCGGAGCGCGATACGACCTTCGGAAGCGTTTTGGGTGAATCAAGCATACGAACCTCCCTCGTTCCCGGTTAGTGGGCTCATGCCCGCCGGGCCATTACGTCCGACATAATCGATGCGGCGATGCGTCCCCGATCGCGCGGGTCAATTATCTTGACAATTAGGTTGATATCAACAGAATTAGCATATGTCAATTCGGCTGGGACCTTCTCGCGAAGAAACGCTGCACGTCCGCGACCATTGCCTGTGCCTTCATGTGCAAAGGGCGGCGCGGGCGCTGGCGCGGCGGTTCGATGTCGCCTTGCGGCCGCTCGGCATCAATCAGGGACAGTTCTCGCTGCTGATGTCGCTCAACCGTCCCGATCCGCCGACGATCGGCAGTGTCTCTGCGTTCCTGGCGATGGACCGCACCACGCTCACCGCCAATCTCAAGCCGCTCGAAAAGCGCGGACTTCTCCAGGTCGCGGTCGATGAGGAGGACCGGCGTAGCCGGCGATTGACGCTGACCAATGCCGGACGCCGCCTGCTGTACGAGGCGTTGCCGATCTGGAAGAAAGCTCATGCCGAGGTCGACCTCCTGCTTGCCGAACAGAAGGTCGAGAATCTGCGCGGCGTGCTCAATCTCCTGGCCTAGATTTTCATGCGTCATTTTCAGCTGTGACGACGTAAGCGGCGAGCTTGTCGAAAGCCTCACTCCAGCCGCCTTCATGACCATCGCGGTCCTCGGCGGTCGGGAAGGGCGCCTGCGTGAAGGTCATGCGGGTCTTGCCGTTCTCCTCGGCAAAGGTGATGGTGACGAGATTCTCCTGGCTGCCTTCGTCCTCCCAGGCAAAGGTGAAGACGAGGCGCTTATTCTCGACCACTTCGCGATAGACGCCTTGGAACCAGTAGTCCTTGCCTTCGGCGGAGCGGATCAGCGCGCGGTAGCGCCCGCCCTCGCGCACATCCAGCTTCACCGACGGGGCGGTGAAGCCCTTGGGTCCCATCCAGCGGGCCATATGCTCAGGCTCAGTCCACACTTTGTAGACCAGCATCGGCGGCGCATCGAGCACGCGCGTGATCACGAGTTCGAGCCGGTTCTGCCTCACATCCTTGCTGTTCGCCAGATTCATGACGTCCCTCCCTTGGACTGAACTTCCTGCAGATAGCTCTCGAGGCGGTCGAAGCTGCCTTCCCAGAAGCGGCGATAATGCTCGAGCCATTCGGCCGCCTCCTTGAGCGGGCCCGGCTCGAGGCGGCGCGGCCGCCATTGTTTTTCGCGGCTCTGCGCGATCATGCCGGCCTTCTCCAGCACTTTGAGGTGCTTGGAAATCGCCGGCAGGCTCATCTCGAAGGGCTCGGCAAGCTCGGTCACCGAGGCATCCCCCAAAGCGAGCCGGGCCAGGATGGCGCGCCGGGTCGGATCGGCGAGGGCAGCAAAAGCATTGCTGAGGCGGTCAGTCATTTGTACTGAACCAATAAGTTAATTAATCATTTGGTTAAATACTTTTTTGACCTGCAGATGTCAAGGGGGCGCCCGCAGCCTCGATGTCTGTCGATCCTGCCTCAGAAAGCGAAGCTCGCGACGTATATGACAAACGCCGCGAGTACGATGTAAGGCAGCTTCAGAACTGTGATCACCTGCAGAAGCCAACTGGTCGGTGGCCGCTTCTCCGGCGATATCGCAACCTCGCCTTTGGAAATGAAGTTGCACCAGTAGTTGCATACAAATTCCTCGTCGAAGAATTCGCTGTGACTTCTGTCGTGATAGCGGTCGACAACAAGCGGGGACTGGAAGCCGAAGCGACCGCTGCTGCCATAACCCCAGGTGCTCGCGTGAGCGAAGATTGGCCAGATGTCACGCCAGCCGCAATCGTTGACGACGCGTTGAAGCGGATACTCGGCGCTGTCGATCGGTGGAAGCTGCTCGCGAACCGACTGCCAGTCGAAATCCTGCGTCAGGACAGCACCGCACAGTATCAGGCGATGCAATCTGATATCAGGGTTTCTCTTGAGAACTTGCCCAACCAGGTGAGTGCCAAAACTGTGTGCGATGACAGACACGCGTGTCGTCGTCGGGTCAGCGCTGACTATCCTGATCTTTGATTCCACGCGCCTCAGTGCCGATCGCTTGGCGAATTCGAAAGGCATGAGAAAGCGAGGGAAATCGAAAAAACCGAAACCTGCCGCCACGGGGTTGAGGGTGTGATCATGCGATCTGAATATTCGTTCCGCCTCAGAGAACCACGCCGCCTCAGTTCGAATTCCGTGAACAAAGATCACGACGTGATCGCGTATGACATGCTGCACCCAGCCGCTGGCATTGTCGAACTGACGAAAGAAATCGACGAAGTCGAGATTCTCTTTGAGGCTATCGGCATGCAGGACCACTTCGACATCCAGCGGCTTGCTCAGGGCGTGCAATTGTTCGGTGAGGACTTTTGCCATGATTACGGCGACTTCTTTTGGATCAAATTTTGCGAAGCCCGTGCCCAGCGCGGGGAAGGCAATCGAATTGAGTTCCATCTTGTCCAGCAAGGCTATCGAATTCGCGGAGGCGGGTGACGCCGTGAAATATGTGGGCCTGTTTCTTGAGTTCTCCCGCCGATGTTACGACGACGCTGCCCAGTTTGTGCTTGCCAACCTTGCCGGCCAACTCGGTGCTAATTCCGTCGCCGGCCGCCTGCCTGATGGCCTTGGATACGCCACTACGCATCGAGAAATGATCATCGTCCGAGCTGACCAGAACATCAGCCTCGGAGTCGATGATGTCGCCGATCCTCAAAGTGACGGTTGATTTTCCGATGGTGTATTTCTGGCCGTTGGTAGGCATGAACACCTCTCAGAGGAGGCAAATCGTTCGATTTGCTCAGTGAAATGTCGAAACTCCTGACGCGGTCGGTAGCTTTCGTTTGGGCAGAGCAGCGAGTTGAATTCCGCGACAGCCGAAGCGATCGGAACGCACATTCAGGTCCATGCCAATAACCAAGTATGTTTGCTATGTGCAGCGAGAGCTCAAAGATATACCCGCCGCACAAGGCTTACAAAGCAAATGCAGAAGCATGTCTACCGGAGGGCAGGTCGCGCTAATCCATGCGCGGCAGCCCCGGGCCGCCGACGGGCAAGGTCGGGATTGAACTGTCGAAGCCGGCGATCATTGGCATGGCCTTGTTGATGGCGGCGCGCACCTGCGGAAGGCTCAAGGAGGATTTATGGCTCGCCTCATTGTCCCACACTTCGGTGATCCAGATCGCGTCGGCATCGGCGGGATCCTTGGCCACGACATAGCTGAGGCATCCAGGCATCGAGTCGATACCGTCAAGCAGTATGGCGAGGAGGTCAGCGCGCTGGCCGGGCTTTGCCCGCATCTTTCCGATCAGACCATACATGAGCGGCTCCTTTCCGGCGATCATGTCCGGGCGATGGGTGTCTGTCGAGCCCACTGTCACATTAAGAAACAAACGCTTGTTTGTTTAATCGACTATGCTAGTGTCGGCCGCGGAGAAGGCAAAGCCCTCAGCCCAGCGTGGGAGAATGCATGGCTCGGACCCGTGGATCCGTCGGCGCCGAAACCGAGAAGGCCATCCGCAAGGCCGCCGTCGAACTGATCGCCAAGCATGGCTTTGAAGCCATGACCCTGCGCGATCTCGCCGAGCATGTCGGGCTCCAGCCCGGCTCGATCTACCGCTATATCGCCACCAAGGATCAGATGCTCGTCGACATCATGGCGGAGCATATGGAAGCGCTCATCGCCGCCTGGCGTGCGGCCGACCGGCCCGACGCCAATCCGCGCCTCAGGCTCGAAGGCTTCGTCGATTTCCATATCCGCTATCATTTCGAGCGGCAGAAGGAAGTGGTCATCGCCAATCTCGAATTGCGCAGCCTGACGCCGGACGCGCGCCGCGCCTGTGTGGCCTTGCGCAAGACCTATGAATGCGAGCTGCGGTCCATTGTCGAGGTCGGCATAGAGCAGGGAGTGTTCGCGCCAACCGACAGCGGCATCGCCACCAACGCGATCATCTCGATGCTGACCGGCGTGTGCTTCTGGTACAGCCCGAAGGGCAGGCTTGCGGCCGACGAGATCATCGCCATTCACAAGCGGCTGGTGCTCGGCGGTCTTTCCGGCACAGCACGCGGCGAAGCCAAGATCATCCCGCTTTCAGCGGAACGCAACTGAGATGAAGAATGAGGAGGCCAGCATGGATCACTCGATAACGGAGGCACACCATGCCATCCCGGCGCCGGATGGCTATCATGCGATGCCGAGGCTGCGTCGCCGCTTAAGCGAGATTCGCTCCTATGGCTATCGTCCCACGGAGGCCAAGCTCACCGGCCAGCAACTGCTGATCGCTCAGCTGACCGCGCTTGGCCTCGCCAACAAGGAGATCGCCTATCTCGCCGACATTTCGGAAACGACGGTGAAGGCGCATATCAGCGCCGCCTTGCGCAGCCTCAACCTGAAGCGCCGCACCCAGCTCTGCCGCTATATCTTCGAAGGCAGGCTGCTCGGGGGTGAGTAACGCCCCCAATATTGACTTTGCGTAAATTATAGCCGAGGAGAGAAGAGGGCGCTCGGGGACTTTTCTAATGCCGGTCAATCTTCTCACGCGGGACGACGATGACTCCTCGCCTGGCGGCGATGTCATCGAGCCGGGCCACGAGACCTATGACAAGTTTCGGAAGGTCTGGAACGGCACTGTCGACAAACGGCCCGCGCTCATTCTGCGCGCCCGGAGCGTCGCCGATGTCAAAGCCGCCATCGGTCTTGCCCGGGAACGCCACTACCCTCTGGCGGTACGCTGCGGAGGCCACAGCATTCCCGGCTTTTCAACCTGCGATGATGGAATCGTGCTCGATCTCTCACCCATGAACCGCGTCTCGATCAATGCGGCCGACCGCATGGCCGGGGTCGAGGGCGGAGCATTGCTCAGCGATCTCGATCGAGCGGCCTATCCGCACGGGCTCGTGACGCCGGCCGGTGTCATTTCGCATACGGGCGTCGCCGGACTGACCTTGGGCGGCGGCATGGGCTGGCTCAGCCGGCGCTTCGGTCTGACGATCGACAGCCTGGTTGCGGCCGATGTCTGCCTCGCGGATGGACGCATGATCCGTGCGAGCGCCGAGATCGAACCCGATCTCTTCTGGGCGCTGCGCGGCGGCGGGGGAAATTTCGGCGTCGTCACCAACTTCATCTTCCGGCTGCATCGGCTCGGCGACGTGCTTGTTGGCCGCTGGGAATATCCCGCACAGCAGATGCGCACCGCGCTCCAGCGCTATGGCGAACTCGCGGCGTCTGCCCCGCGCCAGTTGAGCACGAGCTTCGCCGCGACATCCGCGAGCTTGGGGGTCACGGCCTTCTGGTCCGGCGAGCTCGATGGCGCCGAAGCCGCGATCGCCCGTTTCGGCGCCCTTGCTTCCGGAAGCGAGGGCAGCATGGGAGGTACGACCTATCTCGACCTGCAATCGCGCAACGACAATCATGTGAGCTGGGGCAGGCGCTATTATGTCAAGGGCGGGTTCCTGAACACGCTCGATAATGCTGTTATCGACTGCATCGGAGACTACGTCGGCAGCGCTCCAACCCGCGATTCGGAGGTCTACGTGCTGCAGCTCGGCGGCGCGGTCGCGGACATAAATGAGGCGGATACGGCCTATTCCGGCCGCTCAGGCGCCTACTATTGGCTGGTGCAGGCTATCTGGGACGACATGGCGGACGACAAAGACTGCCTGTCCTGGGGACGCGACGCGGCGCGGCGGCTCGCCGGTTTCTCGGCAAGCCGCAACTATGTCAATGAACAGTCGGACACCGGCGTGTCATTCGTGAAACAGGCCTATGGCGAGGAAAAATACAAGCGACTCGCGAAGCTTAAGTCATTTTATGATCCGGCCAATCTGTTCCGCCTGAACCAGAATATCACGCCGGGCTAGAGCAATGTGCCAAAGCTCATGTCTTCGGGCTCGATCAAAGCGAGGAAGGCCTTGCACAGATCACTGTCATGCCAGCTGGCGCATATGGCCTTGGCACGCTCGCCGCTCTCGGCGAAGGCGAGATCCATGAACAGGCCGTCATCAAGTTTGACGAGATGCTGGCGCCGCCAGCCGGACTTCCGGGCGAGATAGAAGTCCACCATCGCCAGATGCGCGGCGCGCATCGCCTCTTCGCTGACGCCGGGCTTCAGCCGGAAGCGGCCCAATTCGATGCCATTGCCGGTGAAGATCGGTTGCGGCTGGGCCTCGTCCATCAAATAATGATCCATCCCGGACAGGCTTTCGATCGAGGCGCAGAAGCCGGCAAATTCGTCTGCGGTGCCGACCTTGTCCGCCGCGGCCCGCGCCTCCTCTAGGCTGCGCCAGATGAGGAGATCGACTCTCTGCGCCGGATCGGCAGTCCCGTGGAAGGCCTGCCAGGCGATGAATCCCGAAAAGGTTTCCAGGCGCTTGCGCGCTTCGCTGCGCGCCGCGTCCGCCGCGCGCGGGCCGGTGACGCGATAAGTGACGATCTCATAATGAAGATGGGACATTGCGAGTTCCTTCAGTGATACCTCCCGATAGCGCTTCGCCCCTGACAGTTTTCGTCAGGGTCGCGGCTTAGGGATGAGGCATGCGCACCCTTCGCCTGTTCTCCCTTCTCGACCGCCTTCGCGCCAGCCGCGATCCCATCGCGGCCGAAGCACTGGCGCGCGAGCTCGATGTCTCTTTGCGCACCATCTATCGCGACATGGCGAGCCTTCAGGCCATGGGGGCGCCGGTACGCGGCGAATCGGGCATCGGCTATCAGATCGAGAAGGGCTTTTTCCTGCCGCCGCTCAGCTTCGACCCCGATGAGCTCGACGCCATCACTCTCGGCATGCGCCTCATCGCCGCGAAAGGCGACGGTCAACTCGCCGAAGCCAGCCGGCGCGTCGCCGCCAAGATCGGAGCCGTGCTCAGCAGCGATCAGAGCGAGCGTTTCGCCAATTCACCGCTTCTTGCCGTCACACGCGGCAGCGCGGAAAACCGCAAAAGCGAGGCGCATCTCAGCGGACTCCGGCAGGCCTTGCGCGAGCGGATGTTCGTCATGCTGCGCTATGTCGATCTCAAGGAGCGGGAAAGCCTGAGACTGTGCCGGCCTCTGGGGCTCGTCGCCTTCGATGATGTCTGGGTGCTCACGGCATGGTGCGAGGCACGCGCCGATTTCCGCAATTTCCGCGTCGACCGGCTTCTCTCCTTCGAGGCGACAGGCAAGCGCTTCCGCCCCGAGCGCGGCAAGCGCTTCGAGGACTATCTCAAGTCGATGCGCTGAGCTGCTGCTTCTTGCGCGCATAATAGCGCCGCGCCTTGGTGCGGCTGCCACAGAGGCCGGCGATGCACCAGCGCTTGTTGGCATTGCGGGTGCGGTCAATGAACAGCCAGCCGCAATTACCGCAGACCCGCACGCGCTTGGCGTCGGGCGAGAAGGCGAGCGCCATCGCCTGATGCAGGATGGTGGACAGAAAAGGATCGCGGTCGCGGTTCAAAGTCTCGGCGTAGAGGGATACCAGCAATGGCCAGCCGGTCCCGGCGCGAAAGAAACCGTCGATCGCCTCGCGCACCTCCACACAGCGATCAACTGACGAAACCGGAGAGGGCAGGTCGCCGAAAGCTGCCCATGCCGCGAGATTCTCAGGCGACCGGCCGCGGTCCTGCTCGCGGCCGGACTGGCCGCGCCAGACCACCATATTGGCGAAATCGAGTGCCGCCTGGCGGTTGATGAAATGATGGTCGTGCCAGTGGAAGGCTGTCATCGTTCCAATTGACAGAATAGGGGCATCGCGTCATTCTTACTAGCAAACCATGGTTAGCTCGTCAAAATGGATTGTCAGTTTCCTTGCCGGAGCAGGAGCGTCCATCCTCTTCGCCGAGCCGGCTTTCGCCGACAGCACCGTCAGGTCACTCGGCTATGCGATCCAGCAGCTCGTGAATGCCTGTCTGGTCGGCGCACTCTACAGCCTGCTCGCGGTCGCCTATGCGCTGCTCCACGGGATCACCAACCGGATCGTGCTGTCCTTCGGCGATTTCGCGACCTTCGGCGCCTTCGGCACGATCTACATGATGCTGCTGATGCTGGCTTCCGGCTGGCAGGCGGGGCTCGCCATCGGCATCGTCTTCCTGATCGCCACCACGTCCGCCGCTGCGCTCAGCGCCATGGTGCAAAAGTCGGTGTTTACGCCTCTGGTGCGTTCGCCCACCCAGGCGATCATGATCGCCTCCATCGGCATCTCGATCGCGCTGCAGGAGAGCCTGCGCGTCCAGTCCGGCGGGCGCGAGCAATGGCTGCCGCCTATTTTCGCCAGTCCTCTGGTCAATGCCGATTTCGACGGGTTCAACGTGCATATCACCGGAATGCATATTCTCATCCTCAGCATAGCGGCGGCTCTTCTCATCGGACTCACCCTGGTATTGACGCTGAGCCGGGCGGGGAGGCTATGGCGGGCCTGCTCGCAGAATCTGGCGCTGGCCCAGCTTTGCGGCATCGACACCAACAGGGTTCTCACCTGGACCGCCGCGGCGGCAGGCGGATTCGCCGCCGTCTCCGGCTGGATCATCGCCATCGGTTATGGTGGCGTGAGCTTCTATATGGGGCTGGTGCTCGGCCTGAAGGCGCTGTTCGCCACGATCATCGGCGGCTTTGGCACGATCGGCGGCGCGATAGCGGGCGGCTTCCTGCTTGCCGGCATCGAAACCTTGTGGAGCGCCTATTTTCCGATCGTCTATCGCGACGTCGCGGTGTTCCTCTTCGTCATTCTGGTATTCGTGATCAAACCCGATGGGCTGTTGGGCGTCGATCTCAGACGCGACAGCGAAGCGTGAGGTGTTTCCATGATGTCGCGCAGGCTCCTTCCTCTAGCCTTTGCTGTCCTGCTCGCCGGCTGCGGCGAGGACCCGAACAGCCCCTATCTGAGCTTCGCCGGCGGTGGCTTCGTCTTCAACTACCGCAATGCCGAGGCATTCTACGGCTTCGTCGCCAAGCCGCTCAGGACCCTGCCGGAAGGTGGTGCGATCGAGGCTCAGTTCGAGGTGCCGGGCAGCGCCGAGCCAGCGACGGTGACGGAAAAGGTCGTCACGGGTCAAATCCGATATGCGTTCCAGTCACCCAATCTCACCGGGATCAAGGCCAAGCGCCCCTACAAGGCGGTCATGCGTCTGCTTGACGTCCAGGGGAAGGAAATCGCCCGCTATGAACAAGATTTCCATTCGGATATCGACCAGTCGAGCTTGCCGGACCAGCCTTTGGTCGTGGGGCCCGGTTACCAGAAAAATCCCGATCTCAAGCCGGGCACGCTTGACTGAACCGCTCGCCGCCCAAGTTGCTCGCTTCAGGCGATAAGGCCGGGCGCCGAAGAAATTGCGCTTTGAGCCATTTGCCAAGTCTATCGAAAGACTTGACCAAGGCGGATGGCACTTTAAGCCGCGCCTTATTCCTGTAGCTCTTCTGTCGCAATGCTTCTAAAGGATGGCGTCGAAAAACGCTTTTCGATGGAGTTTCGCGATGTCGCCGCATGATCCCCTGGTCGCCCTGATACGCACGACGGAGGGGAAGGTTAAAGGCGAGCGGGAAAAGCTGTTGACGCGGCTGCTGCTCGAGAAGGCGCCGCCCGAAGACCTCCAGGATTATCCGGCCGCCGATCTGGGGCATCTGGTGTCGGACCGCATGGCCTTCCTGGCCGAGCGTAAGCCCGGCCGCACCAAGATTGCGGTGAGCAATCCGGAAGCGCCCTTCGGGGCCGTCACGATGGTCGACATCCTTAATGACGACATGCCGTTTCTGGTCGATTCGACCATCGGCCTCCTGACCGAACGCGGTTATGACGTGCGCCTGGCCCTGCATCCGGTTCTGTCGGTGAAGCGCGACGGATCGGGTAAGCTCACGGCTCTCGAGGCAAAGCCTGGTTCCGACGCGCACGCCATGCGCGAAAGCTTCATGCATATCCACCTGTCGCGCATCAACGCTGATGAAGCCTGGGCGCTGGAGGAAGATCTCAAGGCCGTCTTCGCCGACGTGCGCGTCGCGGTCTTCGACTGGCGCGCCATGCAGCAGCGCCTGCGCGAGGCGATCGCGAGCTATCAGAAGAATCCGCCGCCGCTGCCGATCGAGGAGCTGACCGAATCTATCGCCTTCCTCCAGTGGCTTCTCGACAATCACTTCACCTTCCTCGGCATGCGCGAATACAAGTTCGAAGGTGGCGCCAAGAAAGGCGTGCTCGAGCCGATCGCCGATACGGGCCTCGGCATATTGCGCCAGCCGGAGATCGAAGTGCTCAAACGCGGCAGCGAAGCGGTTACGATATCGCCGCAGATCCGCGAGTTCCTGATGCAGCCGGCGGCGCTCATCATCACCAAATCCGACATGCGGGCCAACGTCCATCGCCGTGCGGCCATGGACTATATCGGCGTCAAGCTCTTCGACGCCGAGGGCGATCTGTGCGGCGAATTGCGCGCCATCGGGCTCTTCACCTCGTCCGCCTATACGCAAAATCCCAACGAGATCCCGTTGCTGCGCAAGAAATTGCAGCAGGTCGTGCAGGCGTCGGGCTTCTCGCCTTCCGGCCATTCCGGCAAGGCGCTGGTCGCGGTGCTCGAAGGCTTCCCGCGCGATGAGCTGTTCCAGATCGACGCCGACGTCCTCTCCGACATGGCGCAAGGCATATTGCGTCTCGAGGAGCGGCCGCGCACGCGCCTCTTCGTGCGGCGCGACAAGTTCGACCGCTTCGTCTCGGCTTTCGTGTTCATCCCGCGCGATCGTTTCGATTCCGATGTGCGCCGCAAGGTCGGCGAGATTCTGGCCGAAAGCTTCGATGGGCGGGTGGCGAGCTTCGCGCCGTCCTTCGGCGAGGGAACGCTGGTGCGTGTGCATTTCATCGTTCTGCGCAAACCCGGCAAGGACCCGAAACCCGATCTCGTCGAAATGGAGCAGCGCATCGTCGAGGTGGTGCGCAATTGGGACGACCGGCTCGAAAGCGCGCTGATCGCGGCGGGCGCGGACCAGGCCCGCATCGCGCGCTGGCGTTCCGCCTTCCCGCCCGGCTATCGCGATTCGACCGATCCCAAGGCCTCACTCAAGGATATCGAAGAGATCGACGCCCTCGCCGAACGTGACCGGATTGGCGTCGAATTCACGCGCTCGGCCGCGGACGGCCCGCGCGATCTTCATTCACGGCTCTATCATCAGGGCGACGCCATCGCACTTGGCCGGCGATTGCCCATTCTCGAAAATCTCGGCCTGCAGGCCATTTCGGAAACGACCCACATATTGTCTCCGGGCTCGGCCGCCGGCCGTAAGCGCGCCGTCATCCACGACGTGCTACTGCAGGCGCCCGCCAACGCATCGATCGACAAGCCCGAAATGCTCAAGGCGCTGGAGGAGGCTTTCCTCGCGGTATGGACGGGCATGGCCGAGAATGACGGCTTCAACGCGCTCACGCTGCGCGAGGGGCTTTCCTGGCGCGACGTCTCGCTGCTGCGCGCGCTCGGCCGCTATATCCGCCAGTCGGCGGCGTCGTTCTCGCCCGACTACATGGCGCAGACTTTGGTCAAATATTCGCCCATCGCGCGCCAACTCGTCACGCTGTTCTATGCCTTGTTCGACCCCCGGTCGCAGAGCGACAAGGCCGCCGAAGTTGCCCGGGACAAGATCGAGAAGGCGCTCGTCGATGTCTATAATCTCGACGAGGATCGCATCATCCGGCGCTATGTGAATCTGGTCAGCGCGCTGCTGCGGACGAATTTCTTCCAGGACGCCAAGACCGACGGGGAGCCGCCGCTGATCAACTTCAAGATCAATTCCAGGCAGGTGGAGGGCATTCCGGAGCCCAAGCCTTTCGCCGAAATCTTCGTCTATGCGCCCGATGTCGAGGCGGTGCATCTGCGCGCCGGCCCCATCGCGCGCGGCGGCCTGCGCTGGTCGGACCGGCCAGAGGATTTCCGCACCGAGGTACTGGGCCTCGCCAAGGCGCAGAACGTGAAAAACGCGGTGATCGTGCCGGTCGGCGCCAAGGGCGGCTTCGTGCCGAAGCGGCTCAAGGTGGGCGACAGCCGCGAGGCCATCCAGGCGGAAGGGGTGCGCGCCTATAAGCGCTTCATCTCGAGCATGCTCGACATTACCGACAATCTGAAGGGCGACGAGGTGGTGCCACCGCAGCAGGTGGTGCGGCGCGACGGCGATGACCCCTATCTGGTCGTCGCCGCCGACAAGGGCACGGCGACCTTTTCGGACACCGCCAACGCCATATCGGCCGGCCACGGCTTCTGGCTCGGCGATGCCTTCGCTTCGGGCGGATCGGCGGGCTACGACCATAAGAAGATGGGCATCACCGCAAAGGGTGCCTGGGAGGCGGTCAAACGTCATTTCCGCGAGATCGACGTCGACATCCAGACCACGCCCTTCACCGTCATCGGCGTCGGCGACATGTCGGGCGACGTGTTCGGCAACGGCATGCTCCTGTCGCGCCAGATCAAGCTTCTCGCGGCCTTCGACCATCGGGACATCTTCATCGATCCCAGCCCGGACAGCGAGACATCGTATAAGGAGCGCGAGCGGCTCTTCGCTTTGCCGCGGTCGAGCTGGCAAGACTACGACAAGTCGATCATCAGCAAGGGCGGCGGCGTTTTCGCGCGCTCGCTCAAGGCCATTCCGCTTACGGACGAAATCAGGAAGCTCACCGGCCTCGCCGGCGACAAGGCGACACCGCAGGAGCTGATGCATGCGCTGCTGACGGCGTCCGCGGATCTCCTGTGGTTCGGCGGCATCGGCACCTACATAAAGGCATCGAGCGAGACGCAGGCCGACGCCGGCGACCGCGCCAATGACACGCTGCGCGTCGATGCGAGTGAGCTCAAGGTGAAAGTGATCGGCGAGGGCGCCAATCTCGGCGTCACCCAGAAGGGCCGCATCGAATACGCGCTCAATGGCGGGCGCATCAATACCGATGCGGTGGACAATTCCGCCGGCGTGAACTCGTCCGACATCGAGGTCAATATCAAGATCGGCCTGTCGCGGGCGGAGGCGCAGGGCCGGCTCGGGCGCGAGGAGCGCAACAAGCTCCTGGCCGAGATGACCGACGATGTCGCGGCCCTCGTGCTGCGCAACAATTATCTGCAAACGCTCTGCCTGTCGCTGGCGCTCGAGCAGGGCACCACGGAGAATTCCTACGCCCTGCAATTGATGCAGCGGCTGGAAAAATCGGGCGAACTCGATCGCAAGCTCGAGGCGCTCCCCAGCGACACGCTCGTCATCGAGCGCGATCTCAAGGGCGGCGGCATGACGCGACCCGAGCTCGCGGTGCTCATGGCCTATGCCAAGATCTCGCTGTTCGGCGAAATCATCGGCAGCGACGTGCCGGATGATCCCTATCTGTCGCGCGAGCTCAAGCGCTATTTCCCCAAGGCGATGCAGGAACGCTACGCCGAGGACATCGAGAATCACAAGCTCCGGCGCGAGATCATCGCCACGATGCTGGCCAACAGCATGATCAATCGCGGCGGCCCGAGCTTCATCGCCTATGTCATGGGCGAGACCAGCGCCGGCCCCGCCGATATCGCCGCCGCCTATGCGGCGACGCGCGACAGCTTCGATTTCGTCGAGCTCAATACGCTCATCGACGGGCTCGACGCGAAAGTGCCGGGCGGGTTGCAGAACAAGCTCTATGCCGGGTTGCAGCTGCTGCTGCGCTGGACGACCGTGTGGTTCCTTCGCCATGAGAAGCTCGATGATGGCCTGCAGCAGCTCATCGAGCGCTATCGCGACGGCCTTGCCAAGGTCGCGGCGGTGCTCTCCAAAGCCGTCCCGGCGGCCGATCTGGAGGCCATGCATGCCCGCCAGAGCGAGCTCGAGAGGCACGGCGTGCCCGCCACGCTCGCCGCCAGGCTGGCAAGCCATCGCTTCCTGCAGCGGGCGCCCGACATCGTGAAGATCGCCGAGCGGACGGGCGCGGACATCGAGACAGTGGCGACCGTGCTGTTCGCGACCGCATCCGAGCTCGGTGTCGAAAGACTGATCGAGGAAGGCAATGCGCTCAGGGCCCGCGATCTTCTCGAGAGGCAGGCGATCAACCGACTGCGGGCCCAGGTGTTCGAGAACCATCGCGGCATTGTCACCAGGATCGTTCAGAGCAAGATGAGCTGGCCGGACTGGCGGGCGAAGAACGAAGCCCGCGCCAGCGCGGTCATCGAGAACATGGATACGATCCTGGCGAGCAAGCCGTTCGACATCGCCCGCTATGCGGTGGCGCAGGGCACGCTGGCCGATCTGGCGATCAGGTGAGGCCCGGTCGTCGCGGTCCTTATTCCACCCTGACGGCGGTCCCCGCCGCCGTCACCATCAGCATGCTACCATTGGAGCCGATCGTCTCGTAATCGAGATCGACACCGATCACGGCATTGGCGCCAAGCGCTGCAGCCTTGTCGGTCATTTCGCCGACAGCGGTCTGGCGCGCGTCATTCAGCACCTTCTCATAGGCGCCGGAGCGGCCGCCGACGAGATCGCGGATCGAGGCGAAGAGGTCGCGGAACAGATTGGCGCCGAGGATCGCTTCCCCGGCCACGAGGCCTTTATATTCGACGATACGGCGGCCTTCGATGGCGTTGGTCGTGGTCACAAGCATGCTTACCTCCGCGCGCGGGATGCGAAAAAGTGGACACCGGTTTTTCGCAATAATCCCGCGCTGTAATAGAATCGATCACGTTTATGAGTTTGGATTGGTACAATCCAAACTCATCGTGATCTATGGCACCCCTAATTAGGGAGCCCGGAGGTGGGTTTCCACTGCGTCTTGCCTTTTGGTCGCCTCGGGCCTATATGAGGTCAACTTAGGTTCACTCACATAGCTAGAGTTATGAGGGTGGGTCCCAGCCGGGGCCCGCCTTTTTTGTTACCTGAAATGACCGATCAGAGACTGACACGTGAGACAGGGCCCGCTCTGCGGGTGGCAAAACTGGTCGAGCCGGTGCTGGACGGGCTCGGCTTCCGCTTGGTGCGCGTCAAGATGAGCGGATCGACCCTGCAGATCATGGCGGAGCGCCCCGACGGCAGCTTCACCATAGATGACTGCGAGCAGGCGAGCCGCGCCATAGCGCCGGTGCTCGATGTCGAAGACGTCATCCCGAGCCGCTATTTCCTCGAAATGTCCTCGCCCGGCATCGACCGCCCGCTGGTGCGCCAGGAGGATTTCGAGCGCTGGGCCGGGCATGAGGCCAAGATCGAAATGCTCGTGCCGCAGGCCGGGCGCAAGCGCTTTCGCGGCGTCCTCGAAGGCTTCGCCGATGGCGAGGTTCGCCTCTTCATCGACAATCCGGAAGGGGGCGCCGAGAAGCTTCTGATCGGTGTGCCCTTTGCCGATATCGGCGAGGCCAAGCTTATGCTCACCGACGCCCTGATCCAGGCGGCGAAGGCGCGCAAGTCCGGTGAGGCCGTGGCCGACGGCAGCGATTGGACCGAAGACGACGAACCAGCAGACGAACAGACAACGGATTTGGACGACAGGAGACAGTGACATGGCCGAAGCCGCAGTAAGCGCCAACAGGCTCGAACTTCTACAGATCGCCGACGCGGTCGCGCGCGAGAAATCGATCGACAAATCGGTGGTGCTGGCCGCCATGGCGGAAGCCATCCAGCGCGCGGCGAAGTCGCGCTATGGCGCTGAGAACAACATCCAGGCCGAGATCGACCCGCGCACCGGCGAGACACGCCTCAACCGTCTTCTTCTGGTGGTCGAGAAGGTCGAGAACGAGGCGACCGAGATCAGCCTCAACGAAGCGCAGCGCCGCAACCCGGCGGCGACCATCGGCGACCAGATCGCCGATCCCCTGCCGCCGATCGAATTCGGGCGCATCGCCGCCACCAACGCCAAGCAGGTGATCGTGCAAAAGGTGCGCGATGCCGAGCGCGAGCGCATGTATGACGAATACAAGGACCGCATCGGCGAGATCGTGCATGGCTCGGTGAAGCGCGTCGAATATGGCAATGTGATCGTCGATCTGGGCCGCGGCGAAGCGATCGTCCGGCGCGACGAGACTTTGCCGCGCGAGACCTTCCGCCCCGGCGACCGCATCCGCGCCTATGTCTATGACGTGCGCCGCGAGCAGCGTGGCCCGCAGATCTTCCTGTCGCGCACCCATCCTGAATTCATGTCGCGTCTTTTCGGCCAGGAAGTGCCGGAAATCTATGACGGCGTCGTCGAAGTTGTGTCGGTCGCCCGCGATCCGGGCTCGCGCGCCAAGATCGCGGTGCGCTCGAAGGACGGGTCGATCGATCCGGTCGGCGCCTGCGTCGGCATGCGCGGCAGCCGCGTCCAGGCGGTGGTCAATGAACTGCAGGGCGAGAAGATCGACATCATCCCATGGTCGGCCGACGTCGCCAATTTCGTTGTCAACGCGCTCGCTCCCGCCGAAGTGGCGAAGGTCGTGCTCGATGAGGAGGCCGAGCGCATCGAGGTCGTCGTTCCCGACGAGCAGCTCTCGCTCGCCATCGGCCGGCGCGGCCAGAATGTGCGGCTCGCCTCGCAGCTTACCGGATGGGATATCGACATCATGACCGAAGCCGAGGAATCCGAGCGCCGGCAGAAGGAATTCGCCGAGCGCACCCAGCGCTTCGTCGAAACACTCGATGTCGACGAGATCCTGGCTCAGCTGCTCGCTTCCGAAGGTTTCGCCACGGTGGAGGAGATCGCCTATGCGGATCTCCAGGAGATCTCGAGTCTCGAAGGCCTCGATGAGCAGACCGCCCAGGAGTTGCAGACCCGGGCGCGCGATTATCTCGACAAGATCACCGCCGAGCAGGATCAGCGGCGCAAGGATCTGGGCGTGGCTGATGACGTCGCCGAGGTCGACGGCGTCACGCTGCCGATAATGGTGGCGCTGGGCGAGGCGGACATCAAGACGGTCGAAGATCTCGCGGGCTGCGCTACCGACGATCTCGTCGGCTGGACCGAGCGCAAGCCGGGCGAGACCGTCAAGCACAAGGGTGCCTTCTCCGAGCTCGAGGTGTCGGGGGCGGAAGCCGAAGCCATCATCATGGCGGCGCGCGTCAAGGCCGGCTGGATCGAGAAGCCGGCTGAGATCGTTGAAGAGGTCGACGCGGAGGTACAGGACACTTGAACCCAACCGCGGCCGAGGCAGAAGAGATTGTGGTCGAGCGCATGTGCATCGTGACGAGAGAGGTCATGGATGAGGCGCAGCTCATTCGCTTTGTGCGTGGTCCCGATGGGGGAGTCGTTCCGGATCTCAATCGGAAATTGCCGGGGCGAGGTGTCTGGGTGGGCTTAAGCCGCGCCCGGGTCGCCGAGGCGGTGAAGCGAAAAGCCTTCGCCCGCGGATTGGGCGAAGGCAGTGCCGCTACGGAAGATCTGCCCGAGCAGATCGGGGGGCTTCTCCGCAAGGCCGCTCTCGCTTATATATCGCTGGCAAAAAAGGCTGGCGAGGCGGTCGCCGGAGCCGTTAAGGTCGAGGAAATGTTGGCAGCCGGGCGGGCGCGGCTTGTCATCCACGCAAAAGAAGCAGCCCAGAACGGCCGGCAGAAGATCGACAATCTTTCGGGGCCAGGTGTGGAGACGATGGGTTTCTTCACCTCGAGCGAATTGGATTTGGCCTTTGGCCGGACAAATGTGATACATGCGGCGGTGGCCAAGGGGGGGCTTGCGGAAAAGCTCCTTCAAGCGACACGTCGCATGGAAGTTTATGAAGCCTAGAGGGCTTTCCGAGCCTTTCCCGCCCGGGCCGACTTGACCCGGGCGGGAAAGGCTCTATAGCCGACGCAGACTGGCAAGGACGAATGACGGATACGAACGATAGCAATGATCGCAAGCTTGGCGGCGCCGGACAACAGGGCCGCACCCTGAGCATGCGCCGTCCGGTGGAGCAAAGCCGGGTGAAGCAGAATTTCTCCCATGGCCGCACCAAGACCGTGGTCGTCGAGACGCGCCGCAAGCGTCCCGGTGGTCCCGGCGGCAAGGAAGAGGATCAGCGTCCAGCGCCCGAGACCAAGCCGCAATTCCACGCCCAGCCGCGTGTCGCGCCCTCGCATGATCGGCCGCGGCAGAGCGATCAGCAGCGCTCAGGCGTGGTGCTGCGCACGCTGACGCCGGAAGAGAAGGAGGCGCGTGATCGCGCTCTCGCCGACGCGCGTCTGCGCGAGGCCGAGGAGCGTAAGCGCCAGGAGGCCGAGGCTCTGCGCCGGCGCGAGCAGGAAGACCGCGAGCGCAAGGAGCGCGAAGCCGCCGAACGCCGCAAGGCCGAGGACGATGCGCGTCACCGCTCCGAGGAGGAGGGCCGCAAGAAGGCTGAGGAAGCGGCCAAGAAGCTTCCCGCCCAGCGCCCGCCTCAGACGGCAGAGAGCGAAGAAGCCAAGGTCAAGCCGCGCCCGGGTCTGGGCGTCAAGCGCGAGGTTAAACCGCCGGCGCCGACGCGCACCAAGAATGATGCGGAGAAGCGCCGGGGCAAGCTGACGCTCTCCAACGCGCTCGACGAGAATGACGACCGCGCACGCTCCATCGCCGCCTTCCGCCGCCGCACCGAGCGCCAGAAGAAGCAGGCGCAAGGCTTCCAGATGCCGACGGAGAAGATGGTACGCGAAGTCACGATTCCCGAGGCGATCACCATCCAGGAACTGGCCAACCGCATGTCGGAGCGGGCCGTCGACCTGATCAAGCTTCTGATGAAGCAGGGCCAGATGCATACGATCAACGACGTGATCGATGCCGATACGGCCCAGATCATCACCGAGGAAATGGGACACCGGGTCCGTCGCGTCGCCGAAGCCGACGTGGTCGAGGGCCTGGCCGGCGATGCCGATGCCGCGGAGACACTCAAGCCGCGCGCTCCCGTCGTCACCATCATGGGCCATGTCGATCACGGCAAGACGTCTCTGCTCGACGCGATCCGCAAGACCAATGTGGTCGCGGGCGAGGCCGGAGGCATCACCCAGCATATCGGCGCCTATCAGGTCGAGACCAGGAACGGTCTCGTGACCTTCATCGACACGCCGGGCCACGAGGCCTTCACCTCGATGCGCGCCCGTGGCGCCAAGGCGACGGACATCGTCGTGCTGGTGGTCGCCGCCGATGACGGTGTCATGCCGCAGACGGCGGAAGCCATCAATCATGCGCGCGCCGCGGAAGTGCCGATCATTGTGGCGATCAACAAGATCGACAAGCCGCAGGCCAATCCCAATCGCGTCCGCACCGGGCTACTCCAGCACGAAATCGTGGTGGAAAGCATGGGTGGCGAGGTGCTGGAAATCGAAGTGTCGGCGCTCAAGGGCACCAATCTCGACAAGCTGCTCGACACCATCCTGCTGCAGGCGGAAGTGCTCGATCTCAAGGCCAATCCCGATCGTGAGGGCTCCGGCATCGTCGTCGAAGCGCAGCTCGACCGCGGCCGTGGTCCGGTCGCGACCGTTCTGGTCCAGCGCGGCACGCTGCATCTGGGCGACATCTTCGTCGCCGGCTCCTCCTGGGGCCGGGTGCGCGCCCTCATCAACGACAAGGGCGAGCATGTGAAAGAGGCCGGGCCGTCGGTTCCGGTCGAGGTGCTGGGCTTGAACTCGGCGCCGGAAGCGGGCGATCAGTTCGACGTCGTCGCAAACGAGGCGCGGGCGCGCGAGATCACCGATTATCGCGAGCGCAAGCGGCGCGAATCGCGTGGCGTCGCCAGCGGCCGCGCGTCGCTCGAGCAGATGATGTCGCAGCTCAAGGAAGGTGCCCGCAAAGACTTCCATATCCTCGTCAAAGCGGATGTGCAGGGCTCGGCGGAAGCGATCGTCCAGGCGCTGGAGAAGATCGGCAATGAAGAGATCGGCGCCCGCGTCATGCATTATGGCGTCGGCGGCATCAGCGAATCGGACGTGCAGCTGGCTGCCGCGTCGGGTGCGGTGATCCTCGGCTTCAATGTCCGCGCCAACGGCCAGGCGCGCGACGCGGCCGAGCGCGAAGGCATCGAGATCCGCTATTACAACATCATCTACGATCTGGTCGACGACATCAAAAAGGCGATGTCGGGCCTGCTCGCGCCCACTCTGCGCGAGACCTTCCTCGGAAATGCGGAGATCCTCGAGATCTTCAACATCACCAAGGTCGGCAAGGTCGCCGGCTGCCGGGTCACCGAGGGCTCGGTGCAGCGCGGCGCCAAGGTCCGCCTCATCCGCGACAACGTCGTCATCCACGAAGGCACGCTGTCGACGCTCAAGCGCTTCAAGGACGAAGTCAAGGAAGTGCAGGTCGGCCAGGAATGCGGCATGGCCTTCGAGGGCTATCAGGATATGCGGGCCCGCGATGTCATCGAATGCTTCCGTGTCGAGAAGGTGCAGCGGACGCTGGATTAACCCAATTCGTCATGGCCGGCCCCGACCCGGCCATCCAGGCTCGACGCCATGCACCCGCTGCACGGACGGGCTGGATGGCCGCCTCAAGGGCGGCCATGACGAGTTGAGAGCGCTGCGCGTCCCGATTGGGAGATCTTCATCATGACCTCATCCAAAGCTCCCTCACAACGCCAGCTGCGCGCCGGCGAGCTCATACGCCACGCTCTGGCGGAGATCCTGTTGCGCGGCGAAGTTGGCGATCCCGAGCTCGACCGTTTCGGCGTCGGCGTTCACGAAGTGACGATGTCGCCCGATCTGCGCATTGCCACCGCCTTTGTCCGCCCGCTCGTCGACGGCCAGAACGAGAAGGCTCTCAAGCTGCTCGCCAAGCACGCCCGCTATATGCGGGGCCTGCTCGCACCGCGTCTCGACATGAAGTTCATGCCGGAACTGCGCTTCCGCATCGACACGGCGCTCGACTACGCCGACAAGATCGACAGGCTCCTGAAGGACCCGGTCGTGGCGCGCGATCTTCCCGAGAAGAAGTGAACAAGCGTCAGAATATCCATGGCTGGATAGCCCTCGACAAGCCGGAAGGACTGGGATCGACCCAGGCCCTGGCCAAGGTCAAGCGGCTGTTCAATGCCGCCAAGGCCGGCCATGGTGGCACCCTCGATCCCCTGGCTTCGGGCCTCCTGCCGATCGCGCTCGGAGAGGCGACCAAGACCGTGTCCTGGGCCATGGACGGGCACAAGACCTATCGGGTTCTGATCGAGTGGGGCGAGGCGCGCACCACCGATGACCGGGAAGGCGAGGTCTGCGGTCGCTCGGCTCATCGCCCCGAGACCCGTGATATCGTCGCCAATCTCGCCCGGTTCGAAGGCGAAATCCTGCAGACGCCCCCCAAATTCTCGGCGATCAAGGTCGGGGGCGAACGGGCCTATGATCTGGCCAGGGCCGGGGAAGAGGTGGCCCTCTCGGCCCGGACGGTGCAGATCGATAAAATCGAGCTCCTGGCCCAACCGGACCCGGATCATGCTGAATTTTCAGTCACTTGCGGGAAGGGGACGTATATCCGCTCGCTCGCCCGCGATATGGCGGAGGCGCTCGGCACGCTCGGCCATGTGGCGCGCTTGAGACGCACCGCGGTCGGACCGTTTACCGAAGGTGATATGATTTCGCTGGAAAAGCTGGCTGAACTGAGCCATAAGGCGGCCGGCGACAACGCCATGGAAGGGGTTCTCCGACCCATCGAGACCGTGCTGGACGGCATCCCGGCACTGGCCGTGAAGGACGCGGAGGCCCAACGCCTGAGACAGGGCCAACCAGTTCTGCTCAGAGGCGCAAGCGCTCCCATCGCACAAGATGCGGTTCTCGTTATGTGGGGTCGAAGACCCCTCGGGATCTGCTCTATCGAAAAGGGCTCGCTCAAGCCGAAGCGTCTTTTCAATCTATAACCACCATTTGGAGATGACCGAATGACTATGACTCAGGAGCGCAAAAACGCTCTCGTTAAGGAATATGCCACCAAAGCCGGCGACACCGGCTCGCCCGAAGTCCAGGTCGCGATCTTGACCGAGCGGATCAACACGCTCACCGACCACTTCAAAGCCCACAAGAAGGACAATCATTCGCGCCGCGGCCTCCTCAAGATGGTCAGCCAGCGCCGCGGTCTGCTCGACTATCTCAAGAAGGTCGATGAAGGGCGCTATCAGTCGCTGATCAAGCGCCTCGAGATCCGCCGCTAGAGCAAATCCCGCCAAAGTTGAAGACTTTGGCGATAAGGATTTGCTCCAACATATTGATTTGGTGCGAATCCTTTTCGGCGACTTGATTCCACGTCGCCGGGATACGCACTAAGCAACAAGCCGAAAAGCGGAGAGCCGGTTTTCGGATGCCTAGAGAGTAAGTGTAACGAAGTCAGTATGAGCGGGCGGATCACCGATTTGCCGCCCGCGATCCCCCAAGTGGCGTCCGGCAATAGGGCCGGCGCCAGAAGGCCCATAGGGGATGCCGTCCACGGAGTAGGTGAACGCAAGTCTAGCGGCGGCCAAGGGCAATCAGGAAAATCACATGTTCACGATAGACGTTGAAGAGATCGAATGGGGCGGCAAGAAGCTACGCCTCGAAACCGGACGCATGGCCAGACAGGCCGACGGCGCTGTCCTCGCCACCTACGGTGAAACCACCGTCCTCGCCACCGCAGTGGCGGCCCGCTCGGAAAAGCCCGGAATCGATTTCTTCCCGCTGACCGTCAACTATCAAGAGAAGACCTACGCCGCCGGCAAGATCCCCGGCGGCTATTTCAAACGTGAAGGCCGTCCCACCGAGCGCGAGACACTGATCTCCCGCCTCATCGACCGGCCGATCCGTCCGCTGTTCGTCGAAGGCTTCCGCAACGAGACGCAGGTCATCGCGACCGTGCTGTCCTACGATCTCGAAAACGACTCCGACATCGTCGCTCTGGTCGCTTCGTCCGCGGCGCTGACGCTTTCCGGCATCCCCTTCATGGGTCCGGTCGGTGCGGCGCGCGTCGGCGTTGTCGATGGTGAGTTCGTGCTCAATCCGACGATCGAGCAGATGAAGACGTCGGAGCTAGATCTCGTCGTCGCCGGCACCCAGGATGCGGTGCTGATGGTGGAATCGGAAGCAAAGGAGCTTTCGGAAGAGCAGATGCTCGGCGCCGTCATGTTCGGACATGCGCATTTCCAGCCGGTGCTCGAGGCGATCATCCGCCTGGCCGAGCGTTCGGCGCGCCAGCCGCGCGACTTCACGCCGCCGGATCAGGAGGCGCTGTTCAATTCGGTGAAGCAGATCGCCGAAGCGGATCTTCGTTCGGCCTATGCCATCGCCAAGAAGGAAGATCGCCAGGAAGCCGTCGCCAAGGCGAAGGACAAGGTGCTGGCTGCCCTCGTGGTCGAAGGACAGGAAGATGCGCCGGCCGCCAACAAGGTCGGCGAGGCGTTCAAGCATCTCGAGAAGGACATCGTCCGCAACAGCATCCTCGACACCGGCCACCGCATCGACGGGCGCAATCTCGTCACTGTGCGTCCAATCGTGGCGGAGGCTTCGGTTCTGCCGCGCACGCATGGTTCGGCTCTGTTCACCCGCGGCGAAACCCAGGCGCTGGTGGTCACCACGCTCGGCACCGGCGAGGACGAGCAGTATATCGACTCGCTTGAAGGGACCTACAAAGAGACTTTCATGCTGCACTACAACTTCCCGCCCTTCTCGGTCGGTGAAACGGGTCGCCTCGGCGGCGCCGGTCGGCGCGAAATCGGCCATGGCAAGCTTGCCTGGCGCGCCATCCATCCGATGCTGCCGCCCACCGACCAGTTCCCCTATACGATCCGCGTCGTCTCGGAGATCACCGAGTCGAACGGTTCGTCCTCGATGGCTTCGGTCTGCGGCGCCTCGCTGTCGCTGATGGATGCGGGCGTGCCGCTGCGCGCTCCCGTGGCGGGCATCGCCATGGGCCTCATCAAGGAAGGCGAGCGCTTCGCGGTGCTCTCCGACATCCTGGGTGACGAGGACCATCTCGGCGATATGGACTTCAAGGTGGCCGGCACCGCCAACGGCGTGACCTCGCTGCAGATGGACATCAAGATCACCGGCATCACCGAAGACATCATGAAGACGGCGCTGTGGCAGGCCAAGGACGGCCGGCTGCACATCCTCGGCAAGATGTCGGAAGCGCTCGAAAAGGCGCGTCCGGGCCTCGGTGAGCATGCGCCGCGCATCGAAGTGATCACCATCCCGACCGACAAGATCCGCGAAGTGATCGGCACCGGCGGCAAGGTGATCCGCGAGATCGTCGAGAAGACCGGCGCCAAGATCGACATCTCCGACGACGGCACCGTCAAGGTCGCGTCCTCGTCGGGTCCGGCGATCGAAGCGGCGATGAAGTGGATCAAGTCGATCGTGTCGGAGCCGGAAGTCGGCGAGATCTATGACGGCAAGGTCGTCAAGGTCGTCGATTTCGGCGCCTTCGTGAACTTCTTCGGCGCCCGCGACGGCCTCGTCCACGTGTCGGAACTGGCGCCGCGCCGCGTCGCCAAGGTCTCTGACGTCGTCAATGAAGGCGACATGGTCAAGGTGAAGCTGCTTGGCTTCGACAATCGCGGCAAGGTGCGCCTGTCGATGAAGCAGGTCGACCAGCAGACCGGCGAGGACATTTCCAAGAAGCAGGCGGAAGAAGAGCCGGCGGCCGAAGGCACCAACGAGTAAGATCGCTCGATATTGAGAGTTTGGAAGGCGCGGGAGTATCTCCCACGCCTTTTTTTATGTGCTCGTCATCCCGACGAGAGTCGCGATCGCATGCACACATCTCGCGAGGGATGCGGTTCTCCCCCCCTCGCCCCGCGGAAGCGGGGAGAGGGAGGGGCCCATTGCGAAGCAATGGGAAGGTGAGGGGCACCCGGTCTCTTGGCGCAATGATGAGCAGATCTATCGCGATTGCTGCGTAGAAGGGTAACAAGGATGCCCCTCACCCTCCTAACGCTGGCGCGTTGGGCCCCTCCCTCTCCCCTCTTTGAGGGGCGAGGGGTGACCTGCATCCCTCACGAGATGTGTGAATACGATAGTGACTTGCGCAGGGATGACGGGGCTTTGGTTGACCTGATCTCCTCCGCTTAGTAAGCCGGCATCATGCTTCCCCTCGTGATGATACCGGCGCTGTGCTGCGATGAAGGCCTTTACGACGATGTAAAGGACCGCTTTGCCGATCTCGTGAATCCCCGGATCGTCATTCCCTATGAGAACAGCCTTGCAGCCTGCGTCGAAAAGGTGCTTGCCGCCGTCGAGGGCGACTTCATCATCATGGGCACATCCTTCGGCGGACATGTCGCGCGTGAGACGGCGCTCGCGGCGCCTGGACGCGTGAAGGGCCTGTGGATCATCGGGGCAGGGGCGGGCGCCGTCGCCAATCAGCAGGCCGGCTTCGAGCGCGGCGCCAAATTGCGCGACGGCCGAGCCGAGGAGGTCTATCGCCAGTTCGCCGAAACCATCACCCACCTGCCCGGCGAACGGGGGCAGGCGGCGGCGGATCAGTTCCTCGCCATGGCGCGCCGCGCCGATCCTGAGAAAGTGGCGCGGCAATCAGATGCCCTGGCGGTGCGCGCCGACCGCTGGGCCGATCTGCCCCGGATCGCCTGCCCAAGCCTGCTGATGTGGGGCGTCCACGACCAGTTTTCCCCGGCGGCGGACGGCTTGCGCATGGCCGGCCTCATTCCCCATGCGCGCTATGTCGAGATCGCCGACTGTGGTCATCTGCCGACGCTCGAGACCCCGGAGGAAGTGGTCGATGCGGCCCGGCACTGGCTGGCTGACATCCGTATTTGATATTTCCCCGGACTGTTATATTATAACAGTCATGTCTTTCCCCGACCCCCGGCACAACCATGCGCATTGCACCGCCGATCTGGTGAAGCGGGCCGAGCGTATCTGCGCGCGCCGCGGCTCCAAGCTCACCAGCCAGCGGCGCGACGTGCTCGATTGTGTCGCCCAGAGCCACCAGGCGGCCGGCGCCTATGAGATCATCGAGCGCATGGCGGCCAACGGCCCGCGTCCGGCGCCCATAACCGTCTACCGCGCCCTCGACTTCCTCCTGGCGCATGGGCTGGTGCACAAGATCGAGAGCCGCAACGCTTTCATCGCCTGCTCGCATGCGCATGAGGGCGAGCCCGCGGCACTCCTCATCTGCGAAGGCTGCGGCATCGTCGCGGAGCTCGACAGTCCGGAAGCTTTTGCATGCCTCGCCCGTCAGGCGGCGGTGCAGGGTTTCAGGGCCGAACGCACCATGGTCGAGCTTTCGGGCCGCTGCAGCCATTGCGCCGGGAGCGCCTGACCCCATGGATGCGCTGGTGCCAAGCGAGCCCTTGATCGAAGGCCTGGGACTTTCCCTCAAATATGGCAAACGCGTCATTCTCGATCATGTCGATATCGAGGTGATGCCGGGTGAGATCGTCACCCTCATCGGGCCCAATGGAGCGGGAAAGTCGTCGCTGGTCCGCGTCCTGCTGGGGCTGCAGAGACTGAGCGGCGGACGTATCAAGCGCAAGGCCGGCTTGCGCGTCGGCTATGTGCCGCAGCGTTTTCCGTTGACGCCGAACGTGCCGCTCGATGTGAAGCGCCTGCTCTCCCTCACCTTGCGGGCCGCCCCCGCTGACATCGATGCCGCACTCGCCGAGACGGGCATATCGCATCTGAAGGACGCTGCCGTCGCCTCGCTGTCGGGCGGCGAGGTGCAGCGCGCGCTCCTGGCGCGGGCGCTGTTGCGCAAGCCGGAGCTCCTGGTGCTCGACGAGCCGGTGCAGGCGGTCGACTTCATCGGCGAGACGAAACTCTATGAACTCATTTCGCGGATCCGCCGCACTCATGGCTGCGGCATATTGATGGTGAGCCACGATCTTCACATGGTCATGGCGGAGAGCGATCGCGTGATCTGCCTCAACGGCCATATCTGCTGCGAA
Organism: Nordella sp. HKS 07; assembly: GCF_011046735.1. Classification (NCBI taxonomy): domain Bacteria; kingdom Pseudomonadati; phylum Pseudomonadota; class Alphaproteobacteria; order Hyphomicrobiales; genus Nordella; species Nordella sp. HKS 07. The sequence goes on along the minus strand of NZ_CP049258.1, from coordinate 1,201,991 downwards.
GGCGGGCCTGAAACGGTGCGCCAGAACCCCGAATTCATGAAGCTCTTCGGCCCGCAGGCGGCGCGCGTGATCGCGGCCTATTCGCATCACCACGATCATGATCACGAAAGTCATGACCATTCCCACGACCGTGACCACAAGCATCATGACCACAAGCATTGAGCAGCCTCACCCCTTCCCGCAACAGTGATGTCCATCCTCTCTGAACCATTCTTCATTCGCGCCCTCATAGCCGGACTTGGTATCGCGGTGATCGCCGGACCCATCGGCTGCTTCATCGTCTGGCGGCGCATGGCCTATTTCGGCGAGACGCTCGCCCATGCCTCGCTGCTGGGCGTGGGCTTGGGTCTTTTGTTCGGCGTCGATCTCACGCTCGGCGTCATCGCGACGACGGTCGCCGTCGCGGTCGCCCTTCTGGCGCTGCGCTCGCAACGCGAGCTCGCGACCGACACGCTGCTCGGCATCCTCTCGCATGGCGCGCTTGCCGCCGGCATCGTCGTGGCGAGCCTCCTCACCTGGGTGCGCTTCGATCTGATGAGCCTGCTTTTCGGCGACATCCTCACCGTTTCCGCTGGCGACATCCTCTGGGTCTGGCTCGGCGGGGTCGCGATGATGATCGGGCTTGCGTTCCTGTGGCGCGATCTCCTGGCGCTCACCGTTCACGAGGAGCTGGCGACAGCCGAGGGCGTCAAGGCGCAAAGAGTGGAAGTGGGTTTCGTGCTCCTCATCGCGGTGCTGATCGCGGTCGCCATGAAGATCGTCGGCATTCTCCTGATCACGGCTCTGCTCATCATCCCGGCGGCGGCGGCCCGGCGCATGGCGCGCTCGCCCGAAGCCATGGCGGTGTCGGCGAGCCTCCTCGGCATGGTTGCGGTGGTGGCGGGCCTCGTATTGTCGGCGCTCATCGACTCGCCCTCCGGCCCCTCGATCGTGCTGATGGCTGCGGCGCTGTTTGTCTTGACCTTGACGCTGCCGAAGACCAATTAAGCCCGCATGCTACTTCCGCGCAGAACCTCCATCGGTGTTTCGACCGGTTCCGTCCAGATCGGCGGCGGGGCGCCGATCGTCGTCCAGTCGATGACCAATACCGACACGGCCGATATCGAGGGCACCGCCCGGCAGATCGCCGCTCTCAATCGCGCCGGCTCCGAGATCGTCCGCATCACGGTCGATCGCGAGGAGGCCGCGGCCGCCGTTCCCCATATCCGCGACAAGGTCGCGGCCAAGGGCCTCGACGTGCCGATCGTCGGCGACTTCCATTACAACGGCCATATGCTGCTCAGCCAGTATCCGGCCTGTGCCGAGGCGCTCGCCAAATACCGCATCAATCCCGGCAATGTCGGCTTCAAGGAGAAGAAGGACCGCAACTTCGGCACGATGATCGAGACGGCCATGCAGTTCGACAAGCCGATCCGCATCGGTGTGAACTGGGGCTCGCTCGATCAGGCGCTGCTGACCGAGCTCATGGACCGCAATGCAAAGTCGGCTGCGCCCATCGACGCGCGCGCGGTGATGCATGAGGCGGTTGTGCAGTCGGGCGTGCTGTCGGCCGAGCGCGCGCGCGAGCTGGGCCTCGGCGCCGAGAAGATCATCATCTCGGCGAAATGCTCGGAAGTGCAGGATCTGATCGCCGTCTATCGGCTCCTCGCCAGGCGTTGCGATTACGCCTTGCATCTGGGCCTCACCGAAGCGGGCATGGGCTCGAAAGGCATCGTCGCCTCGACGGCCGCACTCGCCGTCCTGCTCCAGGAAGGCATAGGCGACACGATCCGCATCTCGCTCACGCCCGAACCCGGCGGCGACCGCACCCGCGAGGTGATCGTGGCGCAGGAGATCCTGCAGACGATGGGCTTGCGTTCCTTCGCGCCCATGGTCATCGCATGTCCCGGCTGCGGGCGCACCACCTCGACGGTGTTCCAGGAACTGGCGCAGGACATCCAGACCTATGTGCGCGACCGCTTGGTCGACTGGCGGCGCGATTATCCGGGCTTCGAGACGCTGTCGCTCGCGGTCATGGGCTGCATCGTCAACGGTCCGGGCGAATCGAAACATGCCGATATCGGCATCTCGCTGCCGGGAACCGGCGAACTGCCTTCCGCGCCCGTCTATGTCGACGGCAAGAAGGTCGCCACTTTGCGCGGCGCCGACATCGCCAACCAGTTCAAGGGCATCGTCGAGAATTACGTCAGGGAGCGATGGGGCTCGGTTTAATTCTCTGCTGGACAGCGGATTGACATTGAACTCTGTTCTTATTTCGTTCTATATTCCGCCTCCCATCATCATGAAGAGAGGCCCCCTCATGACCCGTCCCTTCAGCTTTTCCGACCGCCAGCATTTCGTGCAATGCCTGGCCATCGTGCGCAATCTCTCCATCGCCTGCGCAATGGGCGAGCGGCCCGATTCGGAACTCGGCAAGCGCTGCAATATGCTGGTGACCTCGGTCGATGACGTGATGGGCGAACTCGTCGGCGACTCGGCCTATTTCCACGTCCAGGATGGAGCCAACCGAGCATAGGGGTGCGTATGCAGACGAGACGCTTCGGAGCAGCGGGACGCGATGTCCCGGTCATCGGCCAGGGCAGCTGGTATATCGAGCATGCGGAGAAGACGAGCGCTATCGCCGCCCTGCGGCGCGGGCTCGATCTCGGCATGACTCATATCGATACCGCCGAGATGTATGGCTCAGGCCAAGCGGAGACGATCATCGGCGAGGCCGTCAAGGGCCGGCGCGAAGAGGTCTTCATCGTTTCCAAGGTGCTGCCCAGCAATGCGTCCAGGGCCGGTACGAAGCGTGCCTGCGAGGCATCGCTCAAGCGTCTCGGCACCGACCGGCTCGATTGCTATCTTCTCCACTGGCGCGGGCAATATGCTCTCGCCGAGACCTTCCAGGCTTTCGAGGACCTGAAAGGCGAGGGCAAGATCCTCTCCTGGGGCGTCAGCAATTTCGATGAAGGCGATCTCGCAGAGGCGCTCAGCGTCGCGGGACCCGGCAGGATCGCCTGCAATCAGGTGCTCTATCACCTGGAGGAGCGCGCCATCGAGCATGCGGTCATTCCGTGGTGCGAGGCAAACGATGTCGCGGTGGTCGCCTATAGTCCCTTCGGCCATTCGGGTTTCCCCGACACCGCGAGCAAGAGCGGCAAGGTGCTGGCCGAGATCGCCGCCGTCCATCGCTCGAGCCCGCGCCAGGTGGCGCTCGCCTTGCTCACGCGCAGGCCTTCGCTCTTCGCCATTCCGAAAGCGGCCAAGCTCGCGCATGTCGAGGACAATGCGAAGGCGGGCGGGCTCGTCTTGAGCGCCGCCGAGATCCAGCGTCTCGATCAGGCCTTTCCGCTCGGCCGCAAACCGCGCGGCCTGCCGATGATCTGAAAACCTGATCTATTTCCGCCGTGCGACCACATAGTCCGCGGCGGCGGCCAGGATCGTCGCCTTGCCGGCAAAGAGTGCGAGCGCGTCCTTGGCTTCATCGACCAGTTTTCGCGCCTCGGCCTTGGCGCCATCGAGGCCGAGAAGATCGACATAGGTCGCCTTGCCGGCCACCTTGTCCTTGCCGGCCGTCTTGCCGAGCGTGGCGCTCGAGGCTTCGACATCGAGAATGTCGTCGGCGATCTGGAAGGCAAGTCCGATCCGGTCGGCATAGAGGCTCAATGCCGCGCGTTCGTTCGCGCCGGCTTTGCCCAATATGGCGCCGGCGCGCAAGGCGAAGCGGAAGAGGGCGCCCGTCTTCATCGCCTGCAAGGTGACGATGCGGCCGAGATCGGCGATTTTCTCGCTCTCGGCCGCGAGATCGAGCATCTGGCCACCGGCCATGCCGTCCTTGCCCGCCGCCTTGGCGAGCTCGGCGATGAGCTCGCCGCGCACCGAGGCGTCCGCATGCGTGGCCTCGCTGCTCAAAATCTCGAATGCGAAGGTGAGCAGCGCGTCGCCGGCGAGGATCGCGGTCGCCTCATCGAAGGCCTTGTGCACCGTGGGTCGGCCGCGGCGCAAATCGTCATCATCCATTGCCGGCAGATCGTCGTGCACGAGCGAATAGCAATGCACGCATTCGATCGCCGCGCCCGCCTGCAAGGCAGGGATTTCGCCGACCTCGAAGAGGCGGGCGCTCTCGGCGACGAAAAACGGCCTGATGCGTTTGCCTGGCGCCAGAAGGGCATAGCGCATCGCTTCGACGAGCCGCGGTGCAGGGGCGCCGCCAGTGGGCAACAGGCGTTCGAGATGGGCCGCTATGGTCCCGGCAAAGGCACTGAGACGCCGTTCGAACTCGGTTTGCGGGAGTGACGCCAAGATGCTGTCCTGTGCTAGGGTTCGGGCAAGCTGTAGAGAGAAGGGCAAGGAAACTCAACCTATGGGGCGCCGCGTATTGTATCGGGCCGGTCATGACTGATATCGAGGTCAGACGGCGGGCGCTTTTCCAGAGACGTGCGGCGCATCCCCCCACCGAAACGAGCGACGAGACCCCATCCGTGGCCTCCAAGACCTGGCGCATCACCGGCCTGCTCAAGCGCTTCGATCCCTGGCCGCGCCGGATCGCCACAGTGGCCATTATCGCCGCGCTATGGCCCGTCGTGATGACCCTGGTCTATACGGTCGTGCCGCCGCCCGCTTCCAATCTGATGATCACCCGGCTGTTCAGCGGCAATGGCATTGATTATCGATGGGTCAGCTTCGATGAGATATCGCCGCATCTGTCGCGCGCCGTCGTTTCCTCGGAGGATGCCCGCTTCTGCTCGCATAACGGCGTCGACTGGATCGAGTTCGGCGATGTGCTGGACGAGGCGACCGATGGCGACGGGGAAGGGCCGATCCGCGGCGCCAGCACCATCTCCATGCAGACTGCCAAGAATGTCTTCCTGTGGGATGGCCGCAGCCCGGTCCGCAAGGCGCTGGAGTTGCCGTTGGCCTACTGGATGGATCTGGTCTGGTCGAAGCGCCGCATGATCGAGATCTATCTCAATATCGTCGAATGGGCGCCCGGAATTTACGGAGCGGAAGCTGCCTCGCAATATCATTTCAAGAAACCCGCCGCCAAATTGTCGAAGCGGGAGGCCGCCCTCTTGGCGGCGGTCCTGCCCAATCCGATCAAGCGGAACGCCGGGAAGCCGTCCAAAAGGGTCAATCGCATCGCCCAGCGAATCATGGCCCGGATGAACATGATCGGTCCCTATGTGACTTGCCTCGGGCTTTGAAGCCCGCTATAAGCGCCCCAGATTTGGCGCCCCGGCCCGGCCGGGCTTGCGCCTTTTGTTTGATGGAGAGTTTAAATGGCCGTTCCACGCAAGAAGATGTCCCGCAGCCGCATCGGCATGCGCCGCTCGGGCCATAAGCTGCAGACCGTCACCTGGATCGAGGACAAGAAGTCCGGTGAATTGCGCCGTCCGCACCATGTCGATCTCAAGACCGGCATGTATAAGGGCCGCCAGATCCTGGAACCCAAGAGCGATTTCTGATCCGCTCAAGCTCAAGCATTTCGAGCGGGTTCTGAGGGGAATTCGTTCAAGCGGGGGCCGGCGCTTGCGCCGGCCTTAGCCTTTATTGCGGCTTCTGATCAGAATCAGTAATTCAGTCCCGCTTTGACGATGTTGATACGCAGATCGACATCGGCGTCGAAATTACCGCCATCACCCTCACACAGCTCGATGCTGTCGGAGCCCAGATCCACAAAATCGTATTCGAGGCCAGCCGACCAGTCGTCTGTGAAGGTCCATTCGATGCCCGCGCCCGCGGTCCCGCTGCGATTCCTTGTGGAATGCCGGAAGGCCGGCGATCTATGGGCCTAGCCATGGAAAGAGGATGGTGATGAAACTCTATTACCAGACGCATTCGCCTTACGCACGCAAGGCGCTGGTCTTTGCCCATGAAGCCGGATTGGCGGCGCAGATCGAGGTCATCCATCACGAGACCAGCCCGACGCGCCGCAATGATACGGTCTTCGCCGAGAATCCGCTCGGCAAAGTGCCGGTGCTCGTCCGACCAGGACTTGCGCCGATCTTCGATTCGGACGTCATCTGCGCTTATCTCGACACGTTGGCGCCCGAGCGCCGCCTGATCCCGCGGGAGGGCGAGGCGCGCTGGACAGCCTTGCGCCTGCAAGCCGTGGCGCAGGGCCTCTGCGAGGCCGGCATCGCTCTGCGCTGGGAGACCGTGCGCCGCCCGGCCGAGCTGCGCTACGCGCCGCTGCGTGACGGCTATGTCGAGAAACTGGTCTCAAGCTATGACTGGCTCGAGACTAATCTGGATGTATCGACACCCCTCCATGTCGGCCATATCGCACTCGCGACGGCGCTCGACTGGATCATATTCCGCGGCCTGCCTTCCTTCCGAGCCGGCCGGCCTCGCCTGACAGCGTGGTTCGATGAATTCGCCGCTCGTCCCGCCATGCAGGCGACACCGCTTTCGGGGGAAACGCGGGACTAGTGTGCTGAACGCGAAGTTCCTGATATCAGGCGGCTTGCACCGACAGGAATTTCGCGTTCAAAAGCACACTAGAATCATTAGGTTTTCTAGTGTCCTTCCGAATCCGAAGTTCGCTCGGAAGATCCCGCTGGCTGTGGCGAGCTTCGGATTCGGGACACTAGATTCATTCCGCGAGTGGGCCGTTAACCATCCCCTCAAAGGGAAGTTTAGGTATTCGCCCTTAGCTTGCGCCGCACTCATCATGGGGCGGAATGGAACAGCTGCTGAAATGGGTGCCGCCGGCCTTGCGACAGCCGGCCGAAACGTTGCTCTGCAGCAGCGGTGAAGGTGCACGTTCGGGCCGCGGCGCGCTCATTGCCTTCGCCATCCGTATCGCCTCTGCCTGTCTCGCCTTTCTCAGCCAAATTCTGCTCGCCCGCTGGATGGGCGCCTTCGAATTCGGCATCTTCACTTATGGCTGGGTGTGGGTGCTGGTCCTGGGCTCTCTGGTGTCGGTCGGCTTCGCCACCTCGGTGATGCGCTTCCTTCCGCAATATCGCGAACAGGAGAAATGGGAGCTGTTCCACGGCTTCCTGCGCGCCGGGCGCATGATCGTCCTCGTCCTCGGCGCCATCATCGCGCTCATTGCCGTTCTGCTCATCAGGGATTGGAGCGGACTCATCGAGCCGGTCTATCTCGTTCCGCTCGGTCTCGCGCTGGTGAGCTTGCCGGCCTATGGCCTCACCGATTTCCAGGATGGCGTGGGCCGCGCGCAAGGCTGGATCGATCTGGCGCTTTTCCCGCCCTATATCCTGCGACCCATCCTGCTCTTCGTCTGCATTGGTATCTTCTACTGGGCAGCGCGTCCGCCCGACGCCGCGACGGCGGCGCTGGCGCTGGTGCTCGCCTGCTGGCTAACCGCGATCGCGCAATATCTGGCACTCAGAAAACGTCTCGAACGGTCGACGCCGAGAGCGCAGCCGGCCTACATGTTGGCGAACTGGACCCGCACCTCGCTGCCGCTCTTCATGATCGACGGCTTCACGCTGTTCATCCTCAATCTCGATGTGCTGCTGCTCGAATATCTGCGCGTGCCGCCGGACCGGATCGGCATCTATTTCGCGGCGCTGAAAACCATCTCCCTCGTCGCCTTCGTGCATTTCTCGATCGGCGCTGTGGCGATGCCGCGTTTCGCCATCCTGCACGCCCGCGGCGATCTGGCCGAGATTCGGGCCTTCCTCACCCGCATGCAGAACTGGTGCTTCTGGCCTTCTCTGCTGGCGGCGGCCTTCCTGCTCGCTCTCGGCAAGCCGCTGCTCTGGCTGTTCGGCCCGGACTTCCTGGCGGCCTACCCGGTCATGTTCATCCTCGCTGTCGGCCTCCTGGCCCGCGCCTTCGCCGGCCCGGCGCAGAACTTGCTTGCCGTATCGGGACATCAGGACAAGGCGGCGATGATCTTGCTTGCAACATTCCTGCTCAATGGCGGTTTGGGGCTGGCCCTCATCCCGCGCTATGGCATCGAGGGCGCCGCGGTCGCCATTTCGGCCGCCTTCACCTTCGAGGCGATCGCCACGCTGCTGGTCACGTGGCGTCTTTTTCCCGCGCAGGGACCGAGGCCATGAATATGTTGCCGGTGACGGGCAGCGCTGAGACCATCAGAATTGAGATACTGGCGACGCTTGCCGAATTCGAGCGGATCTCGGCGCCCTGGCGGTCCCTCGGCGCGCGCAGTTTCGTCCCCGCCGGTTCCGCCCTGCAGGCCTGGCTCGCGCCGGCATTGATGCACTATTCGGCGCAGCTTCCCGCCGAAATAGTGGCGCTTTGGCGCGGCGAGGAACTCTGCGGTGTCTTCGCCCTCAAAGCCGGCCACGGCCTCGTGCGGCGCGCCTGGACATCGCCCCTGAGCTTCTCCGGCACGCCGCTGATCGGCGCGGAAGATCCAAAATCCACGCTCAAGGCGTTTCTGACGGCGCAGCGCGGCCGGGCAATTCAATTCCGCGCGCTTCCGGTCTCCGGCCCATTCTGGGACATGCTCGGCGAGGCCGTCGCGGAAGGCGGGGGAGCCATCGAGATTATCTCCCGCTGGGAAAGAGCGGCGCTTGGGTTCCAGGGCAGATTCGAGGACTGGGTCTCGCACAATTTCGAGCGCAAGCGGCGCAAGGAATATCGCCGGCTCAGATCCAGGCTCGGCGAGGAGGGCAAGCTCGATTGCACCGCTTGGGAACCCGGTGATCCGGTCGATCCCTGGGTGGATGCGTTGATCGCCCTCGAGGCCAAAGGCTGGAAAGGCCAGCGCGGCACGGCACTTGCAGCCGATTCGGTCATGGCCACAGCATTCCGCGAAGCGGTCCATCTCCTCAGCGCCGAGGGCAGCCTCCGGTTCTGGAAAATCGCGCTCGACGGCAAGCCCGTCGCCATGATGTCCGGCATCGTCCAGGGTGCGCAGGGCTGGCTCGGCAAGATCGCCTATGACCAGGACTTCGCCCGCTATTCGCCGGGCGTCATGCTGATCCTCGAGGCGACCGAAAGGCTGCTCGACAAGGAACGCCTGGCGCTCGTCGATTCATGCGCCATACCCGGCCATCCGATGATCAGCAATATCTGGCGCGACCGGATTGCGCTCTGCGATGTGATGATCCGCGGGCCTGAGCTTTCATCGGCGGCCTTCCGCCTGCTGGTCGAGGCCGAGAAGGGACGCATCGCGGCGCGCGCTTTGGCCAAGACCATGTACTATCGGATCATGAGGAGAAGAGAATCATGAGCATCGTCACCGTCGACGCCCAAGTGGCGCGCGAGAAGTTCCTCAAGGCGCCCTTCGCGCTCCAGCATGGTCTCGCCGATCATCCGCTGTTCACGCTCGAGCGGCTGATCCAACTCGCCCAGTCGATGCCGCGCGATCGCATCGAGTACAATTCCGGCAAGCTCCTGCCGGGCCAGAAGCCGGAAGACATCCCGAGCATCGACATGGCGCCGCCTGAGGTGATCAAGCGCATCGAGGAGGCCAATGCCTGGATGGTGATCAAGGGTGTCGAGCTCGATCCCGATTACGCGGCGATCCTCAAGGCCTTCGTCGATGCGGCACAGTCGGCGGCCGGCAAGAAGGCCGGCGATTACAGCGATCTCCAGGGCTATATCTTCGTCTCCTCGGCCAATTCGACAACACCTTTCCATGTCGATGCCGAGGAGAACATCCTGATCCAGATCAGGGGCGACAAATTCGTGCACATCTTCGAGAATGGCGACCGCGCGCTCATCTCCGAGGAGGCGCTCGAGATTTCTCCGTCCAAGCACCGCAACCAGCATTACGAACCGTCCTTCGAGCAACGCGCCCAGGTCTTCCCGATGAAGGAAGGCGATGCGGTGCATCTGCCCTATATGTGGCCGCATTGGGTGCGCACCGGCGGGCGCTATTCGGTGTCGATGGCGATGACGTGGAAGACGCCGGAAGTTAATCGTATGAACAAGATCAGGCTGATGAACGGCACGCTGCGCCATTTCGGCTGGCCGCAGCGCCCGCCCGCCGTCTCGCCGGTGATGGATGCTGCCAAGGTCTTCGCCCATGATGCGATGCGCGCGGTGATTGATCCCCTGCGCAAGTCGGAGGCCATGCGCCGTCTGCTGGGCGGCGCCATCTACGGCAAGAAGGCCAATTACTACTACGGCAAGGACGAGAAGAAGCCCGTGTAGCTATTGGTGCTGAAAGGGCCGCACCAAGTTACTTCAGGCTGACGAGATAATCGGCGATGGCCTGGAGATCGCCTTCCGGCAGTTTCGACAGGTTCGTCTGCACAGCCCCCATGCCGCCCGAGGACAGCTTATCGTAACCCAGCATCTCGCCGAACTGCATGGCGGAGATGAGGTCCTTGGCGTCCTTGTAGCGGCCGCGCTCGATGAGACCGCGCAGCGAAGGCACATTTCCGCTCCCTTCGAGACTCGGCGCGCCGGCAAACGCCCGCGTCTCGTCGAGTGTCATGAGCAACGTGCGCGGCGTATGGCACTGGGCGCAATGGCCGGGACCATTCACCAGATAGGCGCCGCGATTCCAGCTCGCCGTCTGCTGAGTGTCGGGCTGCCACTTCGCGTCGGAAAGGCCCAGATGATTCCACAGGCCGACGCCGCGGCGCAGGATGAAAGCCAGAGGAATGTCGGCGGGTCTCGCTTCGGACTTGACCGGCGCCAGTGTCATCAGGTGGCCGCGAATGTCGAGGATGTCCTCTCTACGCATCAATGCATAGGATGTGTAGGGAAAGGCCGGGATGGCATGGCTGCCCGCAGGCGAGAGGCCGCGCTCCAGCGCGTTGAGGAAATCGAGCTCGCTCCATTTTCCGATTCCCGTTTCCAGGTCGGGCGTCAGATTGGGCGGAAAGAAAATGCCGATCGGAGTCTTGAGCGGTGCGCCTCCGGAGGGCAGGTCGGCCGCCGCCGATGCATTAGCGGGATCAGGCTTGTGGCAGTTGAGGCAGCCGCCGATATTGTACATCAGGGCGCCATTGGTGAGATCGGCCTGATGCGCGGGCAGCGCATCAGGACCCAAGGGCCTGGGGGCGGAGAGAATCCACAAAACTGCCCCGCCCAGCAGGACCAGTCCCGCCAGGCCGAGCAGCCTCGATCGTGTAAGAAACCGGTTCTTCAGCGCACACTATTCCTTCGGGCGGCGATACTTGGTGTGACAGGCCTTGCAGGCCTCGCCCAGGCCGGCCAGAGCCGTCTTGAAACCCGCCTCGTCGGTCGTCGCCGCCATGGTCTCGACCGCCTTCAGGGCGTTGTTCTCGGCCGCCTTGACGCCTTCCGGATCGCTCCAGATCTCAGGCTTGGCATAGGTCTCGGGTGGACCTTTGTCACTGCGGGGAGTGAAGTTGGCGAAAGCCTGTTTCATGCCGGCCAGCATCGCATCGGCGCTGGTCTTGACGACGGCGGCGTCATAAGGCGCCTCGCCCTTGGCAATACCGGCGAAGACACCTATCGCCTTGCCGACCTGCTTCATTCCCGCCTGGCGGTCCTCTATGGGGCCGGCGAGGGCCAGAGTTGCACCCAGTCCCGTGAGAACCGCAAGAATGGTCATTGATTTCAATATCGTGGCTGGCTTCACCATGAATGTCTCCCGAATGGCATTGGCTCGCAACAGGAGTATACGCACAGAGACCTGTGGCAATTTCATCACGATTGATTGTTTTTTTGTCCCGCCATGAAATGGCCTGCCTTCAGCCGCGCGAGCGCCTGCCTCGCTCCCCATCTTTACATCATGAACGCAGGATGAACCGCTCGTTCGGATGTGTGTCAGTCGATGCGTTGTAGAGGGGTCTTAGGTAATTCTTAGATTCAGCGTGTTATGAGCGAAGATACCGAAGGAGAAGTTGTCATGCGTAGCGTCGAGGCGTCAGAACGCACAGAGCCCTATCAAGGGCACGTCAATCGGCCGGTGCGTGTCAGCCCCGAAATCGCTGAGTTCCTTCATATGCTGAATTCTCTCGAGAATCGTTTGGTCGAGAAGGCGAACGGAACCGACTGAGGCTCACCTCAGAAGACAAGATCCATCGATCCGAAGAGCGCCGGCATATCGTGCCGGCGTTTTCATTTCGTGCTTAAGGGAACGTTGCGCGGTACGTCGAAGGGTGTAACTCAGCGCAGGATCTTCTGGATCGCCGACTGCAATTCGCTGCGTCCCGCGGGCTTAGGCAGCGCCATGTCGAAGCATTCATGCCACTGGCCGCCCTTGTGCCAGTCCGCCAGATAGGCCGACAGCGCCATCAAGGGCGTGCGGGCGGCGCCACCGCCCAGAGCGCGGATCTCGCGCGCGGCGATCATGCCGTCCATCACCGGCATCTCGATATCGAGCAGGACCAGATCATAGGACTGGGTGCGCACTTGGTTCACCGCTTCCTCGCCATGCTCGACAGCGTCGACATCGCAACCCATCCGCCTCAGCAAGGCGGCTGTCACCAGACGGACGGTATCCGAATCCTCGGCAAAGAGGATGCGTGGGCGCGATCCGTCGAGGCACTTGAGCTGGGTCTGCATTGTCGGCGCCATATCCTGTGTGGTCTTCTTAGAGACCGGATTGTGCCCGCCAATTCCTGCCTAAATATTGTCGAATCGAAAAAGCGCCGCGCATAGCTAACGAAGGGTAACTGACGTTGCGTCCGCATTTCTGCGGGCCGATGCGTCCTATTTCGTTCCGAACATGCGGTCGCCGGCATCGCCGAGACCCGGGACGATATAACCATGGCTGTCGAGCTTGCGGTCGACCGCGGCGGTGAAGATCTGCACGTCGGGATGATCGGCGTTCACGTGTTTGATGCCCTCCGGCGCCGAGAGCAGGCAGACGAGCTTGATGTCCTTGGCGCCTTTGTCCTTCAGCCGCTGTATGGCGGCCGACACCGAATTGCCGGTGGCGAGCATCGGATCGACGACAATCACCCGGCGCTCGGCGATGTCCTCGGGCACTTTCAGATAGTATTCGACCGGCTGCAGCGTTTCCGGATTGCGGTAGATGCCGATATGGCCGACGCGGGCCGAGGGCATCAGATCGAGCATGCCCTCGAGGAGGCCGTTGCCGGCCCTCAGGATCGAGACGATGACCAGCTTCTTGCCTTTGAGAATGGGGGCTTCCATCTCGGCGAGCGGCGTCTCGATGGTTTGCGTCGTCATCGGCAGATCGCGCGCCACTTCATAAGCGAGCAGCAGGCTGATCTCGCGCAGAAGCTGGCGGAACACCGCCGACGGCGTGTGCTTGTCGCGCATCAAGGTCAGCTTGTGCAGCACCAGCGGGTGGTCGACGACGACCAGATTCGCCGGCAGTTCGGCTTTGCTCATGGAGGCCTCCTGTTACCGCCTTTTCTTACGGGTACGGGCGCTCTAAACTCAAGCCGGACGTGCAGGCAAAACCGCCTTCATCCACCGGAAAAACCCATGACATCGCTTAATTTTCGCCAGCATGAGATCCTCCTGATCGCCCGCCAGAGCGGCAAGGTGACGGTCGACGGGCTGGCGGAGCGGTTCGATGTCACCCCCCAGACGATCCGCAAGGACCTGAACGATCTGTGCGAGCAGCGGCTCCTGACCCGCACCCATGGCGGGGCGCTTCTGTCATCGGGTGTCGAGAATGTCGCCTATGAGGCGAGAAGGCTGCTCGCCGAATATGAAAAGCAGCGGATCGGCGAAAGGGCCGCCCAGCTCATCCCCAACAATTGCTCGCTCTTCATCAATATCGGTACGACGACCGAGGAGGTGGCGCGCGCGCTGACCAAACATGAGGGGCTGCTCGTCATCACCAACAATATCCATGTGGCGACGACCTTGACACCATGTCCGGGTGTCGATGTCATCGTCATCGGCGGCATGGTCCGGCGCTCCGACGGTGGCATCGTCGGCGAGGCGGCAGTCGACTTCATCCGCCAGTTCAAGGTCGACTATGCGGTGATCGGCGTGTCGGCGATCGACGATGACGGGGCGCTGCTCGATTTCGATTATCGCGAAGTGCGCGCCGCGCAGGCGATCATCGCCAATGCCAGGCGCACTATTCTGGTATCCGATACGATGAAATTCACCCGCTCGGCGCCGGTGCGCATCGGTCATCTGAGCCAGATCGACACTTTCGTCACCGACCAGCCGCCGCCGGACACGATCATCGATATCTGCCGGCACAATGGCGTGACGCTGGAAGTGGCGGCGCCGGCGGAAGAGCCGGCAAGCGGCCTGTCGGCGGCCTAAGTGCTTTTGCCGGGATCACAATCGCGGCGCCCGAAAATATTGCTGGCAGCCCGGGGACCATGCGGGATTAAATGAGATGACCCGGGACCGCGGGCGAAAGTGTCTCGTAGATCACAGCCCCATCAGGTCAGATGCAACAGCAATCCGGTCAGGCTGCTCGACAGTGTCCGCGCATTGCTCGCGAGACCTCTTCGTGTCCTTACTTGCCCTTGCCTCGATCCGGCGCAGCGATGCGCGTGCGCTTCACGCCATCGCCATCGCCACCACTACGACTGCCGCCATCGCCACCACCGCCACGGCTACCGCCATCGCCACCACCACGACTGCCGCCATCGCCACCACCGCGGCTACCGCCACCGCCACCGTAGCCGGCCTGCGCCCGCTTGGGCTGGGCCAGCAAGGCTAACGCTGGTGCGGCATAAGCGAAGCGCCCGATCTGTCGCAGCACCGCGCGGCGTGCCGCTTCGTGGCCATCCTCGGTCTCTTGTTGCGTGGGCGCGCGAACTTCATCCCCGCCGGACGTAGTCATCCTTGCCCTCTCACTTCGCTGTCACTGCGAAGAATCGCCTAATAATTTGAGGCAAATGCATTGAGCGATCAATATATCGAACGATTTAGTCGTTCGTGTTGCGCGACTACGCTGCGAGAGTGTTTCGAGGGCTGTTGAAAAACCGCGTCAGCTTGCCCCTCACCTGGAGGGGGCGGGCGGCCCGGGCAAAAGTTAACGGCGAGAAATGGATGAAGCAGCGGGTCGTGCGCCAGGCTTTTGGTGCGCCAATTTCAAGAATTCTCTCTCCATCCAAGGTTGATGGCTCGTGTTCATGCGATTTTCGTTGAGTTTCGATTTTTTTCGTAATATAGCGAATGGAGAAAAGTTAATGGTTCATTTGGTTCGCATATGCGAGGAGTTTCTTTCGCATGTGCAAAATCCGAATCGAAATGAATCGCTAGTCCGATGGGAGCGGCATGGCCGGGGAAGCGGGCGTTTATGATCTGGCCATTATCGGGGGCGGCATAAACGGCGTCGGCATCGCGCGCGATGCCACCGGTCGCGGCCTCAAGGTCATCCTCGCCGAGCAGGGCGATCTTGCCTCCGGCACGTCGTCAGCTTCGACCAAGCTCATCCATGGTGGCTTGCGCTATCTTGAACATTACGAATTCCGCCTGGTGCGCGAAGCGCTGATCGAGCGCGAAGTCCTGCTTAATGCTGCGCCCCATATCATCTGGCCGCTGCGCTTCGTGCTGCCGCATCACAAGGGCCTGAGGCCCTGGCCGGTGCTGAGGCTCGGCCTCTTCCTCTATGACCATCTCGGCGGGCGACAGATTCTGCCCGGCACGCGCGGCGTCGATCTCACAAACGATGTCACCGGCGCGCCGCTCAAATCGGAATTCACCCGCGGCTTCGAATATTCCGACTGCTGGGTGAATGACGCCCGCCTCGTGGTGCTTACCGCGCGCGACGCACAAGAGCGCGGCGCCGACATTCGGCCGCGCACGCGTTGCGTGTCGGCGCGGCGCGACGGGAATATGTGGACCTGCGTGCTCGAGGACGCGAATAACGGCGCCAAAGCCGAGATCAAGGCCAGGCTCCTCATCAATACCGGCGGGCCCTGGGTCAGCCAGGTCCTGGGCGCGGTGATCGGCGAGAACAATCCCGACAAGATCCGCATGGTCAAAGGCAGCCACATCGTCGTCGACAAGCTCTATGATCACGACCGCTGCTATATTTTCCAGAACACCGACGGCCGCATCTGCTTCGCCATCCCCTATGAGCAGAATTTCACACTGATCGGCACCACCGACGAGGACCACAAGGGTGACCCAGGCAAGCCGGAGATCTCTCAGGCCGAGCGCGATTACCTCCTCGCTTCGGTCAGCGAATATTTCAAGAAGCCGGTGACCGCCGACATGGTGCGCTGGACCTATTCCGGCATCCGACCCCTCTATGACGACGGGGCGAGCAAAGCGCAGGAAGCGACACGCGAATATGTGCTGAAGCTTGATGCCTCCGCCGGCCAGGCACCGCTGCTTTCGGTCTTCGGCGGCAAGATCACTACCTTTCGCAAGCTCGCCGAAGCGGTGCTCGACAAGATCGGGCCGTTCTTTGCGGGACTCAAGCCGTCCTGGACCGCAACGGCGGCACTGCCCGGCGGCGATTTCCCCTTTGCGGAGGTCGAGAAAAGGATCGCCGATTTCCAGCGCCGTCACGCGTTCCTGGCGCCCTCGAATGCGCGCCGCATCTTCAGGGCCTATGGCACGCGGGCGGATCGGATCTTCGAGGGCGTGCGCTCCCCGCAGGATGTTGGCGAGAGCTTCGGTCTGCTCAGCGCCCGGGAAGTGAATTATCTGGTGAAGGAGGAGTGGGCGGATACGCCCGAAGATATTCTTTGGCGGCGTTCCAAGCTCGGACTGCATCTGTCCGTCGCCGAGCAGTCGGCGCTGCAAGCCTATATGACGCGTGAAGCGGGCGACAAGACCCGCAGGAGAGCTTCAGCTCTCTGAAAGGTGCAAGGTCTACCGGAAGAACGGGACACCCCTTCTCCGGATCGTGCCTAGCCTACGCTACCGGACGTGCGTGCGCTCCGGATTGGGCTTAAGCCGCGCGCAAAATGGGAGGACTAGCGATGTCGCTTTTCAGGACTGTATCAGCGGTGGCGTTGCTGCTGGCGCTGGGCGCGAGCCCGGCACTGGCAGACCAAGCTGCCGCCAAGAAGTGGATCGACAGCGAATTCCAGCCTTCGACACTGTCCAAAGAAGACCAGATGAAGGAGATGGAATGGTTCATCAAGGCTGCCGAACCATTCAAGGGCATGGAGATCAACGTGCTGTCGGAGGACATTCCGACGCATGAGTATGAGTCACAGGTCCTTGCCAAGGCTTTCGAGGAAATCACCGGCATCAAGGTGAACCACCAGTATCTCGGCGAAGGCGAGGTCGTGCAGGCGGTTCAGACGCAGATGCAGACCAACCGCAATTTATATGATGGCTATATCAACGACAGCGATCTCATCGGCACGCATTCGCGCCTGCAGAGCGCCATCAACCTCACCGACTGGATGGCGGGCGAAGGCAAGGATGTCACCGATCCGATGCTCGATGTCGACGACTTCATGGGTAAGTCGTTCACGACGGGACCGGACGGCAAATTGTGGCAGCTGCCCGACCAGCAATTCGCCAATCTCTACTGGTTCCGCAAGGACTGGTTCGACCGCGCCGATCTCAAGGAAAAGTTCAAGGCCAAATATGGCTATGAGCTCGGCGTGCCGGTGAACTGGTCGGCCTATGAGGACATCGCCGATTTCTTCACCAATGATGTGAAGGAGATCGACGGCGTCAAGGTCTACGGCCATATGGACTACGGCAAGCGCGCGCCCGATCTCGGCTGGCGCATGACCGATGCCTGGCTTTCCATGGCCGGCGAAGCGGATGTCGGCATTCCCAATGGACGCCCCGTCGATGAGTGGGGCATCCGCATGGAGAAGGACAGCTGCAACCCGGTCGGCGCCTCGGTGTCGCGCGGCGGCGGCGCCAACAGCCCCGCGGCCGTCTATGCCGTCACCAAATGGGACGAGTGGCTGAGGAAATATGCGCCTCCGGGTGCGGCGGATCTCGACTTCTACCAGTCGCTGCCATCGCTCTCCCAGGGCAATGTCGCACAGCAGATCTTCTGGTACTCGGCTTTCACCGCGTCGATGGTGGCGCCCAAGGATAAGGGCAACAACACGGTGGACGACAAGGGTGCACCGCTGTGGCGCATGGCGCCTTCGCCGCACGGCCCCTACTGGAAGGAAGGTTCGCAGCGCGGCTATCAGGATGCCGGTTCCTGGACGCTATTCAACTCCACGCCCGTCGATCGTCGCAAGGCGGCCTGGCTCTATGCCCAGTTCGTCGTGTCCAAGACGGTGGACGTGAAGAAGAGCCATGTCGGTCTTACCTTCATCCGCGACAGCACGGTGCGCCACCAATCCTTCACGGAACGCGCGCCGCAACTTGGCGGTCTGGTCGAGTTTTATCGCTCGCCTGACCGGGTGGCCTGGACGCCGACCGGCGTCAACGTGCCCGACTATCCGAAACTCGCCCAGCTCTTCTGGGAGAATATCGGTGACGTGAACTCAGGCGCCTTCACACCGCAAGAGGCCATGGACCGCCTCGCTTCGCAGATGGACCAGGTCATGGCCCGCATGCAGGCGGCGGATGAGAAGAACAAGGCCTATCATGGTTGCGGCCCAAGGCTCAATCCGGAGAGCGATCCCAGCAAGTGGCTCAGCAAGGACCACGCGCCATGGGCAAAGCTCGACAACGAAAAGCCGCAGGGTGAAACCATCGCCTATGACGAGCTTATCAAGCGCTGGACGAACAACCAGTAGCTTTCTCGACGCGCTGCCGGGATGCGCCAGTGATGCGCATCCCGGCGGTTTGTGCGAATATCACCTGTTCATGCGGAAACCGACAGGCTGGCGATTGCGTCATGGCTCTTGAGCTCAGGAACGTGTCGAAACGGGTGGGTGCTGCGACCCATATCCATGAAACCAGCCTTGTTCTGGAATCAGGCCCGTTCAATGTGCTGCTCGGAACCACACTTGCCGGCAAGACGACGCTGATGCAGCTGATGGCGGGTCTTGAGCGGCCGACCTCGGGCGAAATCTGGTTCGCCGGCCGCAATGTGACGGGCGTCGCCGTGCAGAAGCGCAATGTGTCGATGGTCTATCAGCAGTTCATCAACTATGCGAATTTCAGCGTCTATGACAATATCGCCTCGCCGCTGCGCGTGGCGGGAATGAGCGCCCGGGAAATCGACAAACGGGTGAACGAAGCGGCGGAGCTGCTCAGGCTCTCGCCGATGCTCAAGCGCCGACCTTCCGAGCTGTCCGGCGGCCAGCAGCAGCGGACAGCGATCGCGCGGGCGATCGTGAAGGATTCCAACATCATCCTGCTCGATGAGCCGCTGGCCAATCTGGACTATAAATTGCGCGAGGAATTGCGTGATGAATTGCCAAAGCTTTTCGGCGGGCGCGACTGCATCGTGGTCTATGCGACGACGGAGCCGTCCGAGGCGCTGCTTTTCGGCGGCAAGACGGCGACGCTCTTCGAGGGGCGCGTGACCCAGTTCGGGCCCACATCGGAGATCTATCGCAACCCCAATACGCTCACCAGCGCCAGAGTTTTCTCCGATCCGCCGATCAATGTGGCCGAGGTGAGGAAGGTCAATGGCGAGATCATCCTGGGCGACAAGGTGAAGTGGAAGGCCGGCAAAGCGGGGCAGGCGCTTGCGGACGGCCCTTACACCATTGCGATCAGGCCGCACCATATTACGCCGGCGAACGGCGAACAGGCGCTGGCGATGATCGAGGGCAGGGTGCTGGTCGCCGAGCTTTCCGGATCGGATAGCGTCATCCATTTCGACATGAACGGGCAGACCTGGGTGTCCCAGTCACACGGCGTCCATCCGTTCAAAGTCGGTTCGACGGCAAAGCTCTATGTCGATGTCGACAGAAGCTATTTCTTCGACGTGAATGGCGCGCTTGTCGGGGGAGCAGGCTGATGGCGCAAATCAGAATGGAGAATCTGAGGCATAGCTATTATCCCAACCCGCAGCGCGACGAGGACTGGGCGCTGAAACGGCTTACGCTTGAGCTCGCAGATGGCGGCGCCTTCGCGCTATTGGGCCCTTCGGGATGCGGCAAGACGACATTGCTCAATCTCATTTCGGGCCTGCTCAAGCCGACGGAAGGCCGTATCCTCTTCGATGATCGCGACATGACCGATACGACGCCCGAGCAGCGCAATATCGCCCAGGTCTTCCAGTTTCCGGTCATCTACGACACGATGACGGTCTATGACAATCTCGCCTTCCCCTTGCGCAATCGCGGCGTCGGCGAAAAGGATGTCGACAAGAAAGTGCGTGAGATCGCCGCGATGCTCGATCTGGACCGCACCCTCACCAAGCGTGCTTCCGGCCTCACGGCGGACGGCAAGCAGAAAATCTCGCTCGGCCGCGGCCTCGTGCGTTCGGACGTCAATGTCATCATGTTCGACGAGCCTCTGACCGTGATCGATCCGCATCTCAAATGGGTGCTGCGATCCAAGCTCAAGGAGCTGCATCACAGAATCCGGCGCACCATGATCTATGTCACGCATGACCAGACCGAGGCGCTTACATTCGCCGATCAGGTGGTCGTCATGAAGGATGGCGAGATCGTGCAGATCGGCACGCCGATCGAGCTCTTCGAGAAGCCAAAGCACACTTTCGTCGGCCATTTCATCGGCTCGCCGGGCATGAATGTGCTGCCTTGCCAGGTCGCCGGGGGAAAGGTGACCTTTGCCGGCAATATCGTGGAGGCCGCGAATGCCAAGGCCTATCAGGGCAATGGCAAGAAGCTCGAACTCGGTGTCCGGCCGGAATTCGTGCATTTCGCCGAAAAGGGCATTCCCGTCGAAATCGTCAAGGTGGCCGATGCCGGACGCTTCAGGATCGTCGAGACGCGCAATGGCGAAGGCAAGATCAACCTTCTGGTCCGGGAAGGACGGGATATTCCGACGCAGAATGTCCATGTCACTTTCGATCCCGGCCATACACAGATCTACGAAGATGGCTGGATGGTGAATTGAGGCCAATCAGATGAACAAGACGGTCAACAACAAGGCGTGGTTCTTCGTGCTTCCGGTCGTCCTGCTCGTTGCGTTCAACGCGATCATCCCCCTGATGACGGTGGTGAATTTCTCGGTCCAGGAGACTTTTGGCGACAATGTCTTCACCTGGGCAGGGGTGCAATGGTTTGAGGATGTCCTGCATTCGGAGCGTTTCCACGGCGCGCTTCTGCGCCAGATCGGCTTCACCGCGACAGTTCTCGCCATCGAGATTCCTCTGGGCCTGGCGATCGCCCTCACCATGCCGCGCAAGGGGCCGTGGGTTTCGGTCTGCCTCGTGCTGATGTCGCTGCCGCTGCTGATCCCGTGGAATGTGGTCGGCTCCATGTGGAATATCATGGCGCTTCCCGATATCGGACTGCTGGGCAAGTTTCTCAATGGCATCGGCTTCGAGTACAACTATACCCGCCAGCCGGTTGCCGCCTGGTTCACCATCGTGCTCATGGATGTATGGCACTGGACGTCACTGGTGGCGCTATTGTGCTATGCGGGCCTCGTCTCCATTCCGGATGCCTATTACCAGGCCGCAAAAGTCGATGGCGCGCGAAGCTGGGCAGTATTTCGCTACATCCAGTTGCCCAAACTTCGTCACGTGCTCACCATTGCCGTACTGCTGCGCTTCATGGACAGCTTCATGATCTATACGGAAGCCGTTGTCCTGACCGGCGGTGGTCCTGGAAGCACCACAAGCTTCCTGTCCCTCGATCTCGTGAAGACGGCTCTCGGCCAGTTCGATCTCGGCCCCGCCGCGGCAATGTCGATCATCTACTTCCTGATCGTCCTGGTGTTCTCGTGGCTGTTCTATACGCTCATGATGCGCAATGAGGAGACGTGACATGAGAAACTGGAGTCGCGCCGTTCCGGTCCTCTACATCATCTTTCTGATGCTGCCGATCTACTGGCTGCTCAATATGTCATTCAAGACCACCAACGAGATACTCGGTAGCTTTTCGCTTTATCCGCATGACTTCACATTCGAGAATTATGCCAAGATCCTGACCGATCCGTCCTGGTATATGGGCTATGTGAATTCGATCGAATATGTCGTCATCAATACGGTTCTCTCCGTATCGGTGGCACTGCCCGCGGCCTATGCTTTCTCGCGCTATCGCTTTCTCGGCGACAAGCATCTATTCTTTTGGCTCCTTACCAACCGGATGGCGCCACCCGCTGTTTTCGCCCTGCCTTTCTTTCAGCTTTATTCGGAGGTGGGTCTGTTCGACACGCCCTGGGCCGTGGCGCTTTCGCATACGCTGTTCAACATTCCGCTCGCCGTGTGGATTCTCGAGGGGTTCATGTCGGCAGTGCCGAAGGCTCTCGACGAAACGGCCTTCGTCGATGGCTATTCCTTCTGGCGCTTTTTCCTCCGCATTTTCATACCGACCATTGCCGCCGGAATCGGTGTCGCCGCATTCTTCTGCTTCATGTTCTCCTGGGTGGAACTGCTGCTCGCCAAGACGCTCACCGCCGTTGCCGCCAAGCCGATCGCCGCGGTGATGACGAAGACGGCCAGCACGTCCGGTTATGAGCTGGGCCTGCTGGCCGCGGCCGGCTCGCTTACCCTCATACCGGGCGCCGTCGTGATCTATTTCGTCCGCAACTACATCGCCAAGGGTTTTGCCCTTGGCCGTGTGTGACGCCGGAGGCTTCTTATGGACGTGCAAGGTGCGACATTTCTGTCCTGGATGGCATGGACCTGGCCGACGGCAGCCTTCTTCCTGTTCATCTTCCTGTGCCTCGTCGGCATGTCGGTCTGGGAATATTATTCGCCGGGCGGCGATCCCCGTCACGGCATCCTTGGACTCAATACCACGCGCGGGGACCGGCTGTTCATCTCGCTGCTCGGCAGCGCCTTCATTTTCCTGGCCTGGCTCGGCCTCATGGGCACTCCGCTCTGGGGGCCACTCGCCATCGCGCTCGTCTACGCCTTCTGCGTATTCAAGTGGGTTTAGAGCATCGGCTGATCCGAGAAATCGTCTTCCCGACGCGGCGACGGGGCGCTTGACATCGTGGGCCAGACGGCAGGATTTTGGAAATATCAAGTTCAGGAGTTGCGTTCGGACTTCAACTCCTGAGTCTGACCGATATAACTCGGATAGGATCAAGCGAATGGCTCTCGGCCTCCGAATAATCCATGAAATCGTGCAAGCTTTACTGCGCGTGTGGAACAAGAAGGATGAGGGTAATCGTAACGGCAAGCCCGCGCTTGCAGGCGATGGAGCAGCGAGACGATCGCCCGGGACTCCATCACCGCTGGCGAATGTACAGACCATCCATGGCCGGCCATTGAATGCGGCCGGATTGCGTGCCGTTGAGCGCGCAACACAATTGGGCTTTGGCGGAACAGGGACACATCAACGCCCCGAGAATACAAACAAGGGATTACGTGATCCCGGAGTTCACATCGATATGGCCAAGAAAGCTCCGCACCAGGAGAGGCAGTTGCCGGAAATTCGCTGCAAAAGGTCCAGCGAAGTCATTGGCAAAGTCGGCCAGCAACAAGTCCGCTGGCAGGTGTCGCCACGTAAAATTACGCAAGGCAGGCAGGTCAACCCAAACTCATCGTGCTCTAGCGTCAGCGAGAGCCCAGAACCGCGCGCGCCGCATGCGTGACCTCGTTCATGCCGGAGAAGCGCTCGGCGTCGAGGATCAACCGCCGCGCCAGGGTCAGGGCCTGGCGCTCACATTTGGCGCGCAGCGGCGGGTCCTTGATACTCTCGAGATCTTCCGTGTGGGCGAGGCCCAGGATGCGGCGGATCATCTTGATGCCGGCAAAGGAAATCGAATCGGTGAGGAGCTTGCGCATGAACCGTTGCTTCTCGGCAGCGAAGGCGGCGGCGCCCTCGGGCCCGGTGAAAAGCTCCGGCATATAGGCATCGCCGGTCCTGCTTGCGTCCCAGAGCTCGAGGAAGCGTTTGGTGAATACCCGCCATACTTTCTCGGTCTGCAGCAGGATCCAGTGGCGATAGGCGTTGCGGCTGCCGATACGCTCCTCATGGCCGGTCTGCGCATAATAGGCGATGAGCAGATTGCCGATGACGGCGCCGATATCGAAGCCCATCGGACCGACAAAGGCGAATTCGGGATCGATGATACGCGTATCCTGCGGCGTCAGCATGATCGAGCCGGTGTGAAGATCGCCATGGATCATCGCCTCGGCCGAGGTGAGGAACTGCAGCTTGCGCTCCTGAACCTTGATCTTCAGAGGCTCGTCGCGACGGAACTCGGCGGCAATGTCGTCGAGATAAGGCGTCGTCCAGCGATTGAGCTTGGCGATCCTGTAGGGATCGGTGAAGACCAGATCCTCGGTGATCTTGCAAAGCTCGGTGTTGCCGGCGAATGCGCCGATCCGCTGCTTGTGTTCGGCCGCAGGTAAGGCAAGGGCGGAGGTGTTGAACAGCGTCTGCGCCATGAACTCGGCGATATGGCCTGCGAAAAGGGGATATTCGGTGCCGCGGATCAGCCCCTTCCTCATGATGATATGGGGGCTGAGATACTCCATCACGATCAACGCCAGGCCGCGGTCAAAATGGTGGATCTTCGGCACCAGGCCCGGCGCATGCCTCGCCTGCTCGCTGAGAGCCATATGCTCATAATAGGAACGGTCGAGCGGCAAGGGCCAGGAATCGCCGACCAGACGCACATAGGGCAATGCCTGCTTGGCGACCACGGCGCCGGCCGGACCCTTGATGATGAAGACCAGGTTGAGATTGCCGTCGCCGACTTCCTGGACGGTCCAGCTTTCGGGAGCGCCGCCGAGGCGGGCGCGGACATCGGGAAGAGCTGACAGGACACCCGGCAAGGTGCCGTCGTTCAGGGCGCGATAGGCGGTCGTCATGGTACCTGGTTCAATGCGAGGCTGAGCGCGAGACGCGCAGACGCTCGGCATAGATATTGATGATCAAGGCGGCAAGCAAAATGAGGCCGCGGATCAGGATTTTCAGGAAGCTGTCGATATTGATGTGGTCGAGACCGTTATTGAGCACGCCGAGCACGAACAGGCCGATGATCGTATTGCCGATGCCGCCGCGCCCGCCGAAGAGGCTGGTGCCGCCGACGACGACGGCGGCGATGGCGTCGAGCAGATAGGTGCCGAACTCGTTCTGCTGGGCGCTGCCGAAATAGGCGACACCCAGCATGCCGGCGAGCCCCGAGCAGAAGGCCGAGATCATCAGCACGGCGGTGATGATCAGCTTGACATTGACGCCGGAATATTCGGCCGCCTCGCGATTGCCACCGACCATGTAGACGTAGCGGCCGAAGCGCGTATAGGTCAGCACGACATGGCCGATCATCAGCGCCAGGGCGGCGACGATGATCAGCCACGGAATGCCGAAGATCGAGCCCGAGCCCAGCGTAGCGACGAGCGAGGGCACGGCATAGGCGATCTGGCCTCTGACCAGCATGGCGCTGATGCCGTCACAGATCTGCAGCATGGCGAGCGTCATGATGAAGGACGGGATGCCGATCCGCGTCACGCCGAGGGCGGTGATGCCGCCAAGCGTCAGGCAGGTGGCGATGGCGAGGATGATGGCGAAGCCGCCGGCGAGCGGGATATTGGCGATGTTGACGCTCGCATCCTGCAAGGTGAAGAAGGCGACGACGATACCGGTGGCATTGGCGACGCTGGCGACACTCAGATCAATCTCGGCGGTGAGGATCACGAAGGTGAGGCCGACCGCGATAATGGCGGTGATCGACACCTGCTGCAGGATGTTCTGCAAATTGCCGAAGGATAGGAACGAGGAACTCGCGAAGCTGAAGAAAGCGACCAGGAACAGGAGCGTCAGGAAGGGCGCGATATTGCTGAGCTGGTTGCGAAACCAGTCGCCGGCCGACCGGCGTGCCGGCCGAGCTTCCGAGGTCGAGGTCATGCCATTTCCCCCATTTGTCATGCCGCCGCCAACAGGCGATCCTTGCTGATCGTCTCGTCGGCGAATTCCTGCGATACTGCGCCCTTGCGCATCACCATGATCCGGTCGGCGAGCGACAGGACGGTCTCGGGCTCGGTCGAGAATACTATAATGCCCACCCCCTGGTCGCGCAGATTCCGCACGATCTTCACGACATCCTCCTTGGCACCGACATCCATGCCGCGGGTCGGCTCGCTGAGGATGAGGACTTTGGGCAGGTAGGTCAGCCACTTGGCGACGCCGACCTTCTGCTGGTTGCCGCCGGAGAGATTGCCGAGCAGCGCCTCGGTGCCGGGCGTCTTGATGCTCAGGCGCTCGATATGCTGGCGGGCGATACGGCGCTCGGACTCAGGTTTGAGCCAGAGGCGCGACAGGCGCTCCAATATGGCGATGGAAGTGTTCTTGTAGATCGGCTCGTGGTGGAACAGCATGCTGCGCCGGCTTTCCGGCACATAGGCGATGCCGGCCCTGGCGGCATGAGCGGTGTTCGACAATCTGCGTGGTTTTCCATCGAGCTTGAGCGCGCCCCTGTCGCATCTGAGCTTGCCGAACAAAGCGCGCGCGAGCTCGATCTGGCCGCAGCCCATGAAGCCATAGATGCCAAGGATCTCGCCGCCCCTGACGGTGAGGCTCACATCCTGGAAGGCGCCGGCCTTGCTCAGGCCTTCGACTTCGAGGACGGTTTTTGCGCCCGCGGGGCTTGCCAGCGCGACATCGCCCAGATAACTCGATTCCAGCTCCTCATGGCCCTTGCCGATCATGCGCTGGATGATCCAGGCCTTGTCGGTCTCGGGCGTCACCGGCGCTGTCACGACCTTGCGGCCATTGCGGAAGATGGTGATCTGGTCGGCGATCGTGAGCACGTCCTCGAGGAAATGCGAGATGAAGATGATGCTGTTGCCCTGGTCGCGCAGCGCGCGCAGCGAGCGGAACAGGCGCTCGATCTCGGGTGGCGACAACGCCGAGGTCGGCTCATCGAGGATGATGATGCTAGCGCCCGAGAACAGGACGCGGGAAAGCTCGACCAGTTGCTGTATGCCGATCGGCAGCTCGCCCAGAGTGATGCGCGGATCGAGATCGAGGCCGAGCTTCTTCAGTTGCTCGCGTGCCCCCTTGGCCATTGCCGGCCAGTCGACGGCGCCCAGCCGGTTCACCGGCTGCACGCCCAGATAGACGTTCTCGGCGACGGTGAGCTGCGGCACGACGCTCAGCTCCTGATGCACCATTCCGATGCCGTGCTTCAGCGCGTCGCGGGCGGAATGGAAATGCACCGGCAAACCATCGAGCAGCATTTCGCCGTCAAAGCCCGCATGCACCCCGGCAATGATCTTCATCAAGGTCGATTTGCCGGCGCCATTCTCGCCGACCAGAGCGTGAATCTCGCCGCGGCGCAATGTGAAGTCCACACCCCGAAGCGCTTCGACACCGCCGAAGGACTTCGAGATGTGCGACATTTGCAGGCGAATAGCGGCCTCGTCCATGTTGGCCGACATTATCTCAAGACGGTCCTCAAATCAGGAACTGCTCCTGCATCCAGGCCATGCCGGGGGCATTAGCCTTGTTGACGACCGGGCCGTCGGTGATGATGTGCTTCGGTATGCCTTCGCCCGTTTTGGTGCCATGCACGACGGCAGCCACGCCGGCGATGATGGAGCCGCCATGGATGCGGGAGGAGGGGTTGCGCACGGTGGCGAACATGCGCCCGTCGGTGACGGCGGCGATGGCCGGCGGCATGGCGTCGACACCGCCGATCAGGATGCCCTCACGGCCCTTGGCCTGCATGACCTTATGGGCGGCGAGCGCCATGTCGTCATTATGGAAGAAGGCGGCATCGATCTGCGGATACTTGGTGAGGAGCGTCTCCCAGATGCGGGCGACCTTGGTGACGTCCCAATCAGCCGGCTGCTCGTCGAGCACCTCCATGTCGGGGAACTTCTCGATCACCGATTTGAAGCCCTTGGCGCGGCCTTGCGCGCCGGTATGGCCGAGCGCGCCCTGCGTCATCACAATCTTACCCTTGCCACCCAGCTGGTTGACGAGGGCCTGGGTCACCGAGGCGCCCATGAACTCATTGTCGGGAGCGAGGAAGGTGTGGACATTGATCGTGTCAAGGGGGGCGATCAGCGTGTCCATGTCCATGACCGGAATGCCGGCGTCGATCATCTTGTTGACAGGCGCGGTCAATGTGCCGATGCCGAATGCCTGGATGGCGACGAAGTCCCATTGCTGCGAGGCCATGTTGTCGATGGCCGCGCGCTGCTTGACGGCGTCGAGCTGGCCATCGAACCAGGTCACGTCGACATTGAAAAGCTTGCCCCAGTATTCGGCGGCCTGCTTGCCCTGGGCGCACCAGGTGGCCTGCAATCCGGCATTTGAGAAGGCGGCCTTCAACGGTTTTTCGGATTTGCCGGCTTCCTTGGCGAGCGCCGCGAGACCGGGGGCGAACAGCCCGGCCGCGCCGGCAACCGAGGCAAGCTTCAGAAGGTCACGGCGAGACTGCACATGAGAGTCCGACATCTGGGTTCCTCCGTTTCATGTCAGGGACATTTGTCATACTTATTGTTTTTTCAAATTTATAAAGTGACTTTTTGGCTTTGCCTAGCCGCTACGAAAGGACACTTGATCTACCCGGCCAAAGGGCCTATTTACTTCTGTAACATTAAATGTTACAAATAAATCAGGAGAAGCCGGTGACCACGACAAAGACCGCGCCGATCGCCGCCGGAACGCGCATCGGCCATGTGCATTTGAAAGTATCCGATCTCAAGCGCGCCCTCGACTTCTATTGCGGCGTGCTGGGCTTCGAGCTCATTCAGAAATATGGCAGCCAGGCCGCCTTCATCTCGGCCGGCGGCTATCATCACCATATCGGCCTCAATACCTGGGAAAGTGCCGGCGGTTCGCCACCGCCCACGGGCACCACCGGTCTCTTTCATCTCGCGATCCTCTATCCGACCCGCGCCGATCTCGCCGATGCGTTGAAACGGCTCGCCGCCAACGGCATCGCGCTCGACGGCGCGTCGGATCACGGCGTCAGCGAGGCGCTTTATCTGCGCGATCCCGACGAGAACGGTGTCGAGCTCTATTGGGACAAGCCCGAGGATCAGTGGCCGCGCAATCCGGACGGGACACTGGCGATGTTCACACGCCGCCTCGATCTCGAGGATCTTTTGCGCACCGCGCAGAGTTAACAAACCACCGACATAGCCGAAAGGGATCGCATGACCAAAGTGCTTGTGCTCTATTATTCATCCTATGGCCATATCGAGCAAATGGCGTACGCCGTAGCGGAAGGCGCCAGATCGGCGGGCGCTGACGTCGACGTGAAGCGCGTGCCGGAACTGGTACCGGAAGAGGTCGCCAAGAAGTCGGGCTTCAAGCTCGATCAGAAGGCGCCGATCGCCACGGTAGACGAACTGCCGAATTACGACGCGATCATCTTCGGATCGGGAACCCGCTTCGGCAATGTCACCGCGCAATTGCGCAATTTCATGGACCAGACCGGTGGCCTGTGGATGAAGGGCGCGCTGGTCGGCAAGGTAGGATCGGTCTTCACCTCGTCGGCCACCCAGCATGGCGGCCAGGAATCGACCATCCTGACCTTCATCCCGACGCTGATGCATCAGGGCATGGTGGTTGTCGGCCTGCCTTACGCATTCCAGGGCCAGATGGGCGTCGATGAGATCAAGGGCGGTTCACCCTATGGCGCCTCGACCATCACTCATAGCGACGGCAGCCGCCAGCCATCGGCTGTCGAGCTCGAAGGGGCCCGCTATCAGGGCCGCCACGTGGCGCAAATCGCTGCCAAGCTCGCGAAATAATTGACTTTTTTGTTGACCTTCGCGGCTCTCCCCAGGAAACTCCCTGCGGCTTAGCGGGGAGTCTTCCATGGCGCCTTACATCCTGGCCGTCGACCAGGGCACGACCTCGACACGCAGCATCCTGTTCCGGCCTGACCTGTCTGTGGCGGGGGCGGGCCAGCAGGAATTTCCGCAGCATTTCCCGGCCTCGGGCTTGGTCGAGCATGAGCCCGAGGATATCTGGCGCACCACTCTCGAAACGATGAAAGCGGCACTTGCCAAGGCCTCCGCCGAGGCCGGTGATGTCGCCGCGATCGGCATCACCAACCAGCGCGAGACCACGCTGATCTGGGACCGCAAAAGCGGCAAGGCCATCCATAAGGCGATCGTCTGGCAGGACCGGCGCACCGCCGATATGTGTGCCAGCCTCAAGGAGCAGAGCCATGAGGCGCTGGTGGCGGCGAAGACCGGGCTTCTGCTCGATCCCTATTTCTCCGGCACCAAGATCGCCTGGCTTCTCGACAATGTGCCGGGCGCGCGCAAGAGGGCCGAAGCGGGCGAACTCGCATTCGGCACCGTCGACACGTTTTTGCTGTGGCGGCTCACCGGCGGCAAGGTCCATGCGACCGATGCCACCAATGCCTCGCGCACGCTCGTCTATGACATCCATCGCGGCCAATGGGACGATGAACTCTGCCGGCTGCTCGGCGTGCCGATGTCGCTTCTGCCCGAGATACGCGACTCCTCCGGCGATTTCGGCGAAACCGACCCGCAGCTCTTCGGGCGCGCCATCCCGATCAAAGGCATTGCCGGCGATCAGCAGGCGGCAACGGTCGGTCAGGCCTGCTTCCTGCCCGGCATGATGAAGTCGACCTACGGCACCGGCTGTTTCGCGCTGCTCAATACCGGCGCCTCCCCCGTCGCGTCGAAGAACCGGCTTCTGACGACCATCGCCTATCAACTGAACGGCAAGCGCACTTATGCGCTGGAAGGCGCCATCTTCATCGCCGGAGCCGCGGTGCAATGGCTGCGCGACGGACTCAAGATCATCGATGCGGCGCAGCGCAGCGGCGATCTCGCCGCGACCGCCGATGCGAGCCAGCAGGTCTATCTCATACCCGCCTTTGTGGGTCTGGGGGCGCCCTACTGGCGGCCCGAGGCGCGTGGCGCCATGTTCGGTCTCACGCGCGGGACAGGACCGGCCGAATTCGCTCGCGCCGCGCTCGAGGCGGTGTGCTACCAGACGCGCGACCTCCTCGAGGCGATGCAGGGTGACTGGGGCGACAAGAAAAGCACCATCCTGCGCGTCGATGGCGGCATGGTCGCTTCCGACTGGACCATGCAATTCCTGTCCGACATTCTCGACGCACCGGTCGACCGTCCGAAGGTTCTCGAAACGACGGCAGTGGGTGCCGCCTATTTGGCGGGGCTCGCGCAAGGCCTGTGCCCGGCGCCAGAGGAATTCGCCAAGAGCTGGCAGCTCGAACGACGCTTCGCGCCGAAAATGGATCCTCAGCTTCGCGACGAAAAATATGCCGGCTGGCAGGACGCGATGCGCAAGCTGTTGAGCTGACTTACCCTCGTCCGGCGTAACGCCTGCCCGATTTCATAATTTTTCCCTCCCCCTTGCGGGGAGGGTCGGTCCGAAGGACCGGGGTGGGGGTCGGGTGGTGCTTCATAATTTTCTTCTTTGCAAATTTTGCCAGAGCACCCGACCCCCATCCGGCTCCCCGGCTTGGGCCGGGGAGCCACCTTCCCCGCAAGGGGGAAGGATGAAGATGCGTGAGCGCGACAGCCGCGCAGCGAGGAAGGCGACACGCCTGTCATTCGCTCGTCACGGAAACGCCGCATAGCCTCCCTCGTCAGATGAGAGAGAGAATCACCGATGCGTGCCATAGCCGCCGATACCGAGCTGTCTTCCTCAGATGCTCTCAAAGCGGCCGTCCATCAGCATCGGGCCATCTCCTTCAATGGCGCTCTCGAGAGATTGTTCACGCTCGCCTTTGGCGGACTCGTCTATCCACAGATATGGGAAGATCCGGTTGTCGATCTGGACGCCATGGAACTCGCCCCCGATCACCGCCTGATCGCCATCGCGTCGGGTGGCTGCAACGTGCTCTCCTACATGACGCGCTCGCCTGAGAGCATCGTTGCCGTCGACCTCAATCCCGCCCATATCGCGCTGATGAAGCTGAAGCTCGCCGCGGCGTGGCAACTGCCCGCCCATGAGCAGTTCCGCCGCTTCTTCGCCGATGCCGACAGCCATGCCAACACCGCCGCCTATCACGCTTTCCTGCGCCCAGGTCTCGATGACGAGACGCGACGCTATTGGGAGAAGAAGACGCTCAATGGCAGGCGGCGCATCGACATGTTCGCCAGGCGTTTCTACCGCCATGGCTTGCTCGGCCGCTTCATCGGCGTGGCGCATCTGGTGGCGCGGCTCTATGGCGTGCGCCCGGAGAGCATCATCAACATGTCCGATCTTGCCGAGCAGCGCATTTTCTTCGATGATCACATCGCGCCGATCTTCGACAAGCGGCTGGTGCGCTGGTTGACCGGCCGAAGGCTGTCGCTCTATGGCCTCGGCATTCCGCCGGCGCAATATGAGAAGCTGGCCGGCGGGCGCTCGATGGCGGAAGTGCTGATCGAGCGGTTGCGCAAGCTCGCCTGCGACTTCCCGCTGAGCGAGAACTACTTCGCCTGGCAGGCCTTTGCCCGACGCTATGACACGGGGGCCGCGGCGGCGCTGCCGCCCTATCTGCAGCGCGAGCATTTCTCCGCGGTGAAGCACGGGGCGGCACGGATCACACCCTATCTCGGCTCCTTCACGCAATGCCTCAAGACGCATGAGGCGGAAAGCCTCGACCGCTATGTGCTGCTCGACGCACAGGACTGGATGACGGATGATCAGCTCAACGAATTGTGGAGTGAAATCACGCGCACAGCCAGGCCCGGCGCACGGGTGATCTTCCGCACCGCCGGCGAAGCCACGATCCTGCCCGGCCGGGTGAAGGCTGACTTATTGGAGCGCTGGTCCTATGAGGCGGAGCGCTCACGCATTCTGGGCTATAGGGACCGTTCGGCCATCTATGGCGGCTTCCATCTGTATCAGCTGAGGGCGGCTCCACAATGAAGCATAAGCCATCTTCGATGTCGGGAGATTTTCTCCCATGTGAAATCGCCGCGTGACTAAGGATTCTCACGGCGATCTGATGGATCACATCTATCGCCATCAGCGGCATTTCTACGATGCGACGCGCAAATATTATCTCCTGGGACGCGATCAGCTGATCGAAGCCCTGGCGCCGCCCTTCAATGGCACGGTGCTGGAAATCGGATGCGGCACAGGGCGCAATCTCCTCGCCGTACGCCAGCGCTATCCGCAGGCGCGGCTCTTCGGCCTCGACATCTCCGAGGCGATGTTGGCAACGGCGCGGGCCCAGTCGCAGGATCGGAACATCCTCTATGCCAGAGCCGATGCCGCGGCTTTCGACCCGCAACAGCTTTTCGGCGTTGGGCATTTCGACCGCATCTTCATCTCCTATGCCTTGTCGATGATCCCGCCGTGGCAGGCGGTGCTTGGGCAGGTGTGCGGGATGCTGCCTTCCGGCGGCGAGCTGCATATCGTCGATTTCGGCCAGCAGGAGCGTCTGCCGAAACTTTTCCGTTCGGCCCTGCGGGCCTGGCTCGCCTGGTTCCACGTCACTCCCCGGGCCGAATTGCGCATAAGGCTGGAGGAATTGGCGCACGCCGAGGACGCCTGCCTACAGTTCACCGAGGTCAAGGGCGGCTATGCGTGGCTTTTCGCCATGAAGAAGCCGGCTTTCATGTGAAAGCCGGGCTTGTCAGAAGGATCGAATTCCTCTCTATTCTAAGGTCTTATGTGGCTATTCAGTAGCGCGATCAACAGCTTCCTCATCGCCCTTCCGGCGCTGTTCTCGATCGTCAATCCGATCGGCATCGCGCTGATTTACCATCAGGTGACCGCCGGCAACACACGTGCCGAGCGCAGTGCCCTGGCCTGGCGGGTGGCGGCTTATTCGCTGGGCGTCATGCTGGTCTCGCTGTGGGTGGGCGCCACGCTCATCGGCTTCTTTGGGGTTTCGCTCGCCGCGCTCAGGATCGCGGGCGGCCTTGTGGTTGCCGTCAAGGCCTGGGAAATGCTTTCTGCGCCCGAGCAGAGCGAGGGCCGCAAGCAGGAGCAGGCCTCCAATGCCACCGGCTCGAGTGCCGACGCCTT
Organism: Nordella sp. HKS 07; assembly: GCF_011046735.1. Taxonomy (NCBI): domain Bacteria; kingdom Pseudomonadati; phylum Pseudomonadota; class Alphaproteobacteria; order Hyphomicrobiales; genus Nordella; species Nordella sp. HKS 07. Next base: position 1,168,287 of record NZ_CP049258.1, on the reverse strand, counting down.
CTTCCCGCTGACGATGCCACTCACCACCGGTCCCGGCACGATCTCCGTGGCGATCGCGCTGAGCGCCAACCGGCCGAAAGATACGCTCGACATCATCCCCTACTTGTCCGGCATGTCGGTGGCGGCGATGGCGGTGGCGCTCCTGATCGGCTTCTTCTATGCCTCGGCGGACCGGGTCGTGTTGCTGCTCGGCCAGGCCGGCTCGCGCGTGGTGACGCGCATGTCGGCCTTCCTCCTCCTGTGCATCGGGGTGCAGATCTGCCTTACCGGCATGCAGGAAGCGCTGATTCCGCTCATCCCGGCGCGCTTCATGCCCTCGAATGTGTGAAGGATAGATTGCGCATGATCTTTCCCCCGATAAACGATTGGAGCGATGCCTATACGAACGGCGCCTATATTGCGGGCGGCGACTCCTATCCGGCGCGCTGGTCCGAGCTCGCGGCGGCCTTCCGCGGTCGGGTGAATGAGTTCGGCGGCGCGAGACTCGATCTCGCCTATGGCCCTGAGCCGCGCAACAGGCTCGATCTATTCCTGCCGCGCGCTGCGCCGACAGGCCTCTTCGTCTTTGTGCATGGCGGCTTCTGGATGCGCTTCGACAAGTCGAGCTGGTCGCATCTGGCGGAAGGGGCGCTCCGGCGCGGCTTCGCGGTGGCCATGCCCAACTATACGCTCTGTCCCGATATCCGCATCGCCGGGATCGGGCGCGAGGTCGCCGCGGCCATCGGCTTCGCCGCGCGCGAGGTCGAAGGGCCGGTCTATCTCGCGGGTCATTCGGCCGGCGGCCATCTCGTATCGCGCATGATGGCGGCACCGGCTCTCTTGTCCGACGATGTGGGACGGCGCATCGTCCATGTCGTGTCGATATCAGGATTGCATGACCTGCGCCCTTTGATGAAGACGGCGATGAACGATACGCTGAAGATTGATACGGCGGAGGCGCCCGCTGAAAGTCCGGCGCTGCTCGAACCTGTCGCTCATACGCGGATCACCTGCTGGGTCGGGGCGGCGGAGCGCGCCGAGTTCATCCGCCAGAACGCGCTCCTCGCCAATGTCTGGCGGGGGCTAGGCGCTGCTACGGTGGAAGTCGTCGAGCCCAACCGCCACCATTTCAATGTAATAGACGGCCTGACCGATCCGGGCTCGCCCTTGACCGTGGCCATATTTGAAGCCTGATCCGTTCATATAAAAGTGGCTGAGGAGGGCGCTCGTCGATGAGCCATCCAAAGCCGATAGGCATCCCACCCAACGAGCCGCGGCCGATGCCCGCGCCCGAGCCGCCGCGTCCGGCGCCGGTCCCGGATCCGGGGCCGAAGCCACCGCCTAGCGGTTGAACAGCTACGCTGCCCCGCGCCGTGAACGGGGAGGGCCATTGCCTTTGCTCATTCTCTTGTTGTACAATCGTTCAACAAGGAATCTTCCATGTTCAACCCGCGCTATGCCAGGCTGTTCGAGACGGTGAAGATCGGGCCCAAGACGGCGCCGAATCGTTTCTATCAGACGCCGCATGCGAGCGGCATGGGCTGGCGGGCCCCCAAGGCCTCGGCCGCATTGCGCGGCATCAAGGCGGAAGGCGGCTGGGGCGTCGTCTCGACGGAATATTGTTCGATCCATCCTTCTTCCGACGACTTCCCCTTCGGCTATCTGTCGCTGTGGGACGAGGACGATGTGCGCGCGCTGGCCAAGACCGCCGAGGCCATCCACGAGCATGGCAGCCTCGCCGCCGTCGAGCTCTGGCATGGCGGATTCCACGCCAACAACCGGCTGACGCGCGAGCCCCTGCTGTCGCCCTCGGGACAGCGCGCGAAGTTCATCCAGCCCATGTCGGCGCGCGCCATGGACAAGGCCGACATCGCGGCGTTCCGGCAATGGCAGAAGGAGGCGGCCCAGCGCGCCAGGCGGGCGGGCTTCGATATCGTCTATGTTTATGCGGGACATGACTACCTGCCGCTGCAGTTCCTGTCGCCGCGCACCAACCGGCGTGGCGATGAATATGGCGGCAATACCGAGAACCGCACGCGGCTCCTACGCGAGATGATCGCCGAGACGCGGGACGCGGTCAAAGGCGACTGCGCGGTGGCGCTCAGGCTCGCGGTCGATGAGTTGCACGGGCCGAAAGGCATCACCCATGACGGCGAGGCCCGCGACATCGTGGCGATCCTCGCCGAGCTTCCCGATCTATGGGATGTGAATGTCGCGGGCGCGCTCGGCAACGATTCCAAGAGCGCCCGTTTCTCAGACGAAGGCTTCCAGGAAGACTACGTGTCCTTCGTCAAGACGCTCACGACGAAGCCCGTCGTCGGCGTCGGCCGGTTCACCTCGCCCGACATGATGATGAGCCAGCTGCGCCGCGGCATCCTCGACTTCATCGGCGCGGCGCGGCCCTCGATCGCCGACCCCTTTCTGCCGCAGAAGATCCGCGAGGGCCGCGAGGACGAGATCCGCGAATGCATCGGCTGCAATATCTGCCGGGCCGCGAACAATGAATCGATTCCGCTACGCTGCACGCAGAACCCGACCATGGGGGAGGAATGGCGGCGCGGCTGGCATCCCGAGAAGATCGCCACGAAGCGTTCCGAGAAAAGCGTGCTTGTCGTCGGCGGCGGCCCCGCCGGCCTCGAATGCGCGCTGGCGCTCGGGCGGCGCGGCCATCAGGTGGCGCTTGCCGAAGCGTCTCGCGAGCTCGGCGGACGCGTGCTGGCCGAGGCGCGGCTTCCCGGCCTCGCCAGCTGGATCCGGGTGCGTGATCATCGCCAGCATATGATCGGCAAGCTTTCCAATGTCGCCGTCTATCGCGAAAGTCCCATGACGGCGGAGGACGTCGCAGGCTTCGGCGCCGACCATGTCGTGGTGGCGACCGGCAGCTCCTGGCGGCGCGATGCGATCGGGGCTGTCGGCGAGGAGCCGTTGATGCTGCCCGAGGCCGGCATGATACTCACCCCGGATGAGGTGGACCAGCTGTCGCCTTCTGCCAGATCGGTCATCGTCTATGACGACGATCACTATGCCGTCGGCAGCGCCTTGGCCGAGATGCTGAAACTAAAGGGCCACGACGTCACCTATGTGACGCCCGCCCCCGTCGTCTCCTCCTGGACGCAGATGACCGACGAGCAGGGCTTCATCCAGGCGAAATTGATGTCCATGGATGTCCGGCTGGTGCTGTCGCATCGCCTCGCTGGCCTGGATGGCGGCGTGCCGCGCTTCGCTTGCGTCTATACGGAGCGCCCGATGGCATTGCCGTGCGACGCGATGGTGCTGGTGACAGGGCGTCTTCCCGATGACGCGCTCTATCGCGCGCTCCTCCAATCCTTGCCGGCAGGTTCGATCAGCGCCATCGGCGATTGCCATGCGCCGTCTCACATCGCCGATGCGGTCTTTGCCGGCCACCGCTTCGCCCGCGAATTCGGCGAGCCCGGAACCCAAATCCTTCGCCGCGAAAGGCCCGAGCCATGACCAGAGCTAATCCGAGACGGCGCGAACGGGCGCAAAGAACGCCCGGCGCTCTGCAGCAGCGGCCGTGGAAGCAGTTCACCTTGCCTTACCGGCCGATCGAGGTCCTGAGCGCCGACCAGGTGGAGGCGATCCATCAGACGGCGCTCACCATCCTCGAAGAGATCGGCATGAAGGTGCTGGAGCCGCGCGCCCGAACCCTCTATGGCGCGGCAGGCGCCTCCGTCGATGAAGGCGAGCTGCAGGTGCGCTTCGACCGCGCCATGATTACCGGGCTCGTGGCCAAGGCGCCGGCGGAATTCTCTCTGCGCGCGCGCAATCCCGCCCGGAATGTCCGGGTCGGCGGCCGCCATGCGATCTTCTCATCGGTGGGCGGCCCCGCTTATGTGAGCGATCTCGAGCGCGGCAGGCGCGCCGGTACCTATGCCGAGATGTGCGATTATCTCAAGCTCATCCAGTCGCTCGACATATTGCATCAGGAAGGCGGTGGGCCCTTCGAGCCGCTTGATCTCCCGGCCGAGACGCGTCATCTCGATCTCTACTATGCCGAGATCACGCTGCTCGACAAGAACTGGCAGCCGCAGGGCCTCGGTGCGGAGCGTGCCCTCGACGCGCTCGAAATGGCGGCGATCTCGCTCGGCACGACGCGCGAAGGGTTGATCGACGATCCCGTCTTCACCTGCGTCATCAATACCAATTCGCCTTTGCAGCTCGATATCCCGATGGCGGAAGGCCTGATGACCTTTGCGGAGCATGGCCAATGCGTGATCGTGACCCCCTTCACTCTGGCGGGCGCCATGTCGCCGGTGACGCTCGCCGGCGCTCTCGCCCAGCAGCATGGGGAAGCTTTGGCCGGCATCGCGCTCACCCAGATCGTACGCCCCGGGGCGCCGGCTATGTATGGCGGCTTCACCTCCAATGTCGACATGAAGTCGGGGGCGCCCGCCTTCGGCACGCCGGAATATGCGCAGGCGGCGCAAGCCTCAGGCCAGCTCGCGCGTCTGATCGGCATGCCGTTCCGCTCGAGCAATGTCACCGCCGCCAATGACGTGGATGCACAGGCGGCATATGAGAGCATGATGGCGCTGTGGGGGTCGATCATGGGCGGCGCGCATCTCGTGCTGCATGCGGCGGGTTGGCTCGGCGGCGGCCTCACCGCTTCCTTCGAGAAGCTCATTCTCGATGCCGATCTCCTGCAGATGATGGCCGCCTATTGCGAGCCGTTCCAGGTCACGCCTGAGACGCTGGCGCTCGATGCGGTGCGTGAAGTGGGCCCGGCCGGGCACTATTTCGGCACGGCGCACACATTGCAGCGCTATGAGACGGCCTTCTACCAGCCGCTCATCTCCAACTGGGACAATCACGACACCTGGATCGAGCGCGGTCGCGAGACGGCGCCCCTCAAGGCCAACCGCATCTGGAAGCAGATGCTGAAGGAATATGAACAGCCGCCGATCGATCCGGCGGTTGATGAGGCGTTGCGCGACTATATGGAAAGACGCAAGCGCGGGGACAGCTCTATTCGGTAGTCTTAACCGTCATCCCGGCGCAAGCCGCTTCACACATCTCAAAGCCCGATTAGAACGAGACGAACTCACCGTGCGAAGGTCGCACAAATTCCCCTCTCTCCCGCGCAGCGGGGAGAGGGAGGGGCCCAACGCGCCAGCGTTGGGAGGGTGAGGGGCGTCCCTGTTACCTTTTTATCCCCGCGCATGACTTGGGGCGATACGTCATCTTTGCACCAAGCGACCGGGTGCCCCTCACCCTCCCATTGCTGCGCAATGGGCCCCTCCCTCTCCCCTCTTCGAGGGGCGAGGGTATATCAACGTTCCAGTTTCCCCAGTCGCGCTTCAAGCACGTCATAGACGGCGGCGCGCGCCGAGTCGCGGTTGACGACGGAGGAATCGAGACACCATTCGATCCACAGCCCGTCGATCAGGGCGATGACGGTCATGGCGAGCGCCTCGCCGTCGGCCTTGACCTTGCGGGTGGTGGCGATCTCGTTCAGCGCCTCGCCGATCGCCCGGCGATAAGCATCATAGGATTTGCGGTGCGAGGCCTTGAGCCTTGGATTGGTGGCAACCTCCCCCCACAGCGCCAGCCATGCCCTGAGCGATGATTTCGAGAACATCGGTGGGCGGAACATGGTGTCGATGACGGCGGCGAGCCGTTCCTCAGGCCCGCCCTCGAAGAACAGGTTCTCGCGCCCCGCCGCCAGCATCGACTGCGTCATGGCCTCGTAGACCTCGATCAGGAGGCCCCCAATGCCGTCGAAGTGATGATTGATCAGCCCGCGCGAGACATTCGCCTCGCGCGAGATGCGATCCACCGTGAAGGCCGCGATCCCGCCTTCCGCCAGGCAGCGGATCGCGGCGTCGATGAGCATCTGGCGGCGCAGATCTGCTTCGACGCGCGCGAAGCGCGGCTTGTTCCCGGCGGCGGCGGTTTTGCTCATGACTTCAGCTTCTTGAAGCCGACCGGGTTGGGATAGCCGTCGGCGAGGATCTCGGGCTCGAAGGTGTTCTTGTGGATCGCCACGAAGGGCTCATGGCAGATGAAGATGAAGCCGCCCGATTCCTCCATCAGATCCTCCATGCGGTTATACATCGCCTTGCGCTTGGCCTGATCGGCTTCCGACAGGGCCTTGTTGTAGAGCTCTTCGTATTCGGGACTGTTGAATGCTGACCAGTTATAGACGCCGATCTGATCGGGACGGAACCATACGAGATTCTCCGACGGATCGATGCCACCGGCAAAGGCCATCAGCACGAGTTCCAGGTTCTTGTAGCCGTCGCCCTGGGTCTTGTCGCCCAGTACCCAATAGGCGCCTTCATCATAAGGCTGGATCTCGATAGTGATGCCGGCCTGGGCCATGGTCGCCTGGATGACCTGGCAGGCCGTCATGTAGCGTGAGTCGTTGAGTGTGGCGAGGTTGAGCTTGAGGTCGCTCACCCCGGCTTCGGCCAGGAGCGCCTTCGCCTTCTCGTAGTCGGGCTTGTCGATGAGGTTCTTCGCCCTGGTGAAGGCGGTACCCGGCTGCACCACGCCGGTCGAACGCGGCACCAGCCCCTCATACGTGCCGGCGATCACCTGCTCGCCGTCGAAGGCGTATTGCAGCGCCTGGCGGACCTTCGGATCCTTGAGCTTGGGGTTGTCGATATTGATCGTGAGCCACACATAACGCGTCGACTGCGCCTCGATGAGGGTGGTGTCGGGCAGCGGCTTCTCCTTCAGACTCTTGGCGGAGGCGGCCGAGACGCGGCAATAGTCGAAGGCCTTCGCCTCATAGGCGAGCTGGGCTGCCTGGTCGTCCTCGACGATGTTCACCTCGACCATGCCGAAATCGGGCTTGGGGCCTGGCCAGTCGGGATTGGCCTTGAAGGTCATCTTCTGCTTGGGCTCCCATTTGTCGAGGAGATAGGGGCCGCATTGCGCCGGAATCTCTGTCGTGTATTTGCCGCCGGCCTTCTCGACCGCCGCCTTGCAGACGATGTGGCCGCCATAATAGGGCAGCGAGGCGAGCCAGATCGGCTGGAACGGTTCTTTCAGACGAATGATGCCGGTGCGCTCGTCCTTGACCTCGACATGATCGAGCTTCTCGAACTGGTATTTCCACGGCGATTCATTGGCCGGGTTGGCGATGCGCTCGAAGGAGTATTTCACGTCCTCGGGCGTCACCGGGCCGAAATCGCCCGTCCATTTGAGGCCGGGCATCAGCGTGAAGGTGATGGTGGTGGGGTCGGTCTGCTCGATCTTCTCGGCGCCCCAGGGCGTGATCGTATTGCCCTTGCGCATGTCGGACAGGCGCACCAGCGAGATGAGCACGCAGCGATTGGTGATGTCCTCGAGATTGCCAATCTCATAGGCCGGGTCGAGCCGTGTGATGTCGCTGTCGCTCCGGATACGCAGGAGATCGCCCTCGGCCGCGAAGGCGAGACGCGGCATGACGAGGCCGGCGCCGAGCAGGCTCGAGAGCTGCAGGAAGCCGCGTCGATCGAAATGTCCATTGATCTTCATTTTTCTATTCCTCCCTAATTGATTGGGTAGTGACAACGCACTTTATGGTCGGCAGTCAGAGGCGTGAGGGGTGGCGCTTCAGCGCGACAGCGCTCTTTTGCGAAGGGGCAGCGGGTGTGGAATTCGCAGCCGCTGGGCCGCATCAGGATGCTCGGCACTTCGCCGGTGATGGCGAGATGACGACGCTTCCGGCGCGGGTCGGGGATGGGTTCGGAAGCGATGAGGGATGCCGTATAGGGATGCCGGGCCTTGGCGAAAATCTCCGTCGTCGGCCCTTCCTCGACGATGCGGCCCAGATACATGATGGCGATGCGCTCGGAGACGTGGCGGATCATCGCCAGATTGTGGGTGACGATGATGTAGGAGAGGTCGAGCTCCGCCTTGAGCCTGGTCATCAGATTGAGGATCTCGCCCTGGATGGAGACGTCGAGACCCGCGGTCGGCTCATCGGCGATGACCAGAGAGGGCCGCAGCGCCAACGCACGGGCGACGCCGGCGCGGCGCGCCTGGCCGCCCGATAGTTCGTGCGGATATCGGCTGATGAATTCCTTGGGCAAGCCGACCAGCGTGAGCAGCTCCTCCGCCGCGGCGCGGCGCGAACTCATCTCGGCGCCATGAATGACGAAAGGCTCGGTGATGGCCGAACCTATGGCGAGCCTCGGGCTCAGCGAGGCGACGGGATCCTGGAACATCATCGCCGTCTTGCGGCGCAGATGCCGGAAACCGTGCGTGCCGACCGGCTCGATGGGCTTGCCTTCGAAACGGATGCTGCCCCGGCTGCGCGGCACGAGGCCCAGAAGGGCCCGGGCCAAGGTTGTCTTGCCCGATCCTGATTCACCGACGAGGCCGAGCGTCTCGCTCGGGTGAATCGCGACGGATATGTCCTCGAGAATGGCGAGACGGCGATGGCCGAGGCCCAGAAAGCCGCCGGGCGCCCGGAAACTTACAGCCAATCCTTGGGCTTCGATGATCGGGGTCATCGCCGTCGCTCCTCAGTGAAGAACGCGCGCTCGGAATCGCTGATCACCGGCAGATAGGGGGTCGGTTCGCGGAGGCGGGCAGGATCGCAGGCGAGGAGCGCCCGCGTGTAGGGATGGCGGGGGGTGTGGAATATGTCGTCGACCGCTCCCTCCTCGACGACCTCGCCCCGATACATCACATAGACGCGGTCGCACAGCTCGGCGACGACGCCCAGATGATGCGTCACGATCAGAATGCCGCCGCCGAAGTCACTCCGCAGTTCGCGGAAGAGATGGATGATCTGCGCTTCCATGGTCACATCGAGCGCCGTCGTCGGTTCATCGGCGATGAGAAGGCTCGGATTGACCAGGAGGGCGGCGGCGATGGCGGCGCGCTGGCGCATGCCGCCTGACAGTTCATGCGGATAGCTACGGGCGCGCATGTCCGGGTCGGGAATGCCGACGCGGGCGAGCATGGCGACGGCGCGCCGGCGCTTCTCATGGACGCCGCCCGGAACCCGGCTCTGGAAGTCGACCAGCTGATCGCCAATGGTGAGCACGGGGTTGAAGGCGGTCATCGGATCCTGGAAGACCATGGCGATCTCATCACCGCGCAGCGCCCGCTGCCGGGCTTCGCTGCCGGTGATGATGGCGCCCTTGAAGGCGATGTCACCTGCGTCGATATGCGAGCTCTCCGGCAGGAGGCCCGGAATGGCCGCGGCGAGCGTGGACTTGCCGCTGCCTGACTCGCCGACGAGCCCCACGGCTTCACCCAGGCGGATTTCGAGATTGGCATTGCGGACCGCCTGGACGTGGCCGGCGTAGCCGATGGAGAGGTCGCGGATCCTGAGGAGGGGTGCTGTCATCAGGACCGCCTGACCTTGAGCTTCGGATCAAGCGCGTCGCGCAGGGCCTCGCCCAGGAAGGTGAAGCCGAGCGTCGCGATGACGAGCGGAATGCCGGCGGCGATGACCAAAGCCGGGTTGGTGCGCAGCGAGACATAGCCGTCATTGAGAATGGTGCCCCAACTCGGTGTCGGCGGCTTGACGCCGAGACCCAGATAGGAGAGCGCGGCTTCGAGGGCGACGACGGTTGGGATATCCATGCTGACCAGGATAACGAGCGGACCAAGTACATTGGGAAGCAAGTGTATGCCGACGATGCGCGGCAGGCTGGCGCCCATGGCTTGTTCGGCCAGAATGAACTCGCTGCGCCTGAGCGACAAGGTCTGAGCGCGCACCAGTCGGCCATAGACGGGAACGGAGATGACGGCGATGACGAAGATGAGCGTCGAGGTGCCGGGGCCCAATATGACGATGACGGTGAGGGCGAAGAGGATGAGCGGAATGGCGCTGAGCGAATCGAAGAAGAAGATGAGGACGGCGTCGAGCCAGCGCGGCCCATAGCCCGCTAGGATGCCGAGGATAAGTCCGACAAAGGCGCCGATGCCGATGGAGAAGACGGCGATGCCCATGGCGACGCGGGCGCCGTAGATGATGCGCGAGAACGTGTCGCGGCCGAGCTGATCAGTGCCAAGCCAATGCGCGGCGGAAGGGCCCTGAAGCTTGTTCAGGACGTCGATCTTGGCTGGATCGTAAGGGGCGATCACGTCGGCAAAGAGCGCGGCGCCGATCACGATGACGACCAGAACAAGACCCAGAAGGCCCAGCGGGTCGCGCATCACGCGCCTCAGGATTTCAAGCACCCCGGAAGGCATCCCTGATCCTCGGATCGAGCCGCGCGATCAGCAGATCGGCGGCGATGGTGATTGTGACATAGATGGCGGTCATGACCAGGACTGAGCCCATGACGACCGGATAATTGCGCAGATTGACGGCGGCGGTAACGAGCTTGCCGATGCCGGGACGCGAGAAGATGACTTCGACGAAAACGGCGCTGGAGATCAGCCCGCCCAGGCTGACGGCGAGTAGCGAGAGCGTCGGGATGAGCGCGATGCGCAGGCCGTATTTGGTGACAATCTTCCATTCCGGCACGCCGAAGGCGCGCGCGGTGCGGATATGGGGCTCGCCCATGACGTCGAGCATCGAGGCGCGCACGAGGCGGGCAAGGTAACCGACCCAGGTGAAACCGATGGCGAAGGCGGGCAGGATGAGGGCGTGGATCTGGCTGCCGATGTCGCCCGCATCTCCATCGCCGATGGCGGGGAGCCAGTTGAGCTCCACGGCGAAGATCAGGAGCGCATAGATGGCGATGACATAATAGGGGAGCGAGATGACACTCACCGAGACGATGCTCGCGGCGCGGTCGATCCAGGTGCCGCGCTTGAGCACGGCGAGACAGCCGAGCGGAATGGCGAGGAGAGTCGCCCAGCCGAGGCCGACGACACAGAGAATCAGCGTGTTCGGCAGAACTTCCCAGATCTCGGCGGCGACAGGGCGGTTGGAAATGACATCGATGCCGAGATTACCGGTGAGGACATTGGTGAAGAAGTTGTAGATCTGGACGAGATAGGGCTGGTCGAGGCCCATTTCGCGGGTGAGCCGGTCGACCATTTCCTGGGTCGCGCGGGGACCCAGTGCCGCTCTCGCCGGATTGCCCGGCACGATGAAGACCGCGGCATACATGGCGAACATGACGCCGATGAGGATCAGGATTCCGAGGCCGATGCGTTTGATCGTGTAAGCGAGCATGGCCCTTCCCGCCGCCTCAACAGAAGTCGCGTTTTATGGCGCGCGTCGCGCCCTTGCTGTGGATGACGCGGCCTTGCTCGCGCGCCTCGATCGACCAGGTAAGATAGAAGTTCTCGTGATCGGCGGTGAGCTCGGTGCGTGAACGCGCCTCCATGTCGGAAGGCCCGCTCTTGATCGCCCAGGCATATTCGGTGACGAGCTTCGCCGACAAGGGATCGTCGGGATGGATGATGAAGGTGTCGTTGTTCCAAGACGAAGTGGTGATGGCGCGGTCATCGATCGATTGCGTGCCGCCGTTGCTGCGCAGCGTGATGGTGCGCAGCCCGGAACCCAGATCGTCCTCGACGGTCTTGGTGGTGGCGCCGGCGGCGATCTCGGTCGCGGGCACGGGGCTCGCGATCTCCGCCGGCTCGAAGGCGATGCGCTTGTCGAGGGGACTCGCCGGGCGCACCGGCAGGCGGATCGTCGAGAGGCCGGTTCTGATCGTCGCGGTCGCCAGCGTCGGCTGTGGCCACAGAATGAACCAATGCTGCGTGGCGATGGCGAGCCTGATGCAGTGGCCCTTGGGAATCTCGCGGGCGAAGTCGTTGAGCTTCAGCCTGACCGTGAAGGGCTCGCCGACCGGACAGGGTTTCGGGAATTCATGGCTGTCGCGATGGCTCAGATTGAGCACGCCATAAGTCATGAGCGCCGAAGTGCCATCCGGATAGATGTCGCAGAGGCGCAAAGCGAGATTGACCTTCGGCACATCGACCATGAGCTCGAGCTCGATCTCGGGCGCGCCCAGCAGTGTGATCGTCTCGGCGAGCGGTTCGGTGTCGAAGCAAAGCGCCTGACCGTCCTCGCGGCGCTGGTCGATGGCGAGATCGGGCGTGGTGCCGCCATAGCCGCCCCAGCGTCCACAATCGGTGCCGGCGGTGGCGGGCGAGCGCACCGAGCGCAGGGCGCCGGTTTCGGGCTCGGAGCCGAGCCCGGTCGGATTGAGATAGCGCGTCTGCCACTCGATGCGGGGGCTGGGCCAGGCTTCCTCGGCGACCCAATGACCCTCGTGGTTCTCGTAAAAGGGTCGCGGCCGTTCTTCACCGATGACGAAGACGCGGTAGAGCGGCTCGTCCATGATGCCTGTCTCGTCGTCCGCGAGCCAGTGCTTCCACCAGCGCAGCCCTTCCTGGAGATAGCCGATGCGCGGGCCCGGATCGCCGCGGCAGGGGAAGGCATGTGTCCAGGGGCCCATGATGGCGAGCTTGGGGGATGTAAGGCCTTCGAGCAAGCGGGCGACGGAGTTGGAATAGCTGTCCTCCCAGCCGCACACCGCCAGCACGGCGCAGTCGATCTTCGAGAAATCCTCGCAGACCGAGCCCTGTTTCCAGTAGGCGTCGCGGCGCTGGTGCTCGAGCCAGTGCTCAGACCAGGACCGGTTGGCATCGAGGCGCTTCATCCACATATCGCGCCAGGCGTCGCCGACGATCTGCGGATCGGGCGGCATGGCATTCTTCACCAGCATGAAATTCGACCACATCTCATTCTCGGTGATGAGGGCGCCGCCCATATAGTGGACATCGTCGGCATAGCGGTCGTCGGTCGAGCACAAAGTGATGATCGCCTTCAGCGCCGGGGGGCGGCGCGCGGCCACCTGGAGCGAATTGAAGCCGCCCCAGGAAATGCCGACCATGCCGACATTGCCGTTGCACCAGGGAAGCGCCGCGAGCTGCGCGATGATCTCGCAGGCATCCTCCTGCTCGCGCGGCAGATATTCATCGGCGAGAAGGCCGTCAGAATCGCCGGCACCCCTGATGTCGATGCGGCAGCAAGCGACGCCGAAGCCCGCCCAGTAGGGATGGATCTCGAGATCGCGGAAGATGGTGCCGTCGCGCCGGCGATAGGGGATCATCTCGACGACGAGCGGGACCTTGTCGCTGGTCTTCGGCTTCCATAAGGTGGCGGCGATGCGCGTACCGTCGGAGAGCTCAATCCACAAGGGATCTATGACCTCCACCGCGAAGGGGAATTCTCTTCTGACCGTCATGGCGTTTCCTTGTTGAACAATCGTACAACAAGGAGCGGAACGGATTCAATGGTAGATTTATGAATTTCCGGGATTTGAGGAGGTTCGGAGAGTCGACTTCAGGTTTCCCATCACGCACGCTACGCGGGAGGCGGGAGGTTTCGCCCCGGCTCTAAGGCATGATCAGATTAGTTACCGCCTATAACCCTCACCCTGAGGCGCCCGCCGAAGGCGGGCCTCGAAGGGTGGCAAGCAAGGCCTGTGTAGCTGGATCATGCTTCGAGGCTCGCTTCGCTCGCGCCTCAGCATGAGGGTGTGTTGGTGTCTAAAATCATCGCGCTCTCAGCGCGCTGGGAGGCCAGTTTCATGATCTCCCTGGCGACGAGCGCTTCCAGCCCGCTGATATAGTCATCGGCCAGGCCCAACCTGGCGAGGCTTTCCACCGTCTGATGGAGATAGGCGGCGCCGGACCCGATGGCGCCGCAGGCCCGCGCCAGCATATGGGCCTGTTCCGCCAATGGCTTGTCCACGAACATCCGGCTCTCGATGGGGTCGGCCCAGCAGGCGAGCGCGCGAACAACACCCTCCGCGGTGTCGACCTCGATCCAGCGCAGTGCGCGCAGATCTTCCTCTCCGTCGACTTCCCGCTTGAGCAACTGCACCAGCTGCGCGTGAGCGTGATCGGACATCAGGCGCAAAGCGAGGCCGGTACAGCTGCCGCCCTTGCGCAGGGCCATCATGAGACCCGGCTGCTCGGGGCTTCCCCGCCAGCGCCGGATCTCCATGCAGAAGTCGCGCCGCCAGCCCTGGGCCTCAGCCCGGCGGCTCTCCGCCGCCTCGAAAGCCGGGCGCCACAGAAGCGAGCCATAGGCAAACACCCAGACAGGCGCGCCAGCCGCGGCATCGAGGAGCCTCGCGGCAGCGGCCTGATAGTCCTCTTCCGTAAAATAGGACACTCCGGGCTCGCGTCCCCGCTTTGGTTCGGGTCTTTCACAAAGAGCGACCAGCTCGGGAGTAAGTCTGATCCTCTCGGTCGCGCCGTCATCCAGCATGGTCAGTCCCGGCCGCGCCACTTGCGCATTTCGTAGTACCACATGGCGTCCGTGTCGGAGGCGCTCTGCAAGTCGAAGTCGATGCGGTCGGGCCACTCTTCTGGCGGGACATGCGGAGGCGGGAGGTCCGCCGGATGAACGGGGTGCAGGACGGCGGACAACATGGACCTGATGTTCAGCATTGTCGGGGTTCCTCTGCTTGTCTAATATTTCCCGGGGGCAAGACTGCCGCAGCTGCGTGAATTGTCGCGGAGGCCGCGCGTGAAATCTTGCCACAAGGAGCTCGCCGGAAACCCGTCCGTCCGTGAATTCTCCGTGAATTCGTCTCGTGAGGCGCGGCCGTGGTGATATGGTCGCTTCAGCTTCTCGGCGGGTTCGCGCTCAAGCGGGGCGGTGAACCGGTCGATCTGCCCCATCGCAAAGACCGCTCCCTCCTCGGCTTTCTGTGCCTCAATTCCGACCGTCCCGTGTCGCGCGACAAGCTCGCCGGCCTCCTGTGGGCCGACCGGGCGGAAGAGCAGGCCCGCGGCAGTCTCAGGCAGTCCCTTGCCGCGCTGCGCGCCGTCTTCGGCGAAGATTCGGACAATGTTCTCCTGGCCGGGCGCGACAGCGTGAGCGTGAAGCCAGCCGGATTGTGCTGCGATGTCGAGGCCTTCGAGCGGGCCGCGGCCGATATGGCCACTCTCGCCGATGCGCCTGGGCTTTATTCCGGCCCATTGTTCGATGGCTGCGAGGCACCGAGCCTGGATTACGAGCAATGGCTGGCGCCGGAGCGCCAGAGGCTGGAAGACCTGGCCGCGTCGGTGGTCGAACGCCTAAGCAAGGTCGACATCAGTCCGCGCCATCTGGAGCCGGCAATAGCCCTGGCCCGCCAACTGCTGCGGCGCGACAGGCTGCGCGAGCCGGTCTACCGCGCGCTGATGCAGCTCCTGGCGCGGGACAACAAGCGCGGCGAGGCCCTGAAGCTCTATGGCCAATGCGAAGCGGCGCTGGTGGAAGAGCTCGGCGTCAAGGCGGCGCCTGAGACGGAGGAAGTCTATCGCCGTATCCTCAAGGGCGAGACGGCCGCCGCGATGCAGGCCGAAAGCGCGGCCCCGGCTGGCCACGAGCGGCCGTCGATCGCGGTCATGCCTTTCCAGAATATCAGCCGCGAGAGCGAGCTCGATGTGCTGTGCGATGGTCTGGCGGAAGACATCACCTCCGGGCTCGGCCGGTTCAAGCTCTTCTCCGTCATCGATCGCTTCTCGTCGGCGCAGGTCGCCAGATCCACGTCAGACGCGCTTGAAATCGGGCGACGCCTCGGCGCTGATCTCGTGGTTCAAGGCAGCGTGCAGCGGCTGAAGGACAATCTGCGCTTGACGGTCAGGCTGGTCGACACGGCGACGCGGCTTCAGAAATGGAGCGGCCAGTTCAGCCTGAAGGCCGACGACGTCCTGACGGCGCCGGACAAGATCATGGCCGCCGTGCTACCCAGCATCAATTCGCAAGTCGAAAGCACATTGGTCGAGCGCAGCCGCCGCAAGCCGGCGCTCGCGGCTTATGAGCATCTTCTTGTCGGCATCAAGCACTTGCGGGGATATGAGCCGGACGACAATCGGATGGCGATCGAGCATTTCGACAAAGCTCTCGCCCTGGATCCGGGCTTCGCCCTCGCCATGGCCTATCGTGGTTTCGCCAATGTCGTCTTTCACGGCTATGAAACGACCCCGCCCGATATCCTCAACGCCTCCCTTGCGCTGATCCGGCGAGCAGCCGTTCTCGATCCGGAAGAGCCGCGTATCTGGTGGCTGATGGGGATAACGCTCGCCTATGCGCGCGATCTCGACGCCGAGGAGCAATGCTATCGCCGATCCGTCGAGCTCAATCCGAGCGACGCGAATGCGGTCGCGGCCCTGGCGATTGTCCTGGTGATGCGGGGCGAGCACGAAGCCGGGCTGGAGCTGTTCAAGGAGGCGTTCAGGCTCAACCCCTATCACCCGGAGTGGTACTGGGTCGATTTCGGCAGCACCCTCTATGTGTGCGGGAAATATGAGGAAGCGCTCGCCGCCTTCGCGCACCGGAGCGATCCGCATATCTGGGTATTGAGCCGCATGGCCGCCTGCTATGCGCAACTGGACCGAATGGCGGAAGCGCAGGCCGTGGTGGCGAGAATCATGCAGATGAAACCGGACTTTCGCCTGTCGCAGCAAAGGTCCGGCAGCTGGGGGTCGGACGATACCGCGCGATTCCGGGCCGGCATGATCAAGGCCGGCCTGCCGGAGTGAGACGGATTGCAAGAGCCGCCCGGTCGTGTATCACGATTTGCCATGTTCTCCGGCGCCTATGCCATTCTCTATGCCTTCTTCGATGCCACGAACCGGCTCGACCGCGCCGCCATGCGCCGGAAGGTCGAGGGCAGCATCACGGCCGGCGCCCACGGCATCGCTGCGCTGGGACTCGCCACCCAAGTCGCCAAGCTTTCGCGTGACGAACGCCACCAGATCATGGATTGGGTGGCGGAGGATGTTGCAGGCCGCGTGCCTGTGGCCTTCACGATCTTCGGTGCAACCGCGGAAGAGCAGATCGCGGAAGCCCACCGCGCCAGGAGCGCCGGCGCCAACTGGCTGATCCATCAACCGCCGCCCAAGGACCGCATCGCGCCCGAAAGGCTCGGCGATTTCTTTGCCGAGGTGATCGGCACGTCCGGCCTTCCCGCCGGCATCCAGAATGCGCCGGCCTATCTCGGCATCGGCCTCGATATGCAGGGCGTTACCGATCTGGCGCGTCGCGTGCCCTCCCTCAAGATGCTGAAAGGCGAGGGGCCGGCGATCGAGATCGCCGAGACGATTGCCGGGCTCGGCCCAGGCTTTCCGGTCTTCAACGGCAGGGGCGGGCTCGAGCTCATCGACAATCTTCGGGCGGGCTGCGCCGGTGTGATCGTGGCGCCGGATGCGATCGACGTCATCGCGCACGCCATCGATGCCTATCGCGGTGGGCGCCTGGAGGAGGCGGACGTGCATTATCGTCGCGCTCTGCCGACCATCGTCTTCGTCATGCAGTCGCTCGACACGCTCATCACCTATGGCAAGAGGCTAACCGCCTTGCGCTTGGGGCTGGGGCCGGTGCATGACCGGGCGCCAGTCCTCGGCCCGACCGCCTTCGGGCTTGAGGTGACGGAGCGCCTCGCACGAGATCTTGGGCGCTTGCCGTAAGCCAGCCGAGTGGCTATTCGAGGCTCGGTTCGCATTCCGGGAGATCGTCATACATGCTGCAGGATTTCGTCGAAAGCCTTCATGCCGATTACGGCCAGCGCTTCAGCGTGGACGAGGTGCTCTATGAGACACGCACCGAGCATCAGCATCTGGTGATCTTCCGCAACAAGCGCATGGGCCGCGTCTTGGCGCTCGACGGCGCGGTGCAGACGACCGAGGCCGACGAATTCATCTATCACGAAATGCTGGCGCATGTGCCGATCCTCGCCCATGGCGCGGTGCGTAAGGTGCTTATCGTCGGCGTGGGTGATGGCGGAATCGTGCGCGAGGTCACGCGCCACAAGGGCATCGAGGAGATCGTCGCCGTCGAGATCGACCAGGCGGTGATCGACATGTGTCTCAAATATCTGCCCAATCATTCAGCCGGATCGCTGGACGATCCGCGCCTCAAGCTCATCATCGCCGATGGACTCGATTACCTACGCGAGAGCGCCCAGACGTTCGACGTGATCCTGTCGGACTCGACCGATCCGATCGGGCCCGCCGCCAGCCTGTTCAGCAACGACTTCTATCGGCTAAGCCGGCAACGCCTCGGCGAGCGCGGCATTCTCGCAACGCAAAATGGCGTGCCCTTCCTGCAGCCCGACGAATTGCGCCAGACGGCGAAGAACCTGGCGCAGTCTTTCCCCGACCGGCATTTCTTCCATGCCGCGGTGCCGACCTATATCGGTGGCAGCATGAGTTTCGGCTGGGGGGCCGTCGATCCACAGGCGCGCCATGTGCCGCTCGCGACCTTGCGTGAGCGCTTCGCCGCGAGCGGCCTCAAGACGCGCTACTACAACCCTGAGATCCATCAGGCGTCCTTTGCGCTGCCGCAATATATGCTCGACCTGATGGAGTGATGGGCCCGAAAGGTCCGTGACCATTCGGGCCGACTCTACATAAAGTCTCGCCAGTGCTTCAGGGCCTCTTTCTCACGCGTAAGACCGACATCCTTCATCAGGTGACCGTTCAGCCTGTCGGTCCTTGCGATGCTGCGCTTCTCCTCGGACGCCGTTCCCAGCCATCTGGCGAGAACAGCTGTGAGCTGGGAGAGCGCGCTGGTTCTGACGGTCACAGGTAAAAATAAGGATCGAGAACCCGGACCTCGCTGATGCGGTCGACCGGCAGCCCGTTGTGCTCGGCGACCTTGCGAATGGCTTCCGGCGTCGGTCCGTCATAGACGCAGAAGGTCTTCTTCTTGTCCTGGGTTACATAGGAGTGGACCCAGGTGACGCCTTCCTCGGCATTGCGGCCGACGACCTTGAGCGTGCCTGCGGCACCTTTGTCGTTCATCGGAATTTCGAGGCCGTCCGGAAAGGTTCTTTCGATGACATAGCGTGGCATGATCGGCTCCTTGTGGTTAGCGGATGGAGCCTATCCGGCGCCGCTTGGCGCCACATCGGGATGGTCTCCCTATTTTGGCATCGGCACTTCCCTATTTTGGCCGACCAGCCCGCCAGCCAACGCATGCGCGGCGGCCTCGGCGCGCGTTTTCACGGCGAGCTTCGCCAGGATCGCCGAGACGTGGTGGTCGACGGTCTTGGGCGAGATATGAAGTTTTATGCCGATCTGCCCGTTGCTCAGCCCGCAAGCAAGGCAGTCGAGCACGCCCATCTCGCGGCTGGTGAGCCCATGCGGATTACCGAGGGTCGTGGCGCGGGGGCCGCGCGGTATGCGGCGCGTTCCGGTCTCGCGCAGGCGCTGGCGCAGGAGAGCGGCCGCCGGTGCCGCGCCCAGCCGATCGAAGATATCGAGCGCCGATAATTGCGCCGAGCCATCGCCGTCAGCCAAGGCGCGCGCCTCTTCGTAGGGACATTTGAGATCGCGCCAGGCGGCGGCGGCCCCCTTCCAGTCGCCGGCGATCTGCAAGGCGAACGGCTTGGCGCACCATCTGGGTGGCGAGACGTCCTCGCCGGCGCGCCGGCGCCAGTAGGTAAACTCGCCGACATGCCATTGATGGCGGTGACTCATGGCCAGTTCATAGGCCGCCGTCGCCTCGGCCGCGGCGCGCGGCTTGTCGCCGGCGAACCAGGCGGCTTCGGCCCGCGCCGCATGGACCGGTGCCAGGCGCTGCAGCGTGTTGGTCTGGCGTGCCAGATCGAGCGCCTCGTCGAGCACGGCATCGATGCCGGGATCGCCGCGCCGCACGCGCAGACGGCCCAATGCCACCAGCGCCATGACCTTGCTGACGAGCGAGAAGTTGGGACAGTTGACGACCGCGGTCGCGTGATCGCCGGCCTCGTCCCAGAGGCCCTTGTAGAGCAGCGTCAGAGCGAGCCAGGCCGACATGTAGTTGTTGGAATGATCGAGGTCGCAATCCTCCGCATAGGCGATGCCTTCGCGCAGCAGCGCCTCGGCCTTGTCGAACTGATAGAGCTCGCCATAGGAAGAGCCGAGATTGAGAAAGGCGAGACCGACAAGATCATCCATGCCGTCGGCGCGGGCCAGAGCGACGCTTCTATTGTAATGTGGCAGCCCATTGTCGTCGCCGCTCACCAGCATGGCGGCCCCCACGACCAGCTCGGCCGAGGCGAGCGTTCTCCTGTCCTCGAAGCGCGTCGCCAGCTCGATCGCCCGCTTGCCCCAATGCACCGCCGGCGCCTTGTCGCGGTCGAGCATGCGCAGATGCGCCTGCATGCGGCAGGCTGCGGCGAGTTCGCGCGTCGGCGGCAGCGCTTCCAAGAGCGTGATCGCCTGCCGGCTCGCGTCCTCGGCGGCGGCATTCTGGCCGCTGCGCACGAGCGGCCAGGCGAGATTGGAGAGTGTCGCGCCTTCCTGCAGGGGATCGCCCGCCTCGCGCCATAGTCCGATGGCCTGACGGCGGGCCGCGATCGCCTCGCCGAGATTGTCGATGATGGCGCATTGCTCAGCGTAAGAATCGAGGAGCCGGGCGCGTTGTGCCGGCGGCTGCGCCTGGGCGAAAGCGAACGTGCGCTTGTACTGCGCGGCGGCGGCGCGATGGGCGCCGACTGCGGCTGCGGCCTTGGCGGCGTCCGGCCCGTAGGCGAGAACGGCTTCGGCATCCTGGGCGCCCTCCGCAAGATGCGCCATTTGCGCCAGATCGACGCGATCGATGCCCGATGCGCGCATCGCCGCGAGGATGCGGCGGCACAATTCGCGAAGTTGCCCCGGGGCCAGCGCCGCCAGGATCGCGTCGCGCACCAGCTCATGGCGGAAAATGATCTCCTGTCCCGCCATTTCGAGAAGGCCTGAGCGCATGGCGGCGTCGATATCCTCGGCGGCCGCGCCGCATATCACCTCGAGCCGCGCCTGGCCCATGCGGCTGCCATAGATCGCGGCCGTTTCGAGCACATGCCGGGCGGATGGGTTGAGCCTGGCGAGTCGAGCCTGGACCGAATCATTGACCGAATCCGGTATGCCGTGCCCGTTGGCGGAGAGCACCTCGGTAAGGAAGAAGGGATTGCCCGCCGTCTGCCGGTGGAGCAGGGCGGCATCGACTTCACGGCTGCCCACGAGATCGCGGACCGCCGCCAGGGTCAAACGTCGCAGAGCAAGGCGAAGTGTGGCGCGCGACGAGGCGAGATCACCCAGAAGCAGATGCAAGGGGTGCCGGGCGCCAATCTCGTCAGGCCGGTAGCTGAGGATTAGCAGGGAGCGGGTCTGGGCGATGCGGCGGCCGAGATATTTGAGAAGATCGAGGGTCGCCTCGTCGGCCCAGTGAATGTCCTCGAAGACAAGCAAAGTAGGCTGCGCCGGATCGCGCAAGATATCCAGCATCGTCGCGAAGAGATGCGCCCGCGGCGCATCTCTCTCGAGCTGGGCCAGGAGCCGGCCGCCGAGTTCATGTGCGATGTCGTGGAGCGGCGCCAGAGGAGTTGGCGTGAAGAGGGAATCGCAGTAGCCGGTGAGCACGCGCGCCGCTTTGCCGCTCTGCGCGATGAAATGGCTGATAAGCGACGTCTTGCCGATGCCGGCCTCGCCGCTGACCAGCGCGACACGCCCCTGGCCGGTCATCGCGTCGTCCAAGGCGGCGGCAAGCAGGCTCAGGTCACGGTCACGTTCCAGAAGCGGCATGGCATTGGCACGTCTGCGTTGTGGGGCAATCGGGATACCCGCGGGATACGGCCAAGAGAAGCGGAGTATTTCATGAAACCAGTCTGAAAGGCGAGATTTTTGCCACCGTTCTTTCCAGGTCAAAATTTTGTTCACGGGGATCCGCTTGATTGACGCCGCGCCAGGATTCCCTCATATCGCGGCAGGTAAATATTCCGAGGGCATGAATGTCGGTCGCCGAGTGGTTCTTCTTGAATGGTGTGTATGAGGCAGGTCCGTTCACGCGCGATCAAATCCAGTCGCTCATTTCAGTATCCTCGATCAATGGCGAGACGCTCCTGTGGCGCCCCGGCTGCGTCGAGTGGATGCCCGCGTCCACCTTTGCCCAGTTCTATGTCGGGCCGCAGCAGCCGAGTCGCAATTCGAGCTGGCATGAAAGCACCCTGCACATAGCGCCAAGAGAGGATTTCTTCGCCGCGCCGCATGAGCCACCGGCACTGGTCGATGCGCGGCAATGGATGGATGAAACACCGCATCCTTGGCGACGCAATTTCGCCCGTTGCCTGGACATGTCGCTGTGGACGGGGATCATCATGCTCCTGATCGGGATCGGGCTCACTTTCCTTGACCCGCAGATCATCGAGCGAATCACCGGTGCTCTGACACAACCTGGCAGCATCGCCGCCCGGTTTTTCCTGGCTTTCGTTCTGGCCCTGATTCCGAACGCTCTGCTGATCGGCCTGACCGGCGGCACTCTTGGCAAGTGGCTGTTTGGCGTGCGCGTGCTGGACGAGACGGACAGGCCCATAGGTGTCACCCGGTCATTCAAGCGTGAAGCGAGGGTGTTCTGCCAAGGTCTCGGGCTTGGCATTCCCATAGTCAGCCTGATCACCTTGTTCATTGCCTATCGAAAACTGAAGATGAGCGGCGCTACCGGCTGGGATCAGGCTCTCCATCTGAAAGTGGTCCAGCGTCGCAATGGATTGGCGCAGTATCTCGCTTCCGCGGTGGGAATTGCTCTCTTGATCGTCATCACCGGCGAGATATGGATGCTCGCTATCGTCTGATATCCATCCTTGTTCCCGGCAGGGCTATCTCATTTGCAGCTTCTCAGGCGGATGTGCCTCTCCGCTCCAGGATTCAGCTGGTGTACCCCATGCGAATGACCGCGAACGGCAAACCCTCATCATCTTCACCTGCGCGGGAGACTTCTACAAACCCCATTCGCTCGTAGAATGAGCGAGCGTTTTCGTTGGCCTCATAGACCTCGACCTCGAGCTTTCCCTTGAGTTGAATAGCATGGGCGACCAGGGCACGACCAATCCCACCGCCTTGATACTTGAGACGAACAGGGCGCCAATGTAGGCATCCATCAGCCCAAGGAAACCTACGGGCTCTCCGTTGCATGTGGCGACCCAAGTATCGGATTCCGGCAGATAGACGGATTCTACCAACTCTCTCTGCTCGCGCAGCCGGTCATCTCCCAGAAACGCGTGAACCTGCCGGGAAGCTTCAAACCAGATCGTTGAAAGCGCGGGAAGATCCGATGCCTGATAAGCGCGGATAGTGACTTCCGAGTTTTTCATGACTACTCCGTAGTGTCGATTTTGCACAGACAGCGCACGGGCACCGCAGCATAGTGGTCGCTCGGCTTACCAATAATCTTCATGTCGCAAGGCGACGTCAGGTCATGCCTCGGCTGTTAGACTAGATCTTCGCCGCGCCCGTGGCGTTGGCCGGGACGGGTGCGCGGGGCCGCAAGGGGGCAAGAGCGGCATGCTGCTCGTAAGTCTGTTCGCCGAGCCTTTTGACGTCGTGCCTGGGGGCGTCGGCGAGAAGGGCGGCCACCCGCTCATGGGACGTGCGGAAAGTCTCCTCCTTGAGCGTGCCGTCCTTCAGCCCGGCCTGCATGAAGTCGATCATCCTCAGGATGCGCGACGTGTCGGCCCAATAGGCGCACATGCACAGAAGGTCGGCGCCGGCATTGACGATGCGCTGCGTCGTCTCCGGCTGATCGAGCTTGGAGGAGATCGCCGCCATGCCGAGATCGTCGGTGACAACAACGCCCTTGTAGCCGAGCTCTCCGCGCAGGATGTCATTGAGGATCACCCGCGACATGGTGGCGGGGATGCCGGGATCGACCTGCGAAACGACGATATGGGCGGTCATGAACAGGCGCGTCCTGGCATCGGTGAAGGTGCGGAAGGCTTCGATCTCGCGCTTGCGGAAGGTGTCGGGATCGACATCGATCACCGGCAGTGAATAATGCGAGTCGACTCCGGTGTCGCCGTGGCCGGGAAAATGCTTGGGGCAGCCGAGCACGCCCTCCGCCTGCATGGCGTCGAGAAAATGGCGCGCCGGAGCTGCCACGGCTTCAGGCGTCGTGCCGAAGGAGCGCGGGCCGATGACCGGATTGGCCGGGTTGGAATTGACATCGAGCACCGGCGCGAAATTCACGTTGAAGCCGAGATGGCGCAATTCGACGCCCATGGCGCGGCCGACCGCCCCAGCCTGGGCCGGCCATTCGCGTGCATAGGCGAAGGGCGTGATGGGGGCGGGCGGGCGCAGCACGCCGCCGCCTTCATGGTCGATGCAGATCAGCACCTCGTCGCGGCCGATATAGTCGCGCACATCGGCCAGCAGTTTCGCATGCGAGGCGAGCCATTCGTCATAAGGCGCGTTGGCGAGGAAATTGGCGCGGAACAGCACGACGCCCGCCGGACGCAGCGTCGAAAGCAGCTTCTTGTCATGATCGCCGAGCACCGGGCTCTGCTGCAGGCCGATGAGGAAGCGATGGCCAAAAGACTGCGGGCCACGGCCGAGATCGAATTCCAAGTCCATCTTCTGGTCCTTTGCGCAAAGCGGCTTGCCGCGGTGCTCTTTGCTGATATGTCAGCCCATTATGGTGATCAAGGTCTTAATGGGGGCAGTGAAGGTGGGGAAATTCGACGATCTCATGGCGGAAGCGCGTCAGCGGCCTTTCGAAGGCTGGGACCATTCCTATGGCGGGCGGATCGTCACCGAGGAGCCCTGGGATTTCGGCACCCTTGTCGATGCCATGGCGGCAGTGTCTCCCGATCTTCTCGACATGGGAACCGGCGGCGGCGAATGGTTGAGCGCGCGGCGCCTGCCCGGACGGGTCGTGGCGACGGAAGGCTGGGCACCGAATGTGCCGGTGGCAAAAGCGCGGCTGTCACCGCTTGGCATCGAAGTCATCGCGGTCGACGGCGCGCCGGAGAATATCGAGCAGGAGGAGGGGGCGGAGGAAGGCGAGCTGCCTTTTCCCGACGGTTCCTTTCATCTGGTGGTCAACCGGCATGAATCCTATGTGGCCAGCGAGGTGCTGCGCATTCTGACGCCCGGCGGATGCTTCGTCACCCAGCAGGTCGCCTCCACCATTGCCCGGGATTTTCATCGTCTCCTCGGCGAGACGTCGCCGCCGATCGCGAAGGCATGGGATCTGGATTTCGCCATCCGCCAGATCATCGAAGCCGGATTCGCGATCGAGGAGCAGGCGCAAGGCGCTCAGCTCATGCGTTTCGCCGATGTCGGCGCATTCGCCTGGTATCTGAAGAGCCTGCCCTTCATTGTCCCGGATTTCTCCATCGATCGGGCGTGGGCGCAGCTCGCGCGGCTCCATGATGCGACAGGTGAAAAGGGCATCGAGGTGCGCCAGCCGATTTTCCGTCTCACGGCGCGCAAGTCGATGGCCTAACCGATATCGAAGACCACGGCCTTGTCGCTGTCCCAGGCAAGATCGATCGTCTCGCCCGGCGCGAAAGTCCGGCTTCGCGCGCTGTCGCCCTGTGTGGCAATGTACTGGCGGCCGGCCGCGTCGGCGAAAGTGAGCTTGAGGAAGGAGCCCTGGAAGACCTGGTTGATGAGCGTGGCGGGCAGTGTCATCTCCGGGTCGGACCCTTTGCGACCCACTCTTATATCCTCGGGCCGGATCATGACCTCGACGGCGCCGTCGCTGCGCGAGCTCTTCGTCGAGACGCTCGCGGCGCTCAAAGCGCGTGGTGATCTCCAGAGCGACGTCGATCCGGCCGAACTCGGCTATTATCTCAAGGCGATGAAGCACATGCTCTTCGACTATTACATCGCCGACGACCAGATGAGCTTCGAGCGGCATGCCAGGGAGATACGCCGCGGCCTGGAGCTCGCCATGACCGGGCATCTGACGCGCGCCAAATAAAAAACCCCCGCAACTCGCATTGCGGGGGTCTGCGTGATGCATATCGCCCTTACGGGAAGCGCAGCCAGGTTCCGAAGAACACTTCGAGGCTGTTGTCGTTGTCGATATTGTCGATCTTGCCATCGTCGATGACGGAGGCGTTCTTATAGTCGATATAGGTCGCGCCGACGCCCAGGGTGACCTGGCTGACCGGATCCCAGTAGACGCCGCCGCCGTAGCCCAGCGCCTTGCCGGCGTGGTCATAGTCCTCATAGCCGACGCCCAGCTCGAGGCGGGTGTCATCGGAGAGGTTGGCGAGAACGCCGACGGAGCCCGACCAGAATTCCTCGTCCGCGGTGATCGGCTCGAGGTTGCCGGCGAAGCTCGACGTGCCTTCACCATAGACCGCCGCGCCCATCAGCTGGATGCCGTCGGTGATCTGGAGCGCCGCGCCGCCGCCGATCGCCCAGTCGTCCTTGTCGCCGAGATCATCGGTCTGATAGAGGCCGACGATCTGGCCGGTGATGCTGTCGGTCGAGTACATGAGATAGCTCTGCACCGACGGGAGGTCGCCGCGATCCGCCGACGCGTCGACGATCTCGCCGTTCTCCCACTTGACGCCGGCATCGGCATCCTCGACCGCGATCGCGAAGGAGAGCGGTCCGGAGGCGTAGGTGAGCCGAATCTGCTCGTTATAGGGGTTGGACGGACCGAAGGTGCGGGTCGGGCCGGTGGCGGCAAGCCAGTCCCAGCTCGTCTGCAGCGCGGCGGTGTTGTCATTGTAGCCGGCCAGGAGCTCCCAGTCAGGCGCGAACTTCCACCAGCCATAGGCCTTGTTCATCTTGACGTTTTCGGAGTAGTCCGAAAAATCGCCGCCGCCATTGGCCTGGAGACGGAAGTAGCCGCCGACTTCGCCGACCGCCGTGTCGGCCTTGCCACGGATGAAGATACGGCCGCGGACATTGATGTCCGCGTTGTCGTCATCCTGGAAGTCCGTATAGAGGAGGGCGGTGCGGATTTCACCGGACACCGACACTTCGGCGGTGGGCGCCACATCGGCGGTCGGAACGACCGAGAGCGTGAAGCCCGATTCCTCGCGGATGCGGTCGGCGGCGCGTTCGGGGGCTGCGCCCGCGAAATTACCCTGGCCGTCGCGGATCGAAAGCAGGCTATAACCCGACGGCATCGAAGCCTGCGGCTGCGCCTCGAGCTCCGATACGCGGTTCTGCAGCGCCTCGATCTGCGTCTTGAGCGCGCCGAGATCGTCGGCACGCGCGGCGGTGGCCGTCACGGCAACCGCGGCGCCAGCGAGAAGCGCCCACTTCATCATGTTCATTCCTAAACTCCATCAATACAGCGAAGAGCGCCGTGTTGCTATTCTGAGACAACACTCCGGATGGGCGCGGTCTCAACCCCCACTCAATGAATTGAGGTTGTGCGGATACTTATCCGAGGCTCGATGAAACACAATTGCTCAGCGCGCGCATGATGCCGATTGATTTCGCCTGTGGGGTATTTGTAACAGGAACAAATATGTGCTTCGGCGTCGCGGCGATAAGAGAACACCAATGCATGGGAGTCGCATGCGTTGAGTTATCGGTTACGGGAGGGTTCCTTTGTTGTCTCGCTGTGACTCAAAAGAAACCCCCGCAATTCGCATTGCGGGGGTCCCTGTAGGGGATCGGAACTCAGGGGCCGGAAGTGGGAACCACCGGCACTAAATTACAATCCGCGTCCCTTTATCAGGGGAAGCGCAGCCAGGTGCCGAAGAACACCTGAAGGCTGTCCTCGCTGTCGACCACGTCGATCTCGTTGCCGTCGGCAACCAAGGCGTCCTTGTAGTCGATGTAGGTGGCGCCAACACCCAGGGTGACCTGGCTGACCGGATCCCAGTAGACGCCGCCGCCGAAGCCGAGGGCGGTGCCGGAGTGGTCGTAGTCTTCGTAGCCGACGCCCAGCTCGAGGCGGGTGTCTTCCGAGAGGTTGGCAAGAACGCCGACCGAACCGGCCCAGAACTCTTCATCGGAGGTGAGCGGGCCGAGGTTGTTGGCGTAGGACGCGGTGCCTTCGCCATAGACCGCGCCGGCCGTCAGCTGGAACATCTCGCCGAGGCCGACCGTGGCGCCGCCACCGATCGCCCAGTCGTCGTTGTCGCCGATGTCATCCTTCTGATAGAGACCGACGATCTGCCCGGTGAAGGCATCCGACGAGTACATCAGGTAGGACTGAACATTGGGGAGGTCGCTCTTGTCGCCAAAGTCGTCCTCGATGGTGCCGTTCGTGAAGTCGGCTTCGATGCCATTGTCAGCATCTTCGACCGCGATCGCGAAGGAGAGCGGACCGGACGAGTAGGTCAGGCGCATCTGCTCGTTGATCGGGTTCGACGGACCGAAGGAAGCGACCGGGCCGGTGGCCGCGAGCCAGTCCCAACCCACCTGGAGGGCGCCGGTGTTGTCGTTGTAGCCGGCCATCAGTTCCCATTCCGGGGCGAACTTCCACCAGCCATAGGCCTTGTTCATCTTGGTGTTTTCGGAATAATCGCCGAAATCACCACCGCCATTGGCCTGGAGACGGAAATAGCCACCGACTTCACCGACGGCCGTGTCGGCCTTGCCCTTGATGAAGATACGGCCGCGGACGTTGATGTCCGCGTTGTCGTCGTTCTGGAAGTCCGTGTAGATCAACGAGGTGCGGATTTCGCCGGACACCGAGACTTCTGCGGCGGGAGCCGCGTCGGCGGTCGGAACGACCGAAAGCGTGAAGCCCGAATCATCACGCACACGGTCAGCAGCGCGCTCAGGCAGAACGCCCTGGAAATTGCCCTGGCCGTCGCGGATCGACAGCAGGCTGTAGCCCGACGGCATCGAGGCCTGCGGCTGAGCTTCGAGCTGCGTCACGCGCGACTGCAGGCCTTCGATCTGAGCCTTGAGCGCGCCGAGTTCGTCGGCGCGAGCGGCGGTGGCGGTCACGGCGAGAGCCGCGCTGCCGAGAAGCGCCCACTTCAACATGTTCATTCTATTCTCCCTCAAAACAGCGACAATCGCCGTGTTGCGATAGTGCAGCAAATTTCCCCCTGGGGAACATTGCCTCAAACCTCTCATCTATGAATCGAGGTTGCTCGCTGGATACTTTTCGCATGGTGCAATTGCAATTGCCGCCTGCGTTGCGGAAGACGATTTGCCGGCCGTTGTGCGGTTTCGGTAACAGGAACAAGTATGTAACTTAAACACATCGTCGCGGCGGCGGGCGCAAAAATGCCACGCAGGGCGCTATTCCGCGGCGTCATCGATTAACGAAAGGCTAAAATTACTGCTCGGCGGACTGGGCTTCGAACTCGCGGCGCGCCGCCTCGAAAGCGTTCTGATGCTCAATCGTCCAGTCGACGATCTCCTGCGCATAATGCAGAAACTGCTTTCCGAGCTCAGTCAGATTGTACTCCACGCGCGGCGGAACGACTGGGAAAACACGACGGGAAACGAGGCCGTCGCGCTCGAGCTGCTTCAAAGTGCGGGTCAGCACGCGGGACGAGATGGGCGAATCCTGCTCAAACCTGCGCTTGAGATCGGTGAAGCGGATGGGCTCTCCGGCGACCTGATGAATGACCCGCACGCTCCATTTGTCACCCAGGCGCGAGAGTATCTCGCGCACAACAATGCAGTCGTCGCCGCCAACCGCCGCATTCATCGAGGACATTGAATCATTTTCCTGAGTCGAGAGGCTCATTCTCACTTACCACGAAGTTTATTTCTGAAGATTTCACGGATTTGCATATAGGGAATTGGAGTCATGCCGACAACGAAGATTGGGTATCAAATTGTATTCGCGGCGCGCTCTCCGTCGGCTCGGCGCCGCATCGATCACATGATGGTGAAGTGACGCTCGGTTCGACGCGTGCAGGGAGATGAATCGCGCCGCACCGGCGCGATGGATCGAGTCATCTTGCGTCGCGTCTCTCTCATCGTTTCTCTGTGCAGAGAGATTTCGCCCCAATTTCGCCATCATAACCTCGGGACACGCGCTTCCTTAGAGCTCGAGCGGCGCATTGACGCGCCTTCTGCCTGGCGCAGCGGTCAACATGCCGACGTCCGGCTCGGAAAAACGGTGTCGGTCACACGAACAAGTATGTTACTATCGAGTCACATGATGTTACTGAACAGTAACAAAGTCAAGCGGGAAGCTCATGAATGTGAGGAAGAGCGCTATCAGTGATGTCAAACCGCGCGAACGCATCATCGCGGCGGCGTGCGAACTCTTCGGGCGCCTCGGCGTGAAGGGGGTCGGCGTCGACGAGATCGCCGCGGCCGCCGACAGCAACAAGATGACGCTATACCGACATTTCGGCTCGAAGGAGAAACTCGCAGTCGTCTGCCTGCAGGCGGTGATCGAGGAGATCGACGGCAAGTGGCGCGCGGCCGAGACGCGCGGGGAACCTGCCTTGGCGCTCGATGACTGGATCGGCACGATGGCGGGCGGATGCGCCGGTGCCGACAGTAGGAGCGAGCTCATCTTCGCCGTCTTCCGCCAGGCACGCGATGATGCTGCCGCGCGCCCGCTTCTGGACAGCTTCATCGCGCGGCATCGCAAGCGGTTGGCCGGAATTTGCCGCAAGGCCGGCGCCGCCGACGGGGAAGCCCTGGCGACCGCACTTGCGCTTCTCGCCTATGGGGTGCGCGCCGATCCCTGGGGCCTCGACAAGAGAGGCCGTGGCGCCTTGTTCATCACATGCGCGCGTTTCCTGACGAAACTGTTCACCGCGAGCCCGGCAAAGGTCGCGCCCCTCGCCACGCGCGCCCGACGCGAGCCGCAGGGCAAGTGGGAGCCGGCGGAGGCGCCGGGCCACGTCGCTAGGCCGCGTGACCGCATTCTCGCCGCGGGGTGCGCCCTTTTTCACAAGCATGGCATCCTGGCGGCGAGCGTCGATGAGATCGCAGCGGCCGCCGACAGCAACAAGATGACGCTCTACCGGCATTTCGGATCCAAGGAGAATCTGGCCGTTCAGTGCTTCAAGGCGGCGCTGGCCGAGGCGGAGGCGATCCTCAAGGAAATCGAAGCGAAATACCCGGGCAGCGCGCCATGTCAGCTCGACGCGTTCATCCGGCTGATCGCCGGCGCGCTGGCGGGCGCCGACAAGAGGACAGAGATGATCGGAATGGCTATGCAAGCCATGCGGAACGAGACGGCGGGGCAGGCAATGATGCGCGATTTCGAGCTGGCCGAACGGCGATGGCTGGCACGGGTCTGCCGCGGGCTCGGCGGCGTGCGGCACGAGGTCCTGTCGGACGCGCTGCTGCTGATCATGCATGGCGCGGACGCCAATCCCTGGGGACTCGATCGGGCCCGTCTCGGGACCCAGTATTCGGCGACCGCTGACGCGATCGTGAGGCTGTTCAGATCGCAATCGGGACGGGACGATAAAGCGCGCGATGTCGCGGATCGCGGCGTTGTGAGCACGAAACACATGACGCGAGGGGCGTCGCGGCGAAGCGCAGCCGATGTTCATAAGTGACAAACTTGTCCCTTCTTGCGGGACGACTTGGCTCTCCTATATCTCACCCGGGATCGCGATCATTCCACCGGCGTCGGGCGGAAATGATGTCGTGGTCGATTTTGATCAAGTTGGCGCGTGATCGGACGAAAGGCCGCTACGGACTGTTTCCTGATCATGCGCGAATAGGGACGCCATATATATGTTGACGTTGATTAAGGAAGAAAGCTCGCCGAATGTTCGCGAGGTGAAGTCGGCTCACGCTACCGAGCACCGTGCAATTATCCGTGAACTCTTCGAGCGCATGGGCGACGATGCGACGCTACGTCTGGTATGGCATCTCAATGAAGCGCCGGCGCGCCTCAGCGAACTGCGCGATTTCGTCGTCGATGTGTCACAGCGTAAGTTCAGCCTGGCGCTGCGCCAGCTGATTCGTAACGGTTTCGTGGCGAGGCGCCATTCCGACACGTTCCCGTCCTGGACGATCTACAGTCTGACCCCGATGGGCATAGCCTTCCTCGAACGGGTGACGGAACTGGCCCAATGGATCGACGCACATGGAGCGGACATCAAGTCGGCGCGCAGCCGCTTCGGCAAGCGCAGCGTCAAGATGCTGGATGCGGCTTAGATCGAGCTGAGTTTGGATTGAATCAATCCAAACTAAGTCTTCGACGTTCCAATGGGGCTGCTCCTGCGCTCCTTCTCTGCCTTTTGCCCGGTTCGATGCTTGGGTCGCCATTTCTGAGAGGCCAACCGATATCGACCGGGCGGTAATCATCCATTATAGTTCCAATCCGCCGGGGGAACCTCCAGAGAGACCTATGCGCGGAGATATGCAATGCAGATCTCATTCAAGGGCAGCAAGGTTCTTGTAGCGGGCGGCAGTCGTGGCATTGGCCGATCGATCGCTCTGGCATTCGCGGCCGAGGGCGCCGCTGTGGCGATCTGCGCGCGCGATGCCAAGGGGCTCGACGCGGCTGCAACTGAGCTAAGAAGGCGCGGAGGGACAGTCTACAGCATGTCCTGCGATCTCGCGGAGGCGTCCGCGGCGTCGCGTTTTGTGACGCAGGCCGCCCACGCGCTCGATGGCATCGACATCCTGGTCAACAATGCGTCAGGGCTCGGGGTGAAGGATGACGAGAGCGGGTGGAGGGCCAGTATCGACGTCGACCTGATGGCGACGGTGCGAGCCACCCAGACAGCCATACCCTTCATGGAGAAGGGCGGCGGCGTCATCATCAATATTTCGTCTATTTCCGGCCTCAAAGCCGTGCCGCGGACACTGCCATACGCCGCCGTCAAGGCGGCGCTCGTCAACTACACAATGAGTCAAGGGCTGGCGCTTGCATCGAAGCGCATCCGGGTGAACGCCATCGCGCCCGGCGCGATCGAGTTTCCGGGCGGCGTGTGGGATAACCGCAAGACGAGCGATCCCCAGCTCTATCAGCGCACGCTCAGCGGCATGCCCTGGGGGCGATTTGGGAAGCCGGAGGAAATCGCGCAGGTAGCCCTGTTCCTGGCGAGTGAAATGGGGAGTTGGGTGACAGGGCAGACGATTGTGGTCGACGGCGGACAGTCACTGGCTTGAACGCGCGCCGGGTCTCCACAAAGTCACCGGTCCTTGGCCGCTGAATAATATCCGTTTGAGAAACTGTCCCGCGATGCGATATTGACCGCCATCCGGGATGCCACGTCGACCTCGAGCCTTTGCGATTGAGAAGGTGTGCGATGTACAGTTTCGTCCAGGAGGCAAGAACGGACAGCCCGTCGCCCCGCGCGGCGAAAACCACTGTACAACCCAAGCTCCAGATTGGCCGTATCGACGATCCGCTCGAACGCGAAGCCGATCGCACGGCGGATGCGGCGCTTGCCGGGAAGCCGGCGCCGGGGCCGGCCGCGTCCCCCTTGGCGATGTCTCAGAATGCGCCGACCGGTGTGCGCGACGTGCTCTCGTCTCCGGGGCGGCCTCTCGACGCGTCGCAGCGTGCCTATTTCGAGCCGCGCTTTGGACATGACTTCAGTGACGTGAGAGTGCATTCGGATATGGGTGCCGCGTCGTCAGCGCTGTGTCTGGGGGCGGCTGCCTATACTGTCGGACCTCACATAGCATTCGCTGCCGGCCATTTCGCTCCTGGAACATCAGCCGGATCCCGGCTGATGGCTCATGAGCTGGCACATGTGGTGCAGCAGCGTCGTGCAGGTCCTTTCATCCAGCGTGAGCCGCTGCCTGAGTACAAGAGCGCCGACAGCGTTCTCGATCTCAAGTACGTGATCAAGCCGGAGGGTGAAGCGTGGCAGCTGAGCGTTGAAGGGGATTTCCCGACACCTGAAGCTGTCGGGCGCCTGATCTGGCCCATGCGCGATCAGATTCCGCCAGGTGTCTCGATCAAACCCCTGCCGACATTCATCACGCAGGTGGAAGGTTGGTACGGGGAGGACGACAAGAAAAAGAAGCCGCCCGTCGTGCACAGGCAATTTGCAAACTACGAGCTTACCGGCGTCGCCCTGTTCACCCTTCGCACCATGGAGCCCTCGATCGCGAAATTGTTCGCCGATCAGGGGCTGGTGGAGGAGAGCAAAGAGGTCAAAGAGGCACGGGCGGCGTTTCGAGAGCGGCGCAGCTATTTCGGTCAACCAGTGCTTGATAACATCGATACAGCTCTCAGCCGCATCACGCGAAACAACCCCGATCTTCTCGTGGCATATTATCGTGCCTATTTGTCTGACTGGAAGCTGACCGACGATATTGCGAGGACGAGCGGCGCCGCCGGCGACACGGATCAAGGGCTCAAGCATCCCAAGGGGTACACCGATATCAATATCGGGGTGCTGCACCGCGAGCAACTTCCGAAACTGTCTACGGATGACCCGCTCAGCCTTCTCGGCGAGACATTGATACATGAATTTGCCCACAAGGCTCACGCAAGAGACTATCTCAAAGGCCCCGGCGAGGGTAAAGCCTATGGCATCGAGAGCTTCTTTGCGATGCGTCTGGGGGATAAGAAGAGGGAAGAAGCAGCAGACGACCTGGGCACCAGGCTAGGGGATAAATTAGCTTTCAATACGTCTTTCTCCGTTATGAAGCGTTTGTACGAAGTCATCGACACTCAACGTTCAATCCTTCCCAGCCTCAAGAATGTAACTCCGCAGCGCGCGCGAGAAATGGTCGTGGAGTTCATTTCCAAGAACAAGGAAGATTTCGGCGACGAGCTGAGGAAGTTCATATTGGCGGAGTTCGATGAGGCCGCATATAACAGCCTTCCCTCCCGCGAAAAGAACTGATCTCGAACTTGCGCGACGCCCGGCGACGGTCTGCTGGCAGAGTTCTAGAGCGTCGAATTCGAGCCTCGGGCCCTCAGATCAGGAATGGGATGATCCGACAGCCGTTCGAGTCGGCTCGATGCGGTAACGCTTCTGCACTCCGCAGGCTCGACGCGATCACGCGTAACGCTGTCGAGGCCGAGAGGCCGCAAATCGTCCTTCACATGCCCAATTTGTTCCGCGGCATGGTCGCTTCAGACGGCGGGAACGACGGTCGCAGGTTGTTGCACAGATGTCGTCGCTGCCGCAGCTTCAGCCTGTCCGCCCCCACGTACCGTGACGGCGTTGGACGCAAATTCGATGCCCGCTTTGTTGAAAGCAACGTATATGCGCTTCAGAGCCTCGCGCTGAATGGAACTCGCCATCGGCGGCTTTGCTGTGAACTTCGCGCGGATGATGATGGCGGAGTCGGCTATTTCATCCACCCCTTGCATCTTCAGTGGCATCATAAAGCCATCTCCGTACTCTGGATCGGACTGCATTTCGGCCCCGATCTTCTTTATCGCCTTTCGTGCTTTCTCGATGTCGGCGGCGCGATCAAGTCTCAGGCTGAATTTTACGGTCGCCCAATCGCGGCTGGCATTGGTGACAGAGCTTAACGTGCCGAAGGGAATGGTGTGCACTAAGCCGCTTTGATGGCGTAACTGCAGCGAACGGAGGCTGATCTTTTCGACTGTGCCCTTAAGTTTACCGGTGTCGATATATTCACCGACGCGAAAGGCATCTTCGACCATGAAGAAGAAGCCAGAAACAATATCCTTTACGAGAGTTTGCGATCCGAAGGAGACCGCAAGACCCAATATTCCAAAACCCGCAAGCAGAGGTCCGATGTCGAAGCCAAGTTGGCTCATGACCAGGAGGATCGTGAGACCGACTACTGTGCCGATCGTGAAACCACGCAAAATGGGAAGGACCGATCCTAACCGGGTCTGTACGGTAGTTGCCGTGACAACGTGATCGTCATTGTCGGTAGAGAGCGCCGCACGCGGCGAATAAGCTCTGAACAGCGCATTTAGGAAGCTCGTCAAGGCCCATGCCGCGACGACGACAGCCAGAATGCTGATGGTATTCTTTAGTACCGTCAAACCTTCAGCCGACTGCGATTCCATCAAATGAGAACGCCAGGTCCAGCCGAGTAGAAGGAGCCCGAGAAGCCACGCAGCCGCGCCGCTAAGCTTAACCATCAAGGTTCGCAACGCCGCCCGTATTGGGATTGGGTCAGGATCGGTGCCGATAAGACGCTGCCTTACGAGCATCGACGCGCCGACAGCAAGGATTGGGATCAAAATTACCAGCACCTGGGTGACGCTCGAGGCGGCGACCAATTGTTCCCCATCTGGCAAAGTTTCAGCAATCCGACCGATGGCCCATAACAACATGGAGATTAGAATCAGAAGCCAAGGCGTCGCAATTGCAAATAGGCGCCGTAAGACGCCCGGGTTACCAACCTCCGGAGCCCCAGAGAGTATGACCTGACTGATGTCGTGTCTCGCGTCCCAAAACCACCAAATCCGGAATAGCAGGGCCAACGTCGTAACCACAATGAAGATTCCGGCAGTCGTGCTCGCCGTGCTGACCTCGTCGCCAAGCTCGACGAAGACTGCCAGCAGCACCATAGTGATCGCGGAATAGGCGGTGAGAATCCCGAAATGGCGTTTGGCGCGCGGCAGCATGAAAAGCTGCAGGCGGGGTTCACCCGGCGACAAAAGGAACCGGCCAACTATGACAAAAGCCGCAATGGCAGGTATGACGCGAATGAGTTGTTGAGTGAGCTTGCCCTCCGCCGCCAGCGGGTTGAAGAAATGCGAGAAAAGAGCCCATGCAACAGCAATGAATACAGCGACCGCCGCAACGTCCTTCGCAAGGCGCGCCAGGGCCGGCCGCAGCTTCTGATCGAGTGGCGCTGGATCGGAAGTTGGGAGAGCGGGGCCCATGGACTTGAGCAACCGCAATGCGAGCCAGCCGGCAAATCCGGATATGCAGAGTAAGACCAGCAACTTGAATAGATACAGCAGCAGGCGTGGGGACTCCGGCGCCGACTGCCACCAATGGGCAAAATCGCTAAGGTATTGCGGCGCCCTTGGGATCGCGTTCCATCCTTCCCGCAGCCCGCGCACGAACAGGCCAAAGACGCCCTCAAACGAGACATCTTCAGCTACCTTGCTTGCGACAGTGGCTTGCGGTTTGGGGGCAAAACTAATGGAGACGGGGTGATTGTCGCCAGAAACTTCGTCGATGACCTTCTTTAGCGCCTCCGCCGTTTCAGTACCGTCGACAACAATGTTAACGGGACCCTTGACTGTCGCCGCCTGCTCCGCCTCGGCGGGTTGCGGGAGAATAGTGAGAAGCAGCAAGCATAAGCACGGCGACAACAGCAGCGCCAAAAATCGCGACGGCAGCAACATCATGCCAACCCTCAGTAGGTTACCCGAACTGTTCAGGCTCCGGGAAAGAAGTTATCGTGACGAGCATCCTTTGACAAACACGGCTTATCTCCGGGATGAACGCAATGGCTCAGTACAGCTTGGACAGCGTCTGCCCCGGCTTCCAAGTCCCGACGCGGATTCTCTCGATTGCCGCTTCAAGTTCGGCCACTCGCCGGTTTTTCGCTGTTGCCGCGATCACACCGAGTTCATCGCGCCACTAGGACTGCGACTGGTGGCGAGGTGTTGGCGAAAACATTTGCAGCGGACTCCCTCCCGAAGAACGCCACATCGAGAATGCAAGCGTCGAGTAGCGGCCCCTCCTTTACGCCTGCCGCGAAGCAAATACCTTGGGCACTTTCGTAGATCTTTGGATCGAGATCCCGGCTGTAGAATGGTCTATCCGGGTTGCTTTGCTCTACGTATTTGTCGCCGCATACCGACAGAAGCGACTCCTTTTCAGATACGCGCCAGCTGTCGCCATAGCGATAATAGAGATCCTTGAACGAAACAGGTAGGGGAAGGATCGTGCCGTCACTCATTCCGAGATTGCTGGTGTTGCCGCCGGGGTTGGCGAGCAATCCGACCACCTTTGTGGGCCACTCGCCGAGCCCGACTGAGACGTCGATATAGGGACCGTTGACCTGTGCGCGGATACTATCACCGCTCTGGCTCGTCACGATATAGGCATTACCCATAAGCGACACGGCGACATCGTCCGACACCCCGATCGTCTGGCCATTCTTGATATCGACCGGGCCGCCGTCGATGACGAGGCGCTCCGGCCCGGTGCAGATCGCCACTTGCGTCTTGCCCATCCTGGTTGCGACAGCCTTGTTGATCGTGGCGTCGGGCCACACCGGCCGGCCCGAGACCTGCCGGGTCTGCACGACGAAGTCAGGACCGCGTTGCGCCAGCAGGAAATCACCTGCCGCCTGGAAGTCGTACAGCAATCCGCTGAACGTTGTGAGGTGCGTGTCGCCTACGCCGGTCGCGGCGGCACAGTTGGAGGTTGCCCCTCCGGTGCTCGACTCTACAAAGATGAGTGCCGGACCGGGAGGTGAGCTCGCGGGCGCAGGAGACCCGAAACTGAGGTTGTTGGTCTCGGCCGTGAATCCGGTGGCGGCGCACCCGGGCGGTGCAGTGCCCCCATAGTTGATCTGAGTCCTCGGCGTCACCGTCGATCCGGCATTGAAGACGGCCTGGCTTCCAGCACCGGTGCTGTCGCCACCAGGACCGAACACGTTGAACTCCGACATTTGCCAAGCCCCGGTCGCGCCAACCGCATTGTCACCTGTCAGGATGAAAGCTCCCGTATCTGTCGTCAGCGTGAGGCCATCTTCGGTGAGGCTGACCCGGCCGGTCAGTCGCAACTGTCCAAGGTTGGTGATGGGTTGGTTCGGCACCTGAACGGCGCCGCTGGTATTGTTCTTGAAGCAGGATCCGCCAACGGCTCCATTGTGCGTCCATCCCGCGTTGGGCGGGCAAGTCGCGCCGAAACTAACCAGCCAATACTGGATAAAGATCGTGCCCTGGGTGCCGTCGTTGAAGTAGACCCACTGCTGCCAGCCGCTGCAGTTGGCGTTGGTCGATGCGGCACAGGCGGTTGAGCCAACGAAGAAATTGGGATTAATCTGCAGAGTATAGGCATCTGCTACAAACGGGCCGGTATTGCCGATTTGTCCGCTCTCGCTCGTCACACCGGCAATGGTGAATGATCCCGTAGTGGACGAGATCGTACCGGATGGGGCCGTAGCCGCGATGTCGTCGGTGTTACCGACAACGAGTGGTCGAGGGCCCTGGCGAGGCGGCATCGGAATATCTGGAGCCTTTACGCATGGAACCTCCTTCCATTCGGGATTCGGATACCTTGCTTCAAAACAGCCTTTCTTGGGGGCCGGGGCGAGCTCAATGGCGTTCTGCCATTCTTCGCGCTCCTTGGCGTTACGAGCCCGCGGGGTCTGTTGATCTTTGGCGATGGGGATTTCGTCGCTTCCCACTGCGGTTACTTGCCCCGCAAACGCCTCTGTCGAGGAGGTCGCCAACGGAAAGAGGATCGTCGACAACGTGGCGATAAATCTCGCCCAGCCGGCGAGAAGTTGAAGCATGGCCCTCATGTCAGCTACCTCCATCCTTCCAGGATGAAAAGCGAGCTAGCGCCCGCACCAAAATCCTCTTCGCCTATCGGTAGGCAAGGTTAGACTTTTTTGATGTACGACGTAGCGCTCGATGCGATTCCAGGACCACCGAGACAAGAAGAACCATACCATGTTTTTTGTCGATTTTCCACAATGAGAGGCTTCCTGCCGCCAAGGTCGTGCGTCAGACTTATGGCCAGTGGGGCAGGCGGAGCGAACGCGGCGCCGCCGCTATTGCTCAAAGGACCCGACCTTGGTGTCGGGCAGGCCTTGCGCCGGTCCGTAGGCGTATTCGCGCTCGGCATCGTCGTGCAGAACCAGCATGCCGAACCGTGGTCCCTCACCCGCTTCGGTATATTCGAGCATCTCCTGATCGCCGGTTGAATTGCCCGCGGCGAACACCGGCCGGCGTCCGATCATCAGATGAATGCCCTCCGGCTTGCCGGCATCATTGTCCTTGAGAAGTTTCGGTTCCTTGATGAGGACCGGCTTGCCCTCCTCGTCGTAAGCATAGGTGGTGCCCGCGCCGCCGCCAGATGCCGGCGAAGCCAAGAATCGTTTTGTTTGAAGCATTCATCTGCGCTCAAATTTCCCTCGGAAGACCCAGTACACCCCGATCGTATAAGCGGCAATCACCGGCAGTACGATGATCCCGCCATAGAAGAAAAAGCGCAAGGAAGCGTCTGGCGAAGCAGCGTCGGCGATGGTCAATGCATAGGGAATCATGAAGGGCCAGAACATCACGCCGAGCGTCAGAAACGCCGCCAGAAAGAATGCGACCGTCATCGCGAACGGAAGGCTGTCGCGTTTCGTCCGCGCACCGGCGAGAACGCCCGCCAAGGCCGCCAGGCTGAGGATCGGAAAGACGAGCCCCCAACTGCGCAGCTTGAGATTGCTTTGCGCGATGGCGCCGGCATCGATTGTCAGCGAGACGATGAAGGCCATACCAATCACCACGAAGACCATTGCAACGAGCCCGGGGATAAGCGAATAGGCCCAGTCTCGAAGCGCCGCCTCAGTCCTGAAGACGAGCCAGCCGGCGCCGAGCAATGCGTAGCCGAGAACCAGGCCAATCCCTGTCAGGACCGGGAAGGGATGTAGCCAGACGAAGGCGCCACCGGCATATTGCATCCCTTCGACCGGAATGCCGCGCATCATCGCGCCGACTGCCGCGCCCTGGACAAAGGCGACCAGCACAGACCCATAAAAGAATCCGCCATCCCAGAAGCGGCGCATGCCGACGCTTCGATAGCGGAACTCGAACGCGATCCCGCGGAAGATCAATCCGAAGAGCATCAATAGCACCGGCAGGTAAAAGGCGCCGAGAAAGACGGCATAGACGGCGGGGAAGGCCGCGAAGAGACTGGCGCCGATCACCACCAGCCAGGTCTCGTTGCCGTCCCAGAACGGCGCGATGCTGGTCATCATCTGCCCGCGCATGGCCTCGTCGCGCGTGACGCCGAATAGAATGCCGACACCGATGTCGAATCCATCGAGGATCACGTAGATGAGAATGGCGGCGGCAATAACCCCGGCCCAAAACAGGGCGAGTGTGCTTGGCTCCATCATGGTGATCCTTTCGCCCTGAGCTGGCTGCCGGTGGCGCTGGCGGCCGTATCGGCAAAAGCCAGCGGGCGGTTGGCGGTAGCGTTGGGGATCGGCTCGGCCGGGGCAGCCGGCCCTTGCCGAAGCAGCTTGTAGATGTAGTAGGTGCCAAAACTACCCAGGATGGCGTAGACCAGTACATAGCCTATGAGCGACAAGAGCACGTCACCGGTGGTCAGTGACGGCGTCACCGCATCGCGAGTACGCAGAAGGCCATAGACAACCCATGGCTGGCGGCCAACCTCGGCAGTGTACCAGCCGCTCAAGATTGCGATGAATCCGGCGGGGAAGGACAGGAACGTCCCCCAAAGGAACCAGCGCGTCGTCTCCAGGCGTCCGCGCCAGCGCAGGAAATTACCGAGCCAGGAGACTGCCAGCATGATCAGCCCCATCCCGACCATGATGCGGAATCCGAAGAAGGGGATGAGCACCGGCGGGCGATCCTCCACGGGGAAGGTATCGAGCCCGATCTCGCGGGCGGTCCAGTTACCGGACGCGATGAAACTGCCGAGTCTCGGTATCTCAAGCGCGAAAAGATTGCGCTCGCTCCCCGCATCGGGCCAGGCGATCAGGACCTCCGAGGCCGGTTGCTGGCTCTGCCAACGCGCCTCGATCGCCGCGAACTTGGCCGGCTGATGCTTGAGCACATAGAGACCCGTGAGGTGGCCGAAGAACAGCTGCACCGGGATCAGTACAGCGGCGATTCCAAGTCCCCAGTGCAGCATGACACGCGCTTCCAGACGGTGCGCCCCGCGCAGCGCATACCAGGCGCCGGTCGCGGCGACGCTCATCGCGGTGGTCAGGAATGCTGCCAGGAGCATATGGGGCCAACGCACCATCATCACCGACCCGAGCACAATGGCCTCCCAGTCCGCCGGAATGATCTTGCCGTCGACGATCGCATGCCCGAGCGGGACCTGCATCCACGAGTTATTGGCGAGGATCCAGAACGAAGAGAACATCGTCCCGAGCGACACCATGCAGCAGGCGAAAAAATAGAAACCGCGCGACACCCGTTCGCGCCCGAGCAACATGACGCCGAAGAAACTCGCCTCGAGCATGAAGGCGGTGAAGGCTTCGTATCCGAGGAGTGGACCCTGTATCGGCCCGGTCCGCTCGGCCAGCACACCCCAGTTGGTGCCGAACTGGAAGGCCATGACGATCCCTGTCACAACGCCCATGCCGAAGGACATCGCGAAGATCTTGAGCCAGAAGTCGAAGATGCGCCGATAGAGCGGATTGCCGGTGAAGAGTCGCGCGCCTTCGATCGTCGCCAGCCACGCCGCCAGGCCGATGGTGAAGGCCGGGAAAATAATGTGGAAGCTGATGACGAATCCAAACTGGATCCGCGACAGGATTACCGGGTCGAGTTCCATACATAACCCCCAATCTTCATCCTAAGCATCGCCGGGTCCATGGCCTCACTGGACCGTCGCGGCGTTGTCGAGACCGAGCACGACGACCTTGGCGTGCCCGGGCCTCGTGGGCCAAGCGAGGTTCGAAAAGCCCGCCGCGACAGCAATCTTTTGCGAACCGCCCGCGGTATAGGTGATAACACCGCCGGCGATACCGCCGCCCAGATCCTGCCCCCAAAGCTTCTGGCCGGTGGCGGAATCGAGCGCGTAGAAGTTGCCGCCGACGTCGCCGAAGAACACTACTTCGCCCGCCGTCGGTGTCATGCCACCGACGATCGGATAGTTCGACTTCAGGCGCCACTTCCAGACGCCGGTGTCGGCGTCGACGGCGTAGACCCACCCCGCCCATGTCTTATCGAAGCGGCCGAACGGGTCGAAAGGGTTCCACGTCCACACCCCCGCCCAAGGCTGCCCGATCTCCACCTGTCGCAGTTCATCAAGATTCTTCGCCCTTACCGTGTCGCAC
The DNA here is from genome assembly GCF_011046735.1 of Nordella sp. HKS 07. Classification (NCBI taxonomy): domain Bacteria; kingdom Pseudomonadati; phylum Pseudomonadota; class Alphaproteobacteria; order Hyphomicrobiales; genus Nordella; species Nordella sp. HKS 07. The sequence continues at coordinate 1,125,882 of NZ_CP049258.1, read as the reverse complement.
CATTCGACTTCGCCGACGAGGACAAGATTCGTCTGCGGAACGTAGGACGGGCTGTTCCATTCCGCCCCCCCCACCGCGCCCGGACAGAAATGGACGGCCTGGCCGTGTGAAAACGCTTCGGCGACTTCCTCGATACGGGTAACGGGAACCTTGTAGAGCGCGCTGTTGTCGGCGAGATCGAAGGCGTAGAGGTATCCGTCCTTTGGAGTGGCCACCATGAGGTGCTTGCCGCCCCTCGTTCGAATCAAGATCGGCGCGTTGGAGACATCCCAGTCGTGCCAATCCTTCTCCACAAGCCGGAAATGATTTTTGTAGTCTCCAGTTTTGACGTCGAGCACGACGACCGAGTCGCTAAAGGAATTGTCTCCCTCGCGCGCGCCGACTACGAAATCGGGGGCTGGATTGCCGCCGGGGACGTAGAGCAGGCCGGTTGTCGTATCGAGTGTGTAGGACGTCCAGGTTCCGCCACCGCTGATCGGTATGCCGGTCGCATTTTTCCAGGTCGCCGTATCGAGCGGGCTCTTGCCTTGCGGTCCGCGGACGGTGTCGCCTTCGGTCTTGGGAACCAGAAAGAACTCCCAGACGATCTTGCCGGTCTTCGCATCGAGCGCGTACATGCGACCCTTGGCGCCTTTGAAGTCTCCGCCCGCATTGCCCACGAAGACGAGCCCGTCCCAGGCAATCGGTGCGGACGATACGACCTCGTTAAGCTTCGCGTCCCCGATGGTCGTTTCCCAAATTCGCTTGCCGGTCTTGAAGTCATAGGCCAGCACCCGACCGTCCTGGGTGCCGCGAAACAGCATGCCGTCCCAGTAGGCGGCGCCGCGATTCGCCGGCAGAATGCTGCGATTGTAGTCCTCGTGGGTTCGCCAATTCTCTTTGCAAGTATTCGGGTCAATCGAGAAAATATCATATACGGTCGTGCCGATCAGTGCGTTTTCCACCATGATCAGACCGGACTCAAATGCCGCGAACTCACCGACGTCATAGGTGCACAAAACCTTCAGCTTCCCGGCATTCTTCGCATTGATCTCGCTGAGGGGCGAGTAACGATCCGAAGCGACTGTTCGGTTGTAGCTTGGCCAGTCTCCGGCGGCGCTCGCCGATGGCGCGTCGACGGCAGGCGGGGCTGCAGCAGCCTCGGCAGCTTTGTAAGCCGCATTCAATTCCGTGGTTGTCGTGCCGGGCGGTGTCGAGGAAACAATGTAGTTGCGTACCAGCCCCCCAGCTATCTCGACCTGCACCGGGTAAAGAAGGTACAGCGCTCCACCGGTGACTGCGCCTATCACAACAAGTGCGCCACCGATGAGAAGTATCTTCTTTGTCTTCGTCATCTGTCCCTCCACGACTACGCGCGCGCTATTGTCGTCTTCCATTAAGAGGCTGTCATTCTTCGAAAGAGAAGATTCGCTTCCAGTCCTTTTTCATGCTGACAACGATCCAGCCATTCTTCATGGCTTCATCGTAGAGTTCCTGCGTGAAGGTCCCGACCTTGGTGTCGGGCAGGCCGTTGGCCGGCCCGTAGGCGTATTCGCGCTCGGCATCGTCGTGCAAAACCAGCATGCCGAACCGTGGTCCCTCACCAGCTTCGGTATATTCGAGCATTTGCTGATCGCGGGAGATCAGAATTCTTCGCATGAGAACTTCCCCTGCCTTTCAGGTGACATCGGCATGTCTGCCTTCTCTTTTGGCCTCTACGAGATCACCAATTGCGGCACGGTGGGTTGGGGTAGTAGCCACAATGCCCTGAATTCCAGTTGTCTTCACGCGAATACCAGGCGCCGTGATATTCGGGCGCATGCCAGTAATTGCCATTGTGCCAGGCGCCGCCATTCCAGTAGCCGCCGCCGACATGGTCGCCCATGTCCCCGCCAAACCCATCGCCTCTACCGCCAAATCCACCGTCACCCCCGAAACCGCCTCCGAGATCCGCCACGTCCTCCGCCACCTCCGCCACGGTCGATGAACAGCGCGGCTGGCCCGGCGGCGCCATTAAGATTTCCTTCCAGCACGGCAATCTCGAAGGTGAGCGTGGTGCCCTCGAGCTTCGGCGACTTGATCGTCACCACAGCATCGATCACTTCGCTGCCATTGCCGCCGCCCAATACAGAGACGGTGGCATTGGGCGGATCAACGGCGAAACTGTTCTTGCCTTCATCCCACTGCATCAGGAATTGGTCGGTCATTTCATGCCCGGCCGAGCGTATGGGGCGGTCCGCAAATACGATCGTATTGGCCGACACATCGGTGAGAATGAGCTTATTGCCTTCAAGTTTTGCCCCGCCCGAGTTGAGCACGAAGAGCGACGGTACCGGCGCCGTCGCGGTGACTTCGCCGATCGTCTTTTGGAGCGGAACGTGCGGCTTCTTCGTCGTGTCTTGACCGAATCCCGTTCCGGTTGCCCAGACAAGTGCGCCGGCAAGCACGGGTAGGCAAGCGATCTGCTTAATACTCATGATAGCCTCCTTTGCCTCGAGCGACATCCAATCGAAGAGGTAGTGCGCACCACGCTTTTTCTGTCTCTGGTCGTCCGACAGCCGCGCAGCTGGGTTAGGGTTCAAAAGAGAAGATACGTTTCCAGTCCTTTTTCATGCTGACGACGATCCAGCCATTCTTCATGGCTTCGTCGTAGAGCTCCTGCGTGAAGGTCCCGACCTTGGTGTCGGGCAGGCCGTTGGCCGGCCCGTAGGCGTATTCGCGCTCGGCATCGTCATGCAGAATCAGCATGCCGAACCGTGGTCCCTCACCTGCTTCGGTATATTCGATCATCTGCTGATCGCCGGTTGAATTGCCCGCGGCAAATACCGGCCGGCGTCCAATCATCAGATGAATGCCCTCCGGCTTGCCGGCGTCATTGTCGTTCAGCAGGAGCTTGGGCTCCTTGGTCAGGATCGGATTTCCGTCCTTGTCATAGCTGTAAGTCGTGCTTCCGATCGTCCCCACGACCTGCTCCGGTGGAATGCCGTAGGTTGACTCGGCGTAGACGCGGACGAAGTCCTGGCCGCCACCGGTGACGATATAGGTCCTATAACCATTGGCGCGCAGAAATTTGAGCACCTCTTGCATCGGCTGATAGGTCAAATCAGTGTATGGACGCTTCCAGCGCGGGTCCCTGGCGCTGGCGATCCACTTCGAGACCTGTCCTTGAAATTCATCGACTGTCATGCCGGTGAGTGTTGCGGCGAGAATCTTCTCCAGATCATGCATCGGCAATTTAGCGATCGCCTCGCGGTCGCGCGACATCACCGTCTTGAACGGCTCGACGTCCTTCAATTCGGGCTTGGCCTTGACCAGGTCGGGAACCCGCTCCAGGCAATAGACCACCTGACTATAGATCGGGTGCTCCACCCACAATGTGCCGTCTTGGTCGAAGGTTGCGATCCTTTCTTCCGGCGGCACGAAGGTCCTGCTGCCTTCTTTGGTCGTTGCTTGTACGAACTCGACAATCGCCTGCTTGCTGGTGGTGTCGTTCCAGGATGGCAAGGGATCGGTCTGGGCCCACGCGCCGGGACAAGCGACCATGACTGGAACCAGAATGGCCAGCGCTGCAACCAATGAACGGCGGCTGAACTCGAAATGATAGAACACTCGCATCTTGCGTCTCCCGTCAGTCGGCGTTCTTTCGCGTCAGCATTTCCATGGCCTGGTCGACGGAGAAACTGCCGGGCCGCTGGCGTGGTGGAAAAGCCTGGAACGAGCTCAGGTAACGACCCACGATCGTCTGGGCCGGCAGCAGTACGAACGCGTGCTCAACGAACCACGCGTCGTACCCACCGGCCTCGTGCTCCGCGCGTTCGAAGGGATCTGAACGGAGATTGAAGATTTTAGGCGCGCGAAGACGTATGAGCGGCTGCATCCAGACTTCGAGCCCGTGCGCCTGCTGCTCCAGGAATGCGACCTTGTACTGGTCGAAACGCAACCCCGCGAGGTCGCCATCGTCGGTCCAATAGAAGAACTCGCGGCGCGGATCGGTCTCGCGACCGGAAAGGAGCTCACGCTGGTCGTAGCCGTCAATGTGGACCTTGAAGGTCTTATCGCCGGCGGCGTATCCCTCGAGCAGCTTCTCCTTGATGCCCGGTTCGCCGGCGGCGGCGAGCAGTGTCGGCAGCCAGTCCTCCGCGGAGAAAATTCCGTTGATCTCGCTGTGAGGCGCCACCATGCCCGGCCAGCGCACCAGCGCCGGCACCCTGTATCCGCCTTCCCAATTGGTGTTCTTCTCGCCACGGAACACTGTCGTGCCCCCGTCCGGCCAGCTGAACGTTTCCGCGCCATTATCGGTCGTGTAGATGACAATGGTGTTGTCGGCGATGCCAAGCTCATCGAGCTTGTTAAGCAGTATTCCCACTTTGCCGTCATGTTCGACCATGCCGTCGGGATAAACGCCAAGACCGGTCTTGCCCTGTGACTGGGGTTTGAGACGTGTCCAGATATGCATTCGGCTTGGGTTGAACCAGGCGAAGAATGGCTTGTTTGCGGAATGGGCGCGACCGATGAAATCCATCGTGGCGGCAAGGAACTCGTCGTCCACCGTCTCCATGCGCTTCTTGTCGAGCGGCCCGGTGTCCTCGCAGTTTTGCTTGCCCCATGCCCCGAAGCGTGGATCCTCGCCAGGTGTGTCTGCGCTCGTCGCGGTGCAGCGCAGCACGCCGCGCGGCCCGAACGTCAGTCTGAACTCGGTGCCCTTTGGATATTCAGGGTGTTCCGGTTCGTCTTCCGCGTTGAGATGATAGAGATTGCCAAAATATTCGTCGAAGCCATGCACGGTCGGCAGGAAATCGTTACGGTCGCCGAGATGGTTCTTACCAAATTGTCCGGTCATGTAGCCTAATGGCTTCAAGAGATCGGCGATCGTCGGGTCCTTGTCCGACAGCCCCTCTTTTGCCCCGGGCAGGCCGACCTTCAAAAGGCCTGTTCGCATCGGACTTTGCCCGGTGATGAAGGCGGCGCGACCGGCGGTGCAGGATTGTTGGCCGTAATAGTCGGTGAAGAGCGCGCCTTCGGCGGCGATGCGATCGATGTTTGGCGTGCGGTAGCCCATCATGCCGCGATTGTACGCGCTGATGTTCCAATAGCCGATGTCGTCGCCCATGATGACGAGGATGTTGGGCTTGGCGGAGGTGCCAGCGTCCTGGGCTGATGCCGGCACCACCAGCGGAAAGCATAGCCCCACAACAGCGACGATTAATTTCTTCAACAGTCCGTCCATGAGTCCCTCCTGCGGGGTCGGCAGGCGCCCGCAACGGACGCCTGCATCGTGCGATAACCAGCGTGGGCGCTGAAGGGGCGGCCATTTCCGGCCGCCCCGCGCGTGTGCGTTAGTCGGAACCGGTCTTCATTTCCCGGACCTGCTGCATGACCTGCTCAAGATTGTAACTGGTCGGATTCTGCATCGGACGCCCCGTGGGGCGCCCGCCTTCTTGTCCAAGTTCGCGATTACTCGCTGCGGCGGCACTCGCACGCATCATCTACAAGTATCCGTGCTACTGGCTCGCGTGTCCCACTCCGTTCCTGATCTGCTCGGTTACCTGATCCAGGTTCCAGCTCTCCGGGCTCTGAAGTGGAGGGAACTCTTTATAGCTCTCGAGCTCCCTGAGCCACAGTTGCTGGCCGAGGGGCAGCATGTTCCAGTCGTAGATATAAGCCGTAACCGGCCCGGCGAGCGCACCGGCGAACGAGTTGGGTTCCGTCTTGTTCCATGTGCCAGAGGTAACGGCCTCCTCGAATGGATCGCGCATGAGGTTCGTCATGGTGGCCATGAACTGGGTCTGGACTCCGGGGAACGCGAAGCCCGTGGGAGTTTCGGGCGCGATCGCGAAATACATCTTCCAGTTCTTGTAGCGCACCGCCGACGGGCGCGGGCCGGCATAGTAGAAGAAGACGTCGCGCGCGGATTTCTGCGACTTGCCCGTCAGATAGTCGAGCTGGTTGACGCCGTCGAGCTTCGTCTTGACGATGCCCGGGTAGCTGCCCTTCTCGATCTCGTCATTCAGCGCGTTGCCCTTGGGCCCGCCCCCGATTTCGACGAGCGTCGGCAGCCAATCGAGCGACGCGAAGATGTCGGTGTAGACCGTGCCCGGCCTGATATGGCCCGGCCAACGGATGACCGCCGGCGCGCGCATGCCACCTTCCCAGGTGTTCATCTTCGAGCCCTTGAACGGCGTGACGCCGCCATCGGGGTAGGTGAAGGTCTCAGCGCCGTTGTCGGTCGTGAACACCACGACCGTGTTGTCAAGCTGGCCCATGTCCTCCAGCTTTTTCAGCACGTAGCCGATATTGTCGTCCATCTGTTTCATGCCGGCTTCGTTGACGCCCCAGTCCTTGCCGCCGCGCTCAGCGACCATGTCCATGTACTTGTCCGACAGCACGGTCGTGATGTGCATGCGCGCCGGGTTATACCAGACGAAGAACGGCTTGTTGGTTTTCTTCGGATCATTACGATCGAGGAAGTCGATGACCTTGGCCGAGATTTCCTCGTCCACGGTCTTGGACCGCTCGAGCGTCAGCGGACCCTGGTCCTGGCAGGTCTGGTTGCCACTCGTGCCGTCGGAGGATTTGCACCACAGCACGTTGCGAGGCGGGGTCAGGCAGACCGTGGTCCTGGGATCGACGGCCGCTGGATCATCGGGCACGCCCGGGATCGGCGTGTTCTTGCATGGCGGCGCAAGCGTCTGCTCTGTCGGGGACTTGTTGATGTCGGGGAAACTCACCTGCTCCATCGCATCCAGGTGGTACAAGTAGCCCCAGAATTCCTGGAAGCCGTGCGCCGTAGGCAGCGCGTCAGTATGGTCACCAAGGTGGTTCTTGCCGAACTCGCCGGTGTTGTAGCCCAGGTCATGGAGGAACTTTGCGACCGCTGGCGTACCAGGCCGCAAATAAGACGGGCTGCCTGGAAGCTGCGGTGGGATCATTCCCGTACGAAGTGGATTCATGCCGGTGAAGAACGCGTTACGCCCGGCAGTGCAGCTCTGTTCGGCGTAGTACCCCAGGAACTTCCCGCCTTCCTTGCCGATACGGTCGATGTTCGGGGTTTCGCCGACCATGAGACCCTGGTGATAGATGCTTGGTTGCATCCAGCCGATATCATCGCCCATGATAAAGAGGATGTTGGGCTTTGACTGGTCCTGGGCCGCCGCCGGCGCCGCGAACTCGAAGGCCGCGACGCCCAGCGTGAGGGCGCTCGCGCACATCGCACCTGCGCAATTAGCGAGGGCGCTCCACTTTCCTTGCCGCGTCATTTTTACCTCCTGTCGTTGTCGTTGCGTTGCTTCGATGTGTCGGACCGGGACATTGTCCGATTCAGCCTTCGTTGGGGCGCGGGGCGTCGAGGATCGCGAGGATCTCCGCCTCGAGTTCCTCCAGCATCTGGCGGTAATCATTCGCCTTCGTGACGCCGGCAGGTCCCGCCCCCTTCCAGCGTTGAAACGCTTGCCACGCCTCCGCATAGTCTTCGCAGATCTCCGCGAACTTCGGGTCGCGAGCGCACCTGCGGCGTATTTCCAGCTCGCGCAGCGGGAACCGAGTCACGATGACAGCGATATTTGACGCCATCATTGGTTCGCACCATATGCTTCGCACCATCAGCCGAGGATCGTTGAAACGGAGAATAATCACGCTGAAGTGCGCGGCGGAAGGCGCGAACATGTACGAACATGTACGTACGCCCCGTGGGACGGGGCAATGCTGCTCCGGCAGCGGAATGGCACCAGGATGTCACGCAAGTGTCACCGATCCTGGCTATCCCACCCGCACGCTTCCCCTGCTTCATGCGTTCAGCTATGGTGCGGCAGCAATCTTGCCTTAATGGGCTTGGGCCTGAGGATATTCGATGGCCTTAACGCTTGACCCCGTTGGTCGCGGGAAAGCATCAGCTAGTCCGTCGCCAGCCACGATCCGCGCACAGTTGGAACGCATCCTCGACGATGCGACGTTCCAGGCAAGCCCGCGGCGGCGGGCGTTCCTGCGGTACCTGGTGGAAGAGACGCTGGCGGGACGTGCCGACGGGTTGAAAGGGTATTCGCTCGGGCTTGCAGTCTTTGGCCGCGATGGGACGTTCGAGTCCCAGTCCGATCCGATTGTCCGTCTCGAAGCCCGGCGCCTGCGGCGCGACCTTGCCAGCTATTACGTGGATGCCGGCGCCCGAGCCCCCGTGCGTATTACAATTCCGAAAGGCCACTACGTCCCACATTTCGCGTGGCACCAGGCGCCGACCGAAGCGGCGCCCTCCGATGACACCGAATGCGAGTCCGGAAATGGGACGGTTGTCGGAGCGACGGGCGCAGCGTCGGTCGCCGGCGAGGCGGATGGGGCCGGCCTGGCTGGGCGCGGCCGCCGGCGCGTCCTCATCTTGGTGGGTCTGCTCGCCGTCGCGCTCCTCGCGGCGGCCGGCGGGCTGTGGCCATGGCTCCGCGGCCCATCGATGTCGGGCGCGGAGCAAGCTCGCGGTCCGGCCGTTGTCGTCCTGCCCTTCGATACGCTCAGCGCCAGCGAGGACGACCGCTTCCTTGCTGCCGGCGTGACCCAGGAGCTCATCACCGACCTGATGCGGTTCGAGGGGTTCAGGCTATATTCGGTGCCGGCGAGCTTCAGCCAGGACGCACATGCCGATCCGGTAACGCTCGGTCGTGACCTCGGGGTCGGCTACGTCGTCAAGGGCAGCGTCAGTTCCGATGCGGCGACCGTGCGGCTTGGGGCGCAGGGCTTCGACGCACAAACGGGCCGTGTGATATGGAGCGAAACCTACGAACGGGCGCGGACAGCGGGCGCGCTGCTCGGTATCCGGGCGGAGCTCGCCGCCAACATCGCGACGGTGCTGGGCCAGCCCTACGGCATCGTCCGGAGCGACATGGCGGCCCGCCTGTCGACCGGCGTCGAGCCGAGCATGGCCAGTTACGCCTGCGTGCTGCGGGCCTATGCCTACCGGCGTACCTTCCGCGACGACCTCCGTCAGCCTGTCCTCGCCTGTCTCGAAGAGGCCGTACGGCGCGAACCCGACTATGCCGAGCCGCGGGCGCTGCTGGGCTGGCTGCACCTCGATGCCGCCCGCTATGGTTTCGTGCCGGATGTCGAGGTCCCGCGTGAGATGGCAAAGGCGCTCGAACTGGCCTCCAGGGCGGTCGCGATCGAGCCCGAGAACATCGTCGCGCTACAGGCGCTTTCCGCGATCCAGTACCACCTGCGCAACTTCGACGAGTCCGAACGCATCCAGCGCAAGGCGCTGGCGCTCAACCCGAATGACCCCGATACGCTGGCGCAGCTTGGCTGGCGTCTGGCCTTGCGCGGCCGCTGGGACGAGGGCCTCGCCTATAGCGAACGCGCGATCGCGCGGACCATCGATCCGCCGGGCTGGTACTATGATCCGATTACGATCCACCTTTACCTGGAGGGCCGCTACCGCGAAATGCTCGCCGCCGCCGAGCATTCGGCCGCCGGGGACTCCCAAGGGGTGGCGTTCCTCGCCATCGCCCACGGGGCTCTCGGGGACGGCGCCGCTGCGCGGGAAGCGCTGGACACGATGGCGAAGCAGGCACCTGCGTTCAACCGCAATCCCGCCGCGGTCTGGCGCCGCTTCCAGCCGCTCGAAAGCATCGTCGACCCGCTTATGGACGGCCTGCGCAAGGCCGGCTGGACTGAACCTGGTGCGCCGGCACCGCTGAACTAGCCTATCTGGATGGCGCCAGCGATAGTCGAGATCGACTGCCAGAGGCGGTTTTCGGACGAAGCCAATAAAATGGGCCCCGTGTAAGCCGAGGCAATTATAGTAGCCTTGCGACCACGATGCTCACTCGAAACTGAACGCATAGCCAATGGCGAGTCCTGTCGCTGTGGCATTCCAGCCACTTTCATAGCTTCAATGGAGCTCACTGTAGATAGTGTTGTGCTGATTGACGTGGAAACTGCGCTTGGTCGTCAAGCGGGGGGATAGTCATTGTCGTATTGAAGGTATTACGATAACGGAAGGTGATGACGTTCCAGGTCACCCGATCACAGATGGCCAGCTGGAGGCCGGTGCGAAAGACGTAATAGGCGACGCAAGCGAATTCCGAGTTCGGCGGCGCGTGCCAACCCTCGCGGGGCCGGCGGCGCAAGTAGTTGATACGGCCATGGGTAAGGCGGTCAGCAGGAGAACAAACATGAGCTTGGACAATACCTCACAGCCCTCGGCCCACATCGGCTTAGGCGATCAGGTCGACGAGGATAGGAGACTTGTCCGCAAGACAGTCAGCATCCCGCCCAGCGCCACGTAGCGTGTGAACTGGCTGTCCTGCCGGCAGAAACAGCACGATGGAGTGTAAACCATGAAGATCGTCGTCATCGGTGGCACCGGCCTGATCGGTTCGAAGACCGTCGCCATTCTGCGCAAGGGCCGTCATGAGGTCGCCGCCGCGTCACCCAAGAGCGGCTTCAACACCATCACCGGCGAGGGGCTCAAAGAGGCCATGGCTGGCGCGCAGGTTGTGATCGACCTTGCCAATTCGCCTTCATTTGAAGACAAGGCGGTGCTGGAATTCTTTGAGACCTCCGGCCGCAATGTTCTTGCAGCGGAAAACTCGACGGGCGTGCGGCACCATATTGCACTCTCCATCGTAGGAACCGACCGCACGCCCGACAATGGCTATTTCCGTGCCAAGGTCGCCCAAGAAAAATTGATCACGTCCTCAGGCATCCCCTACACCATCGTCCGCTCGACCCAGTTCCTGGAATTCCTCGGCGCCATCGCCGCTTCGAATGTGGATGGAAACATGGTCAGGATTTCGCCCGGCCTGTTCCAACCCATCGCAGCCGACGACGTCGCCGCCATCGTTGCCGATGTGGCGCTCGCGACGCCACGAAATGGCATCGTCGAGATCGCAGGCCCGGAACGAGCGCCGTTCAACGAAATCGTCGCCCGTTATCTGAAGGCAGTCGGCGACCCGCGTGAGGTCGTGAGCGACCCCGAGGCCCGATACTTCGGTGGGCGGGTTGAGCAGCTTTCGCTGGTGCCGTTGGGCGAAGCGCGCCTCGGCCACATCGCTCTCGACGAATGGCTCCGCCGCTCACGGGCAGCGGGCTGATCCGGTATTCGCAACCGAAGCATAGGAGGTCTCCATGAAACGCATCCTCTGTTCACTGCTTATTGCCACACTGCCGTTCGGCAGCGCGCTCGCGGATACGCCGAAGTCGAAGAACGCCAAGGTGACTCTCGTCTACCAGCACGAGCTGCCGAATGTTCCCGGCAAGAGCGTCAAGGGCGTGCTCGTCGAATACGGCCCGGGCGGCTATTCGCCTGGTCATACGCATCCCAAATCCGCGTTCATCTACGCGACCGTGCTTGCGGGAGCGATCCGCAGTCAGGTCAACGACGGACCGGTGAAGACCTATAAGGCCGGAGAGAGCTTCTCCGAGTTGCCCGGCGACCGGCACGGCGTCAGCGCCAATGCCAGCAAGTCGAGGCCGGCCAAACTCCTCGCAGTGTTCGTGGTGGACACGAACGAGACGGAACTGACGATCCCATTCGGGGACTGAGCTTCTCCGCAGGAAGAAAAGGCGACAGCGCTATGGCGAGAACCTACCGTGAAGTTGCCATTGAGGAAATGCTGCGAACCGTCGAAGAAGCGATGAGTGGCGTTGTCGACTGGTGGGGAGACCTGCCGTCGCCGATGAAAGAAGCGATCGCGCAGTTTCGCACCCAACTTGGAGCGGCAATCGATTCCGTAGAATTTGTCAAAAAGGCACTCGACAGAGAAATACACGACCGAGGGGATGGCCCTGCCTGAGGCGGCTTCGGAGCTGATGCGAGGCAGCCAGCAGGACAAAATGCGGCCAAGGACAGTGGCAAACATTGCCTCTTAGATGGGGACTCGGGAGGATTCGAACCCGCGGCCCTCGGATTTGGAGTCTGATGATCCATGCTGCTGAGCAACGGCGTCACTCGGGAGATGCTTTAAGACAGCGGCCGACGATGCCCTGTTGTGGAGTGCTCGCCGGTGGCTTGAAGTGAAGACCCTGCTAAACCTGTCACTCTGGCGACTGGATATTCGGAATGACCACCTTCCAAACCTTTAGTACCGATTACAGCGAGGCTCGCGAGAAGTTCTTGACTGCGGCGCACATCGCCGGCGCCACGATGGCGCACCATGAGAGTGGTACCAGAGGTCCTAGGGGCGAAGCACTCTTTGCCGATATTGCGTGGCTGGGGCCCGATGACGCCGACAGAGTCGTCATGACGATCTCTGGTACGCACGGCGTCGAAGGATTCTGCGGCTCCGGCTTTCAAATCGACTGGTTACGCCGCAAGGGTGCCGCAGCCTTGCCCCGCGGTGTGGCGGCCCTCCATGTGCATGCCATAAACCCTTACGGATTTGCGTGGCTGCGCCGCGTGACCGAGGAGGGCAGTGACCTCAATCGCAATTTTGTTGATCACACGAAACCCTATCCTCAGAATCCGGGTTATGAGGAAATCGCCAATGCCGTGGTGCCGTCCGCTCTCAGCGGACCCATTTTTGAAGCGGCCGAAGCGAAGCTTCGGGCCTATCGCGCTCAGGTAGGAGAGCTGGCGTTTTTCCGGGCATTGACCGGCGGCCAATATACTCATTCCGAAGGCCTCTTTTATGGCGGCGGCGGTCCATCATGGTCAAATCGCACGACACACGCCATCATCGACCGGTTTCTAACGCGCCGCACCGACATTGCTATCCTCGATTTCCATACCGGGCTTGGCCCCTATGGCTATGGCGATCTGATAACTCACTACGAACCTGACTCACCGGGCTCGAAGCGCGTGCATGCCTTCTGGGGTGAAGCAGTAACCGAGTCAAAACGTGGCCAAGGGGTTTCTCAGGCGCTCCACGGTCTTACTCATTTTGCCTACAATGAAGCGTTGTCGAAAGCCAGGGTGACCATAGCAACCTTGGAGTTCGGGGCATATGACCGAGAGAGCAATCGCCGTGCGCTTCGGGCTGACCACTGGCTTCATACATATGGTGATCCGCTGAGTTCTGAGGCTGAGCCCATCCGTGCTACCATGCGCAAACAGTTTTACCCTGACACTGACGAATGGAAGGAAATGATGCTTTTTCGTGGGCATCAGGTGGTGCGACAGGCATTTCAAGGAGTGACAAGAGAGCCATAGAAAAAGGTCCAGAGAATGAGGGCTATTGCCCATCCTGCGAAGAGGGAGCTTTGTGGAAAACAAGCGCGCCAGTTGCGAGCCTTCCGGCAAAGCCCATCCGAACACCGTCGCCGGTCTCAAAATGACTCTGACAATGAGTTTCTTCCGGCGTGACCCAGCGTAGCCGACCGCAGGAAATAGTAGTCTCGGAGGAGTTGGCGCGCCGCGTAGTTGGCCTTAGGTCCCCACACTGTCATTCCCGGCGTTTTGACTTCTAACCAGGTGCCCAGAGTGGACAGACCACTTTTAACCTAGTATGCCTTTGTCACGTTTCTCAAAGCGGAGTCCGTGATGGAGGACTTGACTGGAAAGGTGGCGCTGATCACCGGGGCGGGGCGCGGGATCGGCCGGCTGGCTGCTGTCCGACTCGCCGGGCGTGGTGCGCGGGTGGCGTTGGTGGCACGCAGCGCCGGCCAAATAGCCGGCACAGCCGGCTATATCGAAGCAAGAGGCGGGACGGCCATCGCAATCCGGGCCGATGTCGGGTCTCCACAGTCTGTCACCGCGATGAAAGCCGAGGTTGAGGACCGCCTCGGTCATCCTTCGATACTGATCAACGCCGCAGGCATCTTTGGGCCGATCCAGGTGGCATGGAAGACTGACCCCGCTGCGTGGATCAACACTGTCATGGTCAACGCAATCGGACCTTATCTCACCTGTCACGCCTTCATAGAAAACATGATGCAGAAGGGCTGGGGGCGGATTGTCAACGTCACCTCTGCCGCAACATTGCACGAGCCTGGGCCCATCAATAGCGCCTATGGAGTGAGCAAGGCGGCACTTAACCAGTTTACGCGCCATCTAGCTGCCGAGATCGCCGGCAGCGGAGTGACGGCTAATGTGATCCACCCCGGCGACGTGAAGACTGAGATGTGGATGAACATCCGCGATGGCGTCGAAGACCTCGGCCCCATCGCCCAGCGTTATCGCGATTGGGTTGACTGGATTGAAAGCAACGGAGGCGACGACCCCGAGAAGGCTAGCGATCTCATCGAAGCGTTGATGAGCGAGCGCGCCGCTGCAATCAGCGGCAGGTTCTTGTGGATCAAGGATGGCCTGCAGTCTCCGATCCCGAGCTGGGGCGAGTTTAGACCGACAGAGGCGTGGGATAGATGATGAGGCAAGTGTCCGAGCGGACAGCAAGAAAATCCAAGGTCAAACTACAAGCCATCGCTGGCGCATTACAGCCGGTCAATGCCGGCGTTGCGCAATCGGTGGTGGAACAGATCCTCGATCTGGTGAGGACCGGCATGCTGCGCTCGGGTGACCGACTTCCCTCAGAACGTGAGCTCATCGAAATCCTCAATATCAGCCGCCCAAGTCTGCGGGAGGCAATCCGCGCACTTTCAACGCTGGGTGTCGTCGAGACTCACCACGGCGGGGGGGGCCTATGTCACCGACCTTAAGGCGCGTACATTACTTGCCCCACTCGATTTCTTTATCTCGCTCTCGCCATCCAACCTCGCCGATGTCTTCGAGAGCCGCAGCATCATCGAGATCGAAATCGTTCGGAAGGCCGCGGTCAATGCGACGCCCGACGATGTCGAAGCTCTGAACGGAATGCTGGCTGCCCACGAGAAGGTGCTTACGGATCCGGTCGGCTTTCGCATTCTGGACGCGCGCTTTCACTCGCAGCTTTCGGAGATTGCCGGCAACAGTGTCCTCGAGCGGATCGCCTACGGTCTTTACAATATGGGCCTCGATATTCGTCGCCGGGCGACGGAGAATGTGGCGCTAATACGCCGTAGCCTCGGCGAGCACACAACGATCGTGCGAGCCATCGAAGCCGGGGACAGCACGGCGGCCGCAACTGCAATGGCCGTCCATCTCGCTCACATCGAGGCAAGCACTCGGGCGGTGATCGAGGAAGATGTGGCGGCCTTCTCACGGCGCGGTAGGACATCCGACTGAGGAGGGCGCTCAAGGTCCATCTTGCCTTCTGCACAAGGAGTGACTAAAAGTGGTCTGTCCACTTTGGACAAGGGAGGTTCTCAATGAGTGACATCTCACGTCGCACTTTGCTGCAAGGTGCCGCGGCAATCGGCATCGCACCGGCGTTAGCCACAATCCCTGCATTCGCGGCGAATAACCCACCCAAGATCGGTATCGTCGGGAAGGTGAAGATCCCATGGTTCGATAATGTAGAGAAGGGAGTCCTGAAGGCCGGTCAAGAGCTCGGTGTCGATGCCTCGATTATCAATCCGACCACCGATGATCCCGCCGAACAGGTTCGCGCAATCGAAGATTTGATCGCCAAGAAGGTGGATGTAATTGGCGTCGTCCCGAACGACGGCAAGGCGCTGGAACCTGTGCTGAAGCGCGCGCAGGACGCCGGCATAAAGGTGGTGATGAACGAGTCGCCCGGACAGAAAAACGCCGACTGGGACATAGAATTGATCCAGGACAAGGCGTTTGGCGAGGCGCATCTCGAAGCGTTTGCGCAAGCTATTGGCGGCGAGGGCAAGTACGTTGTGTTCGTTGGTGGATTGACTGTCGCGCTTCACAATTTGTGGGCCGACTATGCGGTCGCCCTGCAGAAGGAGAAGTACCCGAAGATGCAGCAGGTTGGGGATCGCTTTGGCGTCTCGAACAGCGTGGACGACAGCTACAAGACGGCGATGGATCAGATGCAGGCTAATCCGGATCTCAAGGGATTCCTGATTTTCGGCGCCAACGGCCCGATCGGCGCCGGTAATGCCGTGAGCGATCGCGAGCAGATCGGTAAAGTCATTGTGGTTGGCCCCTTCATTCCGAGCCAGGGGCGCAAACTGATGAAATCGGGCGCCATAACCCGCGGGTTCCTGTGGAACCCGATCGATTCCGGTTATGCAATGGTGGCACTTGGCAAGACGATTGCCGCTGGCACCGAAATCAAAGACGGCATCGATTTGCCTGGTATGGGACCGTGCCAAGTCGACATGTCGACCCAGGTGATCCGCGCCAACAAGCAAATTGATCTGAACCCTCAAACGATCGATCAATTGGCCGAGATCATCTAAGCTCGATCCGCACTATGTTCTCGAAGAGTGCGGAAGCCGTGTGGCAGCTTGCGTCCTGGTCCACAAAAGGACCGGGACATTACGGGTTACGAAAAGGGTGGAGCGGCCACTGTGGCCTGAGTGTCCGGACATGAAATGACCAACTCACCAGCCTCCGGGCACGTCCTTGGCCCTCCGCTACTCTCGCTTTCGAACATAAGCAAGCGGTTCGGCGGGACGCTGGCATTGGATACGATCGACTGGTCGGTCGCCGCAGGCGAGGTGCATTGCCTGGTTGGAGAAAATGGCTCCGGCAAATCGACGCTGATCAAGATTCTCTCGGGCGTTCACGCGCCCGATGCCGGCGGCGCCATCACGTTGGACGGTGTGTCTCATCCGTACCTCACGCCACACCTGGCGCGGCAGCTCGGCATTCAGGTCATCTTCCAGGACCTCTCTCTGTTCCCTAATCTCACAGTCGAAGAGAATATTGCCATCGGCCTTGAACTGTCGGTACCGCTGAAGCCTCCGCCGCGAAAACTGATGCGCGACGCGGCGAGGGCAGCGCTTATACGCCTCGATGCCCATTTGCCCTTAGACACACCTGTCGGCAGGCTGCCGGTCGCGCAGCGGCAGATCGTGGCCATCTGCCGAGGCCTGGCTGCAAATGCGCGCATTCTGTTCATGGATGAGCCGACGGCATCGCTTACAAGGCACGAGGTCGACCTGCTGCTGGCATCGGTTCGCCGGCTAAAGCAGCAGGGTGTCAGCATAGTCTTCGTGAGCCATCGGCTTGACGAGATCGTTGAAATCGCCGAGCGCGTGACTGTGCTTCGCGACGGGCGGAAGGTGGGAACGTTCCCGGTAGCCGAGATAGACGACAATCGACTGGCCGAGTTGATGACTGGCGAAAGCCTTGAACACACACTTTCAGCAAAGCCCATGTCGGGCCGAAGGCCAGTGCTCGAAGTAAGCGCCGCCAGTCGCGTCGGTGAGTTTGAGGACGTCTCATTCACCCTCCATGAAGGGGAGATCCTCGGCCTCATCGGCCTGCTCGGAGCGGGCCGGACCGAGTTGGCGTTGTCGCTGTTCGGCATGTCACGATTGGACAGCGGTGGAATTGCCATGGATGGCAGACGGCTGACATCCCTTTCGAACAAGGCGGCAATCGCGGCCGGGATCGCATACGCGTCCGAGGACCGCTTGTCGCTCGGCATTAACCTGCGCCAGTCGATCGCCGACAACATGGCTGTCACCGTTCTCGGCCGATTGCGCAACCTCCTGGGCTTGATTCCGTTTGGGCGGCGGGCGGCGTTGGCGCGCTCATGGATCGACCGGCTGAACATCCGGACTCCCGGTGTCGACGTGGCGGCGCAAACCCTCTCAGGCGGCAACCAGCAGCGCGTCGTGTTGGCCAAGTGGCTCGCGACACAACCGAAGGTGCTGATACTCGACGGGCCGACGATCGGAGTCGACATTCGCAACAAGGCCGGGATCCACCGGCTGGTGCGGTCGCTTGCCAACAAGGGCATGGCGATCTTGGTGATATCAGACGAGGTGCCGGAAGTTTACTTCAATTGCGACCGGGTCCTGCACATGCGCAACGGGAGCATCGTCGGCGAGTTCGTCCCTGGCACGGCGAGCAAGGCGCAGCTCTCGGAGGCGCTCTATGCTTAGATCGGCGTCGTGGATCTTTGGTCGGACCGAACGCGCGTTGGCGGCGGCGACCCTAGTCACCGTCGTCATTCTGTCGCTGTCATCGCCCTACTTCCTGACGATACCTAATCTCGTCAACCTTGCCGAAGCCTATTCGGTCACCGCGATACTCGCGGCCGGAGTTCTCGTTGTGCTGGTCTGCGGTGGTATCGATATTTCGTTCACCGCGACGGCGGCCGCGGCGCAGTATTTCGCCGCTACGCTGGCCACAAAACACGGCATGCCGCTTGTGCCTACGCTGGTGCTCTCGGCGTGCCTCGGTATCGGACTCGGCGCATTGAACGCGCTTCTCATCCATTACCTCAGGGTCGGCTCGATCATCGTGACCATCGCGACATCGAGCATCTACTATGGGATGCTAATCTATCTGACCGACGCCCACGAAATCTACAACCTGCCTGACTGGTGGGCGGAACCCGTTGCGCTCTTTCGAACCGTATTGCCCTCTGGCGACGTGGTTAAGATAGGATTGCCCATCCTGATCATGTGCCTGGTCGTGCTGCTTACTCACATGCTTTTGAACCACACGCGGCTCGGCCGGCAGATCTACGCCTTCGGGGGTAATCCGGAGGCCGCGAGCCGCATTGGGATCAACATCGTCGGCGTCCAGTTGTTCGCCTACGGCTATCTCGGATTTCTCGCGGCGGTCGCCGGTTTCATGCAGGCATATCGAGTCCATCAGGCGGTGCCGACCGCCATGGCCGGGTTGGAACTCAACGTACTCGCGGTGGCGATCCTCGGCGGCGCCAGCCTGGTCGGCGGGATCGGAACGATGGGCGGCGTGGTGCTCGGCCTGCTTTTCCTCGCCGTACTCCAAAACGGTCTCAATCTGCTTGGCGTCTCGTCGTACTTTTTCGGGGTGGTCACCGGCCTGGCGATATTGGTTTCGATCCTGATGACCGGCTACGCCGATAAGCGCGCACGACGGCCACACATGGCACGGGGAGGCTGATGGATCATTCTGTTTCGGATAGCAAGCGGCGGCTCTTCGGAAGCGGAGCGGATCGGCTAATTGATTGGATGCGCCGCGGCACCATCGGTGTTGGGGGATTGATAGCCCTTCTTGTGGTCCTCGTCGTCTTCTTCTCGCTCGTCGAGCCTATGACGTTTCCGCGCGGGACGACCCTGCAGGCGATCATGTTCCAGTTGCCGGAGCTGGGCCTGCTGTCTCTTGCAATGGCGATACCTCTGATTTCCGGTGGCATCAATCTCGCGATCATAGCCACTGCCAACCTGGCTGGATTGCTGATGGCGTGGATTCTCACCGCAGTAATGCCATCCGACGTGGTCGGGATGGAGCTTGTCTGGTGGCTGCTTTTTGCCCTCATCGCGGGTTTCGTATTGTGCGCGGTCGTCGGACTGGTGACAGGGTTGCTAGTTGCGCTGATTGGCGTGCACCCGATCTTGGTAACTCTCGGTACGATGACTCTGCTTCATGGGATCGGTATCTACTTCACTCGGGGACGTACATTGTCGGGATTCCCAGAGCCGCTGATTATGCTCGCAAACGAGACTATTCTCGGTATTCCGATCTCATTTCTACTATTTACGCTTGTTGCCATTGCCGTGCACGTGTTTCTCACCAGGACCGCCCTTGGCATACACATCCACATGACCGGCTCTAATCTCGAGGCGACGCGTTTCTCAGGTGTTGATACGCGCCGCGTACTGGTTTGGGTGTATCTGCTGTCCAGCCTGCTTTGCTGGGTCGCGGCTGTGGTGATGATGGCGCGCTTCAACGCCGCAGGTGCTGATATTGCTCAATTCTACTTGTTGATAACGATTCTCGCCGCAATTCTGGGAGGCATCGATCCCTATGGCGGATTTGGCCGCATCGCCGGCCTATTTGTCGCTTTGATCGTCCTGCAGGTTATTGCCAGCGGGTTCAACATCATGGGCCTCAGCCCGCACCTGGCGCTCACGAGCTGGGGCTTAATGCTTCTGCTGGTTATTGCGATCAAGCGAGTACGGGCTTGATTTGTGGTCAACCAGGACTTTTTTGCGTGTCGCTGCTCGCGCAGGAAAAGTAACGTGAAACCAAGGCTGCGACTGGGCCCCGCAGCGCCCGGTCGCCGATGGTTCAGTATTGTTTGATTAGGGATATGTCAGGCAGGCCTTTGATTTGGCGTAACATTGACCGGATCCATCGATCTCTTCCTGGCCCGTATTCTGTCGAGCTTGCCGAATTCGGTCATGATGCTTACCAGAACGCTCCCCGTCCAGCCGAACGTGAACAAGCCCGACATCGCTATGATTGGTCCGATCAGACGCCATCGATCAGGCAGGCTGACGCTGCCTTCGCCCAGCGTCGTGTAGCTCTCCAGAACAAAGTAGTAACTGTCTCGCATCGAAGAGATCAATCCCGTCAGTGATAGAGGGGCTGCCCAAAGAAGAGTTTCAGCAAAATGCAGGGCCGCGAGAACTGATTGTGGCGGCAAGCAGCAGATTGATCCTCCAATGCGGCGTGGCGCTGTTCATATGGATCCAGGACTTGCTGAAATGCTGGTTGATTGTACGAATGCCAACGCCGTGTACGAAGATGATGACAATCATGATCAAGGTACCGAGAAAAATTTCAAGGACAGGATTGGGAGCCGAAAGTTCGTCCATTGTGTTATCCTTCTGGTGCTGACGCGAATGCATCAAGCCACGGGGAAACATCTCGTAGCGGATTGGGTGGAGGTCGGTTGTCGAGAAAGGCTCTAGGTCACGCTCGGAACACTCGCATCCCGTGAGCCCCGCTGCCGCATCAAACGCTACAGCATCGGACCGGAAAGCTTGTGGTCGGGCTTGCCCCGACCATGCGAAGCGGTTTTCGGAAAATCCGATGCGCAAATCAAAGAGTTAGAGCACCGGACCGATTCCATGTGAGCGTCCGGCGCTCTAGCGCCGTCCGATGCGACGGTAATCCAAGATCCGACCATTTCGAGAGCGTACCGCTATCTCATAACGGCCGTTACGCCGCGACGCGTGATAGATGAAGTTTTGGCCACGACAATCAATCCGCCTAATATCACGAAAACCTTCACGCCTAAGCAGCCGCTCTCCTTCTCGGCAGCTTACTGGGTGACCGGAACTGATACCTCCTCCAGATCCAAAATCGATATGGATACTGATCGCGTTCGCAACCGTGGGCATGACAATTTCGGTTGCGGGCAGGCACAGAAACGCCGTCAGGATAATGGCAACGAAACGAGACATGCTTACCTCCTCGATGCTAGCGGCCTGGAGATTGGTCAAGCTAAGCGACGCAGGACCTCTCGGTCAATGTTTCCGGGACTTAGAGCCTTTGCCGTTTTGATCGAATCAATGGATTCGATCAAAACGGGATAAAAAGGCTCGATTACACATATCTGGAGCGCTTCCTTTTCGCGAAAGTCGAGCAGCTTTCGCGGGAAGCGCTCTGGGCAGCTTCCGCCATGGGAATCGCTGAATGTATTTCAGGGTGGTGGGCGCTATCAGAGCCGCCCGCTTTACCCCAGGCAGGCAGCCATGACTATCCCAGCAGCGCCTTCGAGCGCTTCGACTAATTCATATCCTGTGCTCCCAATGAGGTCGCGCACTTTTTCGCCGATCGCGGGAATTTCCTGAGCGTCCGGAGGGATCAGGGTCGAACCGCGCTGAACGAGAGTACCCTTCGCTCCACTCGAGTACAGATCCTCCGCGATATCGTGGCAATTGCCGGTGCCGATGACATGGGGGCTCTTGTCCTTCCATGCCTCACCGTCATTTTGTGGAGTGTCGACGGTCGCACCCCTATGCTGGGGGATGCGGGCCGATCAAGTCCAAATGGCGGCACGTCTCCGGGGATGCACAAAAGCAGCCCTATCCCGTTTCAAGCCTTGACGGCTGTTGCGCCGCGAGCGCTTTTGAAATTACCGAAAATCGTTCCCTTTTTTACGACGCTCAGATTGGGCGCAAGCTCCTGAAAGGCGAGAACTATCAGGTCCGGAAGTTCCGACTGGACAAGCCTGCGCATGGATCGGCGAATATCCATGCCCGTCAGTATGACTGGGCGCTGCTTCTTGACTGCGGAAAGATCGCCAACAGTGCCGCGCACGGCCTTCACGATCGTCTGCCGGTCATCCTCGGACATTTGTTCGCGGCGCTCGCGAATCTTCGAAGCCAGTTCCGAGTCCAGCAGATAGACCTCCAATGTATTGTGGCCATTTGTGTACTTGTGGGAAATGTAGCGCTTTAAGCACGCCCGAAGGAAGTTCACATAGTCGGTAGGAACCAGATCCCTGATCGTCTTGTCGCAATCGACGAGGGTGACATTGTTTGCATGGGGAAAGAACTCAACGTATCGATCAATATTCAGGTCTGTCGTGCCGTTGATGGACAGAAGACACTCGAGGACCGTCCGCAGATCCCTGATGGAAATCTGTTCATCCAGGACTTCCCTGAGGAGGCGGCAAAGTTCGCTGTCCGTGAACCTCAATCTGGTCTCCTCGACCAGAATGGGCAATGTTGCTGCAAGCGTATCGAGCATGTGCTGGGTGAGATCAAGCGTGAGAAATCTCGCCGCGTTCATCCGAATGAACCCGGAAAGCTTGGCCAACGGATCGTCAGCAGCACTTTCGTCGCCGGCCATAGAATACTCCTGGCCATTCAGCCCGAAGCGAAGCTGGTTCTCTGAAAGATGAGGATCAACGCTGACGGCCACTTCCGGGACGACGATTCCAAGCTCCTGGAAGAGCGTATCCTGCATGGATGCGAGGCGATCACGGAGTGCTGGATCATTGTCCGGTACCGAGAGGGTCAGAAAAAGGGCGGCGGAACTGGACGTGGCATCGTCCCAGCGCGCGTCCGCGTCCAAGCGCGGCGATGGACTCAAACGCCGGTTCCAGGAGAACGGCTTGCGCCCTTGAGTAGGCGGATCCAGCGTGATCTCCTTGCCGATTCGGCCTTGCGCAGTGTCATCCAGTTCATGCCGCGACAAGACGCAGATGTCAGGAAACTCAAATTCGACCAGTCTACGAACGAACGGCCTCAGGGTTGCGGCCTCCACGAGAATAACTGTCTGGGCGTTCGGCTGAACAACGGTCCGGATCGCCGAAAGGGCGTCCCTGCAACGTTGCGGCTCAAGGGCCAACACGGCCGAGGAAGGATTGCGATAGATCGAGTCGGCGATTTCGGCCTCGAAATGCCGGCCCAGAGGATGGATCGCATGACTTGCATCGTTGCCCGGCAGTCGGGAGCGAATCCCGGATAGCGAGCGAATGGCCTCGACGATATCCTGGAGATCGCCGGTCTCCGAATAGGCCTCTTCGAACTCGGTCAACAGCTGGGCGAAGGGCACTATCGGCACACCTTCGACAATGAGAGCCCTACATACCGAAACGAAGGCCGAATACATGCCCGGACGCCGGCGCATTCCCGTGCGAGCCTCGGGGTTTGCGGCATCCGTCAACTTCGCCACCTCCTGATGCCCGAGGAACTCGACGAGATTGCCCGTGATCACCGTCTCGAGGTGTCTGATGACGGAATCCATGCCGGAGGGTTTCGCCGTTCCGCTGGCAATCGGAATTTCCATAACGAGAATCGTATAGCTTCCGGGAGGAAGATTGCCAGCCTCGCTTCCGCGAAAGCGAACGCCTGGAATCGTGACACCGAAGCGTTCTCTGATCCGCGCTCTCATGCTTTCGACGAGCGCCAGAATGTCACGTGAAAGGTCGCTTCCTGCCGGACTGATGGCGGGCACCAGATCGTCGGCCACCTCGACATTGATCGGTGTGACCATCGCTTCCTTTGCAATCGCCCGCTCACCATAACGCAAGACAAGGTCGCGCTGCCTGTTCAGCCGTTGGATGCTTTCTTCGTATTGCCCAGATGGTCTAAGCCGGTTCGCTTCGCCGAACGCGGCGATTGCGTTCTCCAGCTCCACAAGCCGTTTCCCCGGGGTCTTCCGCCGCTCCCACGCGCCTGCGAGATTGCTGTGAATGATATTGTCATCGGGCTTGAGCTCGATCGCTTTGATATAGCGATCGATCGCACCTTGATAGTCGCCTCGTTCGTAGTGACTGTTCGCTTCCGCATTGAACAGCAAGGCCCGCTCCTTGCTATTGGCCTCCTTGTTGCCGTCAATTGAAAGCGCATTTGCCAGTTCTTTCTCCGCCTGTCGGAATTCCTTTCCGTCGCGATAAATGCCGGCTAGATACCGATGGCATCTCGCTTTGAGTTCATCGCCGACAGAACCGATAGCATCTTGATATAGGCGTATCGCTTCCTCGGGCTTTTCTTTGCTGACATAGTCCGAAGCGATGAGTTTCAGGATATCCAGCGCCGATTTGCTGTTGCGATTGGCGGCAAGAATCCCGATCACCTGCGCTTCGGCGTCTTTCGTTCGCCCGAGTCTCCACTGCATTTCGGCAGATTTCGCTCGCGCCAGGCAGGCCCAATCCGGCCACCATCGCGGTGCCCTGTCGTACCAGGTCATGGCATTCTGCCAATCCCGTTGCCGCTCATAATAGCCCGTCAGCCCCCAGTATCCGGCGTAGTTCTCGGGTGCAACGCCGATGGCTTTCGAATACGCCGCCACGGCCTCTTCCCTGTTGCCCTCTTTTTCGTGCAGGGCGGCAAGTGCGGTGTAGCCTCCAGGCCGCGTGGGCTCGAAGGCGACTGCCCTCTCGTACCATTGCCGTGCCTCGCCATAGGAGTCATTCCGCTCAAAAGCAAAACCCGCATCGCAATAGCTCTGGTACTCGTCTTCCGGGCTCACTATGGAGATCTTATTGACGAGTGGCGCAAGATCCTCCTTGTGCTTCCTGAAAAATCGCGGAAGTCCGTATAGATTCAGCAGACGTGCATATGCGGAGCTGTCGCCGGGATCGATCGAAGCAGCGGCTTTATATGTAGCTTCGGCCTCGCTGAGGGCCTCTTCGTATTCGAAGCATTCGCCAATTCCAACATGTCCGCGCGACGATGTCGGCAACAGTCTCATGGCGCGATTGTAGTGGGCCTTGGCCTGCTCGACGTCCTTGCCGTTGTGTTTCCAATAGTCGCCCAGGGCGCAAATGATGCGATCGTCTTCCGGGGCCAATTTCTCCGCACGATCAAGCAATGTCTTTGCCGCATCACCATCCTCAAAGTGATAGAGTTGAATCTCTGCGCACATGACGAGCAGGCTGGCTCTGGTCGATGTGCTCACGAATTCGGATGTAATAAGCCTTTCAACTGTGGCGTAGGTTTCTGGCCATCGCGCTTGATACATAAGGTGGGCCGCATTCCGGATACCCTTGCAGTCCTGTTTGTCCGAGAATGGAAAATGCTGGTCGCCTAGAGCGACAGCGAAGGCGAGGCGAAAGCGCGAAAAGGCGTCCGCCATTATTTCCACCCACTTCTTCCAGCCATCATCCGCAGAGCGTGCAAGTGATCGTTGTATCTGTTTACTTGCCGCAGCGACCAGAGCGTCTTGATAGCGAGTCCGCAAATCACCAAGCATCTGCCGCAAAGCAGGTGTCTCAGCCTTGCCGATCTCGTCGTCAATGGCATCCCAAAGGTCGAGCCAACGTTCGCTGAATGCGGCGCGAATCGTATCCAGGGTCCGCCGCGCCGCCACGCCGTCGACTGTCTGCCGGTCCGCTTCCTTTTCGGCTGTTTCAACCAGTTCAAGAAAGGCGACCTGCGTCAGCATTCAGTCTGACTCCCGAAGGTTAATCTGCGAGGTCGCCGCATCTTTACGGTTTTTCTCGGAAACACGTATGCTGGAGCCGGATTGCGAGGAGAAGCCGTCAGCGGGTCCGCTAATTGCCTCGGGTTCCGGGTCATCGTTGGCTGCCGCCTGCAAGCATTTGTCAAAGGCATCATCGATGGGAGTCACGAATGTACTGACAAAGGTAGGAGTAATCTGTTTCTTGGGATTCCAGTATCTGAATGCCTCATCAAACACGACGCAACCGTCGAGAAACAGTTCATACCGAGTCATCTTGGCTTTCAGCTTTATGTAGTTCTGCAATTGTGAGATGGCTAACTTGCGCAGTTTGGGCTGTATGAGCAGGAGAAAGTCGCTCTTTCTCTTTCCGCCCTGTGGATTTTTGGCCAGTATTATTCGATGCTCTCTAGCTATCGAGATGCAGGGGACCTGCAATTTTCCCAGCTTGTCCTTCGCCGCTTCACGAACCGTTCTTTTCAGCGTTGCCGCCAGCTGAGACAGCTCAATCTCCTCCTGATCTTCGGATTCATCGAACCGCAGGATTCTCAGAAGTTCGCTGGTGAAAATACTATTCTCGTCGTGTTCGCTTTCCCAAGACTCCTGACCAGCTTCGCAGGATGCTATGAAGTAAGGGCAGGCAGACTGAACGTCACCATATTGGTATCCGATGTTCGCAGATTTCGAGCCGTCCTTTGTCGTCATGCCGCCGGCATGACATGCGTCGAGTAGGAAGACCAGCTGTGTTGTCTCTTGCTGCAACTCGGCAAGAAAGCCCGTGAGTTCCTTGTCCCAAAGGGCAGTGGCGCGCAGCATGTTGCGATCAGCGTCAGAGGGCACCAGATAATTGCGCCCCTTGTAGTCAACCGTGCCATGCCCGGAGAAAAAAATGAGGGCAATTGGAGCGCAGCCGTTTGCTTTCGACTCTTCACACTCTTTTCTTAGGTTCTCCAGCCCAACCCTAATACTTCGCAAAGTGGCATCTTTGTCCACTAGCTTGGAAACCTGCCAGTCTTTCGACTGGAGTTCCTTTTTGCCGAGGAACTCAGCGAACTTTTCCGCGTCGTTGCGCGCACAACGCAAATTCAGGAACTTGTCCTGCGGGTAGCTGATTACCTCGCCCGGCCTGCCCGGCTTGACGCTTATCCCATTGTCATGGTTGCCCACGCCAATGACGAGGGCGAAGGCCTCGGCGGGAAGTGACGGTGGTTGGATTTTCGTTGAGTCGTCCCAGTCCGTCATCTGGAAGTATGGTTCCGGAATGCTTGAATCCTGTTTGCGCAACGCGTCCAGTTCGTCCTTGACCCGATCGGTCACTCTCTTCATGTCGGGGAGCCAGCGAGGAGCATTCGGAGGATCAGATAAGATACTGTCCAGCAACTCGCTGTCGGACATTGCGTCGATCACATGCGTCGAGAACAAGCCACGGCCCTGCAGGCCAAGGTTCTTTGCGGGCTGACCGGGCCGCGCAGCTAAGAAAACGAACTGGCTATTTTTCTTGCTCCTACCGAGCGGTCTCTTGCTTGTTGGAATCCCGGCGTATTGCAGATCCTCCTCGTGAAGGCTGCAGGCATCGACGATGACAATCTGCCGCCGGCAGTTTGCAAAGGCGCTGGTCTTGAAGCTTGCCAAAAGGTTATCGAGATACAGGTTTCGCTTTTGCTCTATCGTGGCATCAGCAAAAAACAACCGGTGACCCGTGTGATCGTCCTCCCGGTGCGTTACGCCGTGGCCGGCCCAGAAAATGATGATCAGGTCCGCAGCAACCTTGGCGAGTTTTTCAATGGCTTTGTCTATCTCTGTACTGGTCGCCGATCTATCGTGATCAATCTCCGACGGAAGCTTGTCGATCTGTGCCTTACTGTCGTCCTCGAGGGATAGAAACAGCTGGATCTGTTTGGGTGGAACGTTCCTATCGTGCAGCCACTGGCAAAAGGCGACAGCATCCGCCACGGGTCCGCGCAGCTTGTTCCATTTGTCGCCGGCGTCGTATTTCTCGATACCGACCACAAGCGCATGAGTTTTCTTGGGGTCAATCGGCGCATCGATCATGGCAACACGTCCATAATTTTCGCCCAGACCTCGGGATTAGTCCAATATGCACTATGGGAGTAAGGAAAGGACTGGCGGTTGTTGACTTTGTGATCCTCCACCTGACCCGGAAAAATGCATTCTGCGACATAGCTGAGGAAATCGCGCGGGTCGTAGATGTTGAGCCATTTCTTCGGAAAGTGGGACGGCAGAGGCGATCCAAAGGCGAGCGAACGAAGGGCACCGATCTCATAGAGAAATGGTGCTTGCGAACCGACAGTGACCAGCAAGTCGATGCCGCAGGGCTTTTCGACCAGCAGGTCGACGCTGGCAATGCCGCCGAGGCTGTGGGCGAGCAGCACACGGGGAGCGCTGGCCCCCTGAACACGCTCTTCGATTCGCTCTCGTATGGTCTTACCGCATGCTTGGTACAAAAGGATATCGCCGGCGGCCGGATAGGCAGAATCGGTTATGGCGCCGCGCTTGCGCTGCACATACCACGACGCCACGGAGGCGGCCTGGCCGCCCAGCTGCCGCTTGAGCCAGTCTCCGACGACTCCCATTTCCTGCCCGCCCAGTTCTTCGATCAGGAGTTTCTCGACGACATCGCGCAAGGACGCGTCGCTGGCAATCCTGGGGACGCCGTCTTGCTGCTGAGTCTCGACTATCGATTGGGCGATCAGTGCGCGTGCGATCGCACCACGGTGCTCGGCGAGACCGGCAGGCGCTGCCGCGAGCGCGTCCTGATAGACGTCGGTGCCAGTCACCGCCGTGCGGGCGGTCTCGAATGTTTGGTCAATTCCGCCTTGCGCAAGCTTGGAACGGAGGTCTGGGGTGAGTTGAAACTCGCGCCCGCGTTGCGCCAGTTGGGCGCCAGGTGGCAACTCCCCCGGGGAAAACTCGCCATCGGTGCTCTTCCGCAAGCTGAGGAGTCGAAGCTCATACAGGGGATCGTCATAGAGCTTCCCCCAGAGCGCGATCAGATAGTCTTCATCGGTCGCATAATCTGCCGCGCCGATATCAGCGACGGCGCGCGTCGTATCATATTCAGGGATCGATGCGCCCTTCTTGTTCAGGACGCTACCGAGATCCCCCCAGTAGCATTCAGCAAGCGTGATGCGTTCGTGTCCCGCTAGGGCCTCCTGCACCTCCTTGAGCGCCGCGTCATAGGCCTTTCTGCGAACCCCCGTCCCATGAACGAACACCAGGGTCGTCATTGGATTCACCGCTCACGATCAATCTCGGCCCGACGCAATTCAAGATTTTGCCGCAATCAGGCAATCTTGGCAACAAGCCCCTTCAGCGCCCCTTGTGGCATGAGTCGGAATAGGTCGGAGATTTGGTCTGTCGGTGAAGACAGGGGGGCAGGCGCGGTGTTGGGATAGACACACGCGCCACATCCTGGCGCTTCAAGTTATCGGTCTAACCGATTGAAATCATTGGCGACCCCGAGAGGATTCGAACCTCCGGCCCTCAGATTAGGAATCTGATGCTTAAAGGTTTCACGGAGTAGCGCGCTGGTGCACCCAGTCGTACGTCCGCTGATTTTCCTTGCAAATCGCAACTCTTGGTATCAGATTTCGTCTCAGGGGACAACACCAAAGCGCAGCGATCTTGTTGTCCCGGTGTTGTCCCCGGAGTCAGCAGGGGAAATCAATGGTCCGAAAGATGCTCACCGACCGAGGCCTGAAGGCCTTGAAGTCGGCGCCACCCGGTAAGCGCCAGATAATCTGGGATGCCGCTGTTCCGGGGTTTGGCATACGCATCACCGACAGGGGTCACCACTCTTTCGTTTTGTGCGTTCGTTATCCAGGCAGCCGGTATCCGACACCCAAGAGCCTGGGCGATGTTGGTTCGATCAGCCTTGAGCAAGCCCGCAATAAGGCGCGCCAGCATCTGGAGCTGATCCAGCGGGGCATCGACCCCAAGGTTGACGCCGAGCGGAGACGGCAGGCCGAGCTGCGAAAGCAACAGCACAGCTTCGAAAGCGTCGCCGAGGCGTTTATCGCCAAGCATGTGAGCAAGCTGCGCACCGCCGACGATGTCGCCCGCGATCTGCGGAACGAGTTTGTCAAGCGATGGGGGAAGCGGCCGATCAGCGAGATCGACCGCCATGACGTTGCGGCCGTGATTGAGGCCAAGGTGAACGCCGGTGCGCCGTACCGGGCTAGAACACTATTCGCCTACGTCAGGAAGTTGTTCGGCTGGGCCGCCGCCCGCGGGACGTATGGCATCGAGGTCAATCCCTGCTCCCTGCTGAAACCATCCGACCTAGTCGGCGCGCCCGCCATCCGGCAGCGCATCCTGACCGAACCGGAGTGGCGGGTGCTGTGGAAGGCGACAGGCGAACTCAGGTATCCATTGGGCGATTTGGTCCGAGTCCTGGCGCTCACCGGCGCCAGGTTGCGCGAGATTTCGGAGGCTACGTGGTCCGAGGTCGATTTCGACAAGAAACTGCTCACGCTGGCGCCCGAGCGCATGAAGGCCGACGCTGCGCATGTGATCCCGCTGACGGATAGCGTCATCGAGATTTTCAAGGGCTTGCCGAGCCACGACGGATATCTGTTCAAGGGCAGGCGCCGCAGGGGTGAAGGCGACGTGCCAGTATCGGGCTTCTCCAAAATGAAGCGCCGGTTGGATGCGCTCATGCTCGAGGAAATCAAACTTACCGAGTGGCGCGTCCATGACATTCGCAGGTCGATGCGCACCGGCCTCTCGGCGCTGGGGGTCCAGGATCGTATCGCTGAGATGACAATCGGACACCGGGTCCAAGGTCTCCACAAGGTCTATGATCTGCATTCCTTCCTCAACGAGCGGCGCGAGGCCCTCAAGCGCTGGGAGAAGCATCTGCTCGGCATCGTCGAGCCGCGGCCGAACGTGGTGCCGTTCCTCGGGAAGGCGGACACATGAAGAAGGGAGACAAGCGAAAGGTCGCAAAGCTCAAATCCGACGACCAGGAGGATGCTGCCTTGAAGCGGACCGTGGCTTACCTTCGCGATCACATCGATGACATAAGGCCGGACCCGGTAAATGGTCGCCGGGGATTGCGCCATGCTGGCGTGGAGCTGTTCAAGGAAATGCACAAGGTTGTTGGTGCTGAGCAAGCGGAAAGCGCGATGCTAGGCTGGATTTACCATGCTCTCCGCGGAGATGAGTTCAGCCACGATCTAATTATGGGGACAGCCGCGGATCACATCCTGTCCGGCAGAGCGGTCCCCGAAACACTTCGCGCCTATGTCGTTAAAACCATGCTTCGGCCACCGAACTACCGAAAGCTAGGTCGCAATCGATATACCCTGGCAGGGCGAGACGTCACCATAGGCATGTTAGTTGCGGATCTTTGCCGCGACTACGGAATCAATCCGACCAGGAACCCTTTAAACGAAGCGGTGATGTCGGGCTGCTCGATTCTCAGCAAGGCTCTTGCTGAGATTGGCTCGCCCATGACCGAGGGCGCCGTTGAGAAGGTGTGGAACAGGATGGTTCGGATGATGAAAGAAACAATGGCGCGAAATTTGTCAGACGAACGGGCTGCGCGAAGCTGATATGCAGATCATCGCCTCTTAACAAGATGAAGCGATGACATGACCCTTCAAACTGACGACGATCCCCCTCGCATCAAGCAACGTGTGGCCGAGCAGAAAGCCGAAACGGATCGGAGAAATGCCGAGAACGGTGCGGCCAATGACCCGCATCACGGCCACCCTGGCGAATTTCTGACAGCGGACGAAGTGTGTGTGATGATCGGCGGGCGGCAACGCCCAATCAGCCGGGCAACCCTTTACCGTCTTATCAAGCTCGACATCATCTCGCCGCCCGAACATCCGAGCCCGGGCATCAGTCGTTGGCGCCGCGGTAAGACTCGCGCCGAGATTGATGCGCGCGCCGCGGCCCAGAGCGGGGGAGGCCAGTGATCCGCCGTGGTCCAGGCGGGCCTGATGGGGATTTCGTCTGCGATCTTCCTGAACGCGATGGTCTCGAAAAAACCCCTCACGCCATTACTGGCAAGGAAGTCACCGAGCCGGCGATGGAGGCGCGACCCCTTCGCGTCTTGATCGAGCTTTGCGGCCACGGCGCTCGCGGCCCCAGGTTCTTGGTCAGGATGAACGGGCCGGATGGCATGGTCATCGTCGAAACCTCGACCGAGCCCCCGTTCGATTCCGCCCGGGTTCTGATGTCGACGGGTTTCACCGGCAAGATCGAGATGTGGGATGTCGTTCGGCCGTTTGCTCGCATAAGGAGCGACATCGAGCTCATCGCAGGCATGACTGTTAGTGGAGGTGACGCCGGCATTGCCCTTCGCAGGTATGTGGAGCGCACCGTAGGGGGCGATTTCGAGGGCGAGGGCACATCAGGCGCCCGAAATGAAAGCGGCCGTCCTAGACTCGTTTTGCAGGGTGCTGGCGATGGCGACATAGCTAACCTCGATCTCCACATCGCCCCCGGCACTTTGGCCAGATCGTCGGCAAGAACGGCGGTGGCGGCATGACCCACCAATCTTATGCGGCGAGCCCCATAAAGCGCTCCAGGGCCACCCGGGCCGATATGGAGGAACGTGCCGCCTTTATGATCGACTATGCGAAGCGCTGTGGGCCTGTGACGGTTCGTGGCCTCTACTACCAGTGCGAAGTCCATGGTCTCCCCGGCATCGACAAGACGGAAGCCGGCTATGACAAGGTGCAGCGCCAGGTGCTCTCCCTTCGCCGTCAAGGGCGCATGTCCTATGACTGGATTGCCGATGCCACGCGGTGGATGCTCAAGCCGCATTCCTTCGATGGGGCGAAGGCGGCAATTGCGGCGGCGGAGGCATCCTACCACAAGGACCTCTGGATCGACGCCGACAGCTGCTGCGAGATATGGTGCGAAAAGGACGCCATCAGCGGCGTCATCTTGCCCGTGACCGAGCTCTACGACGTGCCCTTGATGGTGACGCGCGGGTTCTCGTCGGAGACCTTCTGCTTCGAGGCCATAGCGGCGCGCGAGCACGACCGACGCCCATACCATGTCTATTACCTGGGCGACTTCGACCGTGCCGGCAGGGACGCTGCTCGCTCCCTACGGGACAAGCTGAATCGGTTCGCCTCAGAAAAGGACGTCTCGGTCGTCTTCGAACAGATCGCTGTCGATGTCGCGCAGATCAACGCCTTCAAGCTGCCGACACGCGAACCCAAGCGCAAATCGCCGGCTGACCGAGCTTGGCCTTATGACTTCGCCTGCGAGTTAGATGCCCTGCCGCCCGACACGATGCGCGACATCGTCGAGGAGGCCATCAACCGGCACTTGCCGGCCCACCGGTTGAACATCCTCAAAACCGCTGAAGCAAGCGAGCGGGCATTCCTTAAGAGCTGGGCTTCTGCCGCCCTTAAACCAGGAGCGAGCTGATGAGCAAACGGCGTCACAGGACCGCAATAGCCGACGAGGAAGTGTCATGACCATCGATTTCGCCGAAATCAGTCGCGCAGCGCTCAATCAGTTGCCCGTACTGTTGCGGCGGTGGCTGCCGGACGGACAGCTGGCAGGCCGGGAATACACCGCACGCAATCCGACTCGTGTTGATCGACGACCTGGTTCCTTCCGTGTCAATATCGCGACCGATCGCTGGGCTGACTTTGCCACTGGCGAGAAGGGTGGCGACGTGGTGAGCCTTGCCGCTTATCTAGGAGGGTTACGGCAAGCGGAAGCGGCGCGCCGTCTCGCCAATATGCTCGGCACGGACACGCGGCGATGACAGACGACGTGGACACCAATTTTGCCCCGCTGCAAGGTGAGTGGCGTCCGATTCTGCCAGCGCCTGTTCCGCCACCGCCCCATCCAGAGCATCCGCGGCGTGGCCGCCCATCTCATATATGGACTTACCGCGAACCATACGGTGCCGTTCTGTTCCTCGTATGCCGCTTTGAAGAGCCGGACGGCCAAAAGGAATACTCCCTGCTTACCTATGGCGTGCTTGATGGCCGAGCGGGCTGGCATTGGAAGGCGCCGCCGGCGCCACGTCCCTTGTACGGTTTGGACCGGCTTGCCGCACGCCCGGATGCGCCTGTGATCGTCTGCGAGGGCAGGATCTGGACTCTTGGGTGGAGGCGGGAGGAGGCGGGAGGTCGCGTTACTAGCACCGCACAAGCCGCTGAGGCGGCGTGATGCACGCTGAAGCCCTCGCCAAGGCCCTAGGCGGGCGCAAAGTCGGCGCCTCCTGGATGGCGCCGTGTCCGGCGCATGACGACCGCGCACCGAGCCTCTCGATCACCGATGCCCGAAACGGAAAAGTGCTGGTTCGCTGCCATGCCGGATGCGATCAGCGCGGCGTGATCGCCGCGCTTAGGGAACGCGGCATCTGGGATGGCGGCGAGCGACGGCCGATCCGATACTTGTGTAAGCCACTGCCCGAGCCCGACCTTGCGGTCATGAGGCGAACGGAAGCGGCCCTTGCCATTTGGCGAAACTCGGAATCGGCGGGGGGAACGCCCGTCGAGGCTTATCTGCGATCGCGAGGGCTCACTCTTCCGGTGCCGGCTTCTATTCGCTTTCATGCCGGACTGAAGCATCCCGCGGGTGGCGTCTGGCGGACGATGGTGGCGCTGGTGACGCAAGGCACTGATGGCAAGCCGACCGGCCTTCACCGCACATTTTTGACACGCGACGGAAGTGCGAAAGCTCCGGTTCGGCCGGCGAAGATGATGCTTGGAACGTGTCGCGGCGGCGTTCTCCGTCTTGCCGAACCCCGACGCATCCTGATGGTCGGCGAGGGGATCGAGACCAGCTTTTCCGTGATGCAGGCGACATGCCTTCCGGCATGGGCTGCTCTCTCGACCTCGGGCCTTCGCGCTCTCGACCTGCCGCGCGAGGTTCGCGACGTGATCGTGCTCGCCGATGGCGACGATCCGGGCGAAGCGGCTGCGCAAGATTGTGCCTGGCGCTGGAAGTCAGAGGGTCGGCGCGTGCGAATTGCCCGTCCGCCGCGAGGCATGGACTTCAACGATCTGCTGGTGCGTCAGGCGCTTCCTATCGAGGAGGCTGAGCAATGAGTATTCCGAATACTCCCGGAAATGATGACGCGATCCGCACGGCCATTGTCGATGCGGAGGAAGTCCGCAATCCGCTTGACGATCTCGTCGAACGGACGAGGGCTGAGCCCAGCGCCGCCTTTGCTCCCGAAATACTCGAACGGCTCAGCGCGATGAAGCGAGGTCATCCCGCGACCTTCGAATCGCTCCGGGCGCAATTGAAAAAGGCCGGATGCCGGGTGACGGCCCTCGATGACGCGATCGCCGAGGAAAGCGGCGAAGCCGGCGGGCGCCCCCCGACGCAGGCTGACACTCTGATCGAGCTCGCGCAATCGGCCGAACTGTTCCACGCATCAGATGGAACCGGATTTGCCGACCTCGACATCAACGGCCACAGAGAGACCTGGCCGATCCGCGGAAAGGGCTTTCGGCGGTGGCTTGCCCATCGCTTTTTCGAGGCCACTGGTGGAGCGCCGAGCTCCGAAGCGTTGCAATCGGCCCTCAACGTGATCGAGGCCAAGGCCCATTTCGATGCGCCCGAGCGTATCGTACATGTTCGCGTTGGCGGGCAAGACAGGCGGCTTTATCTCGACCTCTGCAACGACACATGGCAGGCGGTTGAAATCGATCCAGACGGCTGGCGGATAATTGCCAATCCGCCGGTGCGCTTTCGTCGCGCTGCCGGAATGCAGGCGCTACCGGCGCCGATTCCGGGTGGTTCGGTCGAAGCGTTGCGATCGTTTCTCAATGTCCGCTCCGTTAGCGACTTTGTGCTCGTTATCGCTTGGGTATTCGCCTGCTTGCGCAACCGCGGTCCCTATCCGGTGATGGTATTGTCCGGCGAGCAGGGCTCGGCTAAGTCTACCTTCGCGGCATTACTGCGAGCACTGCTCGACCCCAACACCGCGCCTTTGCGGGCTTTGCCGCGCGACGATCGGGACTTGTTCATCGCCGCAAGCAATGGCCATATGCTTGCCTTCGACAACGTTTCGGGTCTGCCAGCATGGCTTTCCGATACGTTCTGCCGTTTGGCCACCGGCGGCGGTTTCGCAGTCCGTCAGCTCTATACCGACCAGGACGAGGTGCTGTTCGACGCCACCCGGCCGGTGATCCTCAATGGCATTGAGGACTTTGTGACGCGGCCCGACCTTGCGGACCGTGCCCTGCTCCTGACCTTGGAACCAATATCCGAGGAACGCCGTCGGCCCGAACAGGAGTTGTGGGCAACGTTTGAGGCCGAGCGCCCGCGCATTCTCGGCGCGCTTCTTGACGCGGTGGTTACGGGTCTAGCGATGCTGCCGCACATCCGACTCGAACGGCTGCCGCGCATGGCCGACTTCGCGCTTTGGGCGAGGGCCTGCGAAATGGGGCTTTGGCCCGAGGGCACGTTCGAGTCGGCCTATTGGGGCAACCGCGACGAGGCGGTGGAAGGCGTGATCGAGGCGGATCCGATCGGCGCCGCCGTGCGGACGTTGATGATGTCACGGACGGAGTGGACGGGCACCGCTTCGGAGCTTCTGGGCGCCCTGGCTGGGATTGTGGGTGAACGCATCGCCAATTCCAAGCCTTGGCCGGACAGTCCTCGGGCACTCTCGGGCCGCTTGCGCCGGGTAGCACCCTTTCTGCGCAAGATTGGGGTTGCGATCAGTTTCGACCGCGAAGGCCGAGCACGGACCCGCACTATCCACATCAACAAGACTGAACCGCAATTACCAGACGAGGAAGGGGTGCGACGGTCCGCATCGTCCGCATCGTCCGCGCATCGGCCGATGATCAATCCCGTCAACGGCTTCAGTTCGGGCGGCGCGCGGGCGGTCGCCGCTCAGGCGGACCGTTCGAGCAAGAGCGATGATTCGATCGTCCGTGACAACTCCTTGAGATCCAGGACCGCGGACGGTACGGACGGTGCGGACGCAAAAAATCTCAAGGGGACCCCGCTGGTAGCGCCGACAGACCCTGAGAGCGTGACGGCAAGCAGGGACCGTGTCGAGCGGCAGGCCGATGACTGGCCGGAGATGCCGCATTTTCTTCGCCGACCGTTTAATAGAACGGTGGAAGGCAGGAGCGACGAGCAACCCGCACAGATCGAGACGACTGGGATCGAGGCAGGCTCCTCGTAATCAAGAGGGTCGGAATCCAAACGTAATGGGAATTCTCACGATGAACGATGTCCGGGATGCAGAAGGCGGGGTGGAGCAAGATGACGATGAGTGATGCCTCCCCGGCGTGCGACCGCTAATTTCACTCATGAGGCGGCCGGTCAGATGGGCAAACGATCCAACTTCGAACGCCGCGAGGCCGATTTCTATTCGACGCCACGGGCAGCAGTGTTCCCGCTGATCCCGCATCTTCGCGGCATAAAGTGCTTTGCCGAACCCTGCTGCGGCGACGGCACCTTGGTGAGACATCTAGAAGGGTTCGGCCTGCGCTGCGTCTATGCCGGCGACATCCGCACCGGCCAGGATGCGCTCAAGATCCACCATTACGGCGAGATCGATGCCATCATCACGAACCCGCCCTATACCCGCCCGGTCATGCATGCGCTGATCGAGCATTTCGCGAAAACCGCGCCAACTTGGCTCCTGTTAGAATATGATTGGACAGCAACCAAGCAGGCGCAGCCTTTCATGAGGACGTGCAGCAATATAGTTGTGATTGGCCGCCTGAAATGGATTCCCGGCACGAGATACAGTGGCAAGGATAACTTCGCCTGGTGCCGTTTCGATGCACGCCATGACAGTGGCCCAATCCTCCACAATGGCGAGCTCCCTTCCACGCGGCGGACGCGGTTGTGCGATGGTTGCGGCGGATCCTACCGGCCACACCGTTCTGATTCTAAGTTCTGTTCGGACCGCTGCCGGCAACACGTCCATCGTCAGCGGTTAAGCGTGACACAGCCGTGACAACGCCGGTTCCCCCGGCGCGTGCTCATAATGATGACGGGAACTGCCTCGCTGCGAAGACGGCGTCTACCGCGCCAGATCTCCCCCACAATAAATACAATGTATGGGACCGCGGACCGTCGCGGGCCAGACCCATCGATTTCCCAACAGCCGTCGCACGACACATTGCGCTCGTGTCGTGCTAAGATGATTCTAGATTTGGCTTCACTCGACTAGGGCTGTGACGAGTGCGATGGGCGTCTGACAGATCGGTTGCGAGAGCGCTATAATCCCTAGGCCGGCTTCACCCGCGCCGCGCGCTGGTGGCAGCCGCCAACCGGATGAGAGGCATGATGGCACCCAAACCTGTGCCGCAACGTTCGCATGTCGCGAGTAAGACCGTCGAGGCCGCTGCCCTGTATCGCGAAGCCTCGGTCATGGCAAAATATGGCGATCCTCTTAGCTCCATGATCCGCCGAGAAGCCGAGCGCGCTGAAGCGGAGGTACATGCTCCGGTTGGCTATTCCGACCGGGTTACAACCGTGGGAGGCGAGGCACCGCTTAACCCTTTGTCCATCCGCGATATGAACGACAGGGAGATGGTCGACACGGTACGGAGTCCGAACCTCGTCACCTCCGCGGCCACGCTGGAACGCTTGCGCCAGGCCGAGAAAGCCGGCTGCCTGGAGATAGCGCTCGATACTGCCGAGACTATCAAGGCCAGTAACAACCTCGAGCGCATGCTGGCACATCAGGTTGCGGCGGCTCATAGAGCAGCCATGACGTTGAGCGGCGCTGCAATGTGGCACATCCATAGCGGGGCCGGGATGTCCGAGCGTCCCGAGGACCAAGGCATGCCCACCCACGATCTGAGACGCATGGAGCAAATGCGGGAACACAACTGCGAAGCGGCACGTCTCTGCAATGCCTCTGCCCGAATGATGCAGGCATTCAACGATGGCATCGTCACACTCGCACAGCTACGCAGAGGCGGAAAGCAGCATGTCATTGTTCAGCACCAGCACGTGAACGTCGGCCCCGGTGGGCGGGCCGTCGTTGCCGGCAGAATCACGGGCAGCGACAGGCGTAAGGGGGGGTCTCAAACCCAGAGGGGCCAAATGATGGAAACGACGGGAGACCTTATGGCTAGCGGGCTCGGCATGCTGTTGAACGGAAATCCTTCGTTCGACCTACGGAAGGTCAAACGTTGTGGCGCCAAGAGACGTAAGCGGCTAGAATTGTGTCGTCAGCCAGCGATGCGGAACGGCCGTTGCTGCATCCACGGCGGCAAATCCACCGGCCCAAGGACCGCGGAAGGTATCGAGCGCATCCGGCGCGCAAGCACGAAGCACGGCCGACGGAGCAAGGCGGCGATTGCGGAGCGAAAGCGAAACGCCGAGACCAAGCGGCAAATCCGGATCCTCGTAAGCATGTGCCGGCGCAGCATTTGACCCGAAGGACTGAGCCGACAAGCGAAGCCTGGCGGGGTTGAGGGCGCCCAGGATCAGCGGGCGCCCAATAGGCGGTTTTTAAATTCTGAGGAGGCGACGAGCACGACAATTTCGCCCAGCTGCCGATCGACCTGCACAACACCGCCACGCGCCACTGGCCGGTCTGGCAAAGGAGGGAAGATGATAACATTCGTCCGTTTCACACTCGACCCCTTGGAACAGAAGCGCGTCGATGCTGTGTTACCAAAAGGAAGGTCGCCGAAGGACATCGCGGTACCCCGGTGCGGACGCCGGTTGTCGCCTGCGCCCAGATCGATAAAGTCAACGTCGTTACGGCTCTTGTCGATCGTGAAGAGAACGAATTGATCGCTTGGCCGGCTAGTTTACACAACATCCGAATTGAGAACTTCGTTACAGTGAAAGGCGCCTGATGTGACCGCCAACGATTTCAAGGATGGACGGCAACCATCATACTGGAGCGCCATCCCGCCGGATGCCGGTGACCGACACAAGGGTGGCCGGCTCAGCGCCGGAATCCTCGAAAGAGATTGGCGGTCGCCGAATCCTACCGACCTCACCGTACTAGTTCTGTTCGGACGCAGCCGTGACGACGATCGGTTCCGGTCGATCAGCCTCAATGGCCCAAACGGTACTCCAGCCATCGCGGGATATTCCTATCAGGCGCTCAGCTCCTATAGGAGCCGGCAGGCCGAAAACACGACCAACTCGGAACTCGCCCAGACGCTCCGTGGCATCAAGGAGGTCCATGGGATGAGCATCCCTCCATACTCCATGGCCTTGGTGGCAACAATGTCGGCGGACGCTTCTTCTTGTCGATGCTTAGGGCCACGATCTCATCGGAGTAGATGGGCTCTTCCGCATCGGGCGTAGTCGCGAGGCTGATATACGGGGTTATTCGTCACGGTCTCACTAGGCCTTGCCCGTGTGAGTCTGTCAGAGGTAGCTTGTGGGAGTCTCACACGAATGGCAATTGACATTGAGACTGAATGGTCTCACATCGTCATCGAGCCCAATGAGATGGAGCGAACCCCATGCGGATCGGATATGCGAGAACCAGCACTGTTGAACAGATCGCGGGACTCGAAGGACAAGAACGGGACCTCCGGGCCGCTGGGGTCCAGAAGATCTTCGCTGAGAGGGTCTCCTCTGCGGCCACGCGAGGGCAGCTTGAAGCGGCTCTAGAGTTCTGCCGGGAGGGCGACGTCCTAACGGTGACGAAGCTGGATCGCCTGGCCCGCAGCATTGATGACCTCGTGGCGATCACCCAGCGCC
Source organism: Nordella sp. HKS 07 (assembly GCF_011046735.1). NCBI lineage: Bacteria > Pseudomonadati > Pseudomonadota > Alphaproteobacteria > Hyphomicrobiales > Nordella > Nordella sp. HKS 07. The sequence goes on along the minus strand of NZ_CP049258.1, from coordinate 1,085,732 downwards.
TCAAAGCCAAGGGCGTCACTCTCCACATCCTTGGCATGAACCTCGACACCTCGACATCCACCGGCAAGCTGATGCTTAATCTCCTTGGTTCCATCGCCCAATTCGAGCGGGAATTGATGCTAGAGCGTCAGCGCGAGGGCATCGCCAGGGCCAAGGCCGAAGGCAAATACAAAGGCCGCGTTCCGACCGCACGACGGCAGGCTGCCGAAGTGACCAAGTTGAAGACGGAGGGTCTGAAGGCTGAAGAGATCGCTTCCAAGCTCGGGATCAGCAGGGCTTCCGTTTTCCGCGTCCTGAGGGCATCAGCGTGACGGCCCCCTTGCGGCGCCTCCTTTTCAACGGGCAGTCTCCTTCTTCACAATGGGGAAGCCCTCGCGCTCAAGACGCTTGATGACTTCCTTTGAGGCCTCGCGGCACCGAGGGAAGGGGCTGCCCTCATCCACGCATATGGCATTGGCTATGATATCCTCGAGTACCTGAATCGAAATCTTCGACCTCAAGCAGCCCGATGGCCAGCCGCCATGGTCCTGCAGCTCTCAGTACAACGCCGACACGCCTCCACGCAATCGGCCATGTCGCCGATGCGCTCGCAGTCCTCAGCGCATTGTTTGCAAATATCGGCGCACTCCGCGCAAATCCCTTTGTGCTGAGGCGAGTTGATCAGCATGAAATGGGCAGCGGTCCGGCAGATTTCGGCACAGGCTGAAATGAGGCGGAAATGCTCAGGTTTGGTGTGCTCGCCGCCTTTCTCGAGGCAGTGCGTCATTGCCGTGCTCACGCACGCTTGATAACAGTTGAGGCATTCTTTGATGCAGGATTGCATTTCACGGGATATATGCTGCATGGATCTTCTCCTATGATCGAATTCCTTCGCACTAGCGCCGATTGCGTATCTGAATCGCTCACGTTGATTGAGCGCTCGGCCGTCGATGGGTGGTGAATGCGCCAGGAAGACCCGGCGTAATGCCACTAACCTAAATCAAGTCAGTTTGGACGGCGGGAGTACATTTTCGAGATCGCGCCACGGGCCGATCGCACGTGCACAACGGCTCGCCGTGTGCTCATTCCATTGTGCGGTAGGTACATCGTCGATCGTCAGATTGCAAGCCGAGTAGCAGCATGAATTACCGTGGCCGGGCTCACCCCCGAGTTGTCTCATCGGCCTATCAGTCAAGTTGGATAGATTTAGTCCTACATTGCGATCTGCGTGGCCTGTCGATGTTCCTGCCGCGTCAATGCCCAAATAAATGGACACGCGATCGGGTATCTGGTTTAGAGCCATCGGCCTTGCCGAAATTCCTGCTGGCTGTTCTTGTCACCATTGTTTTGATGCTGCAGATGAATCTGATCAGCGATATAGCGAATTTCGCCGCGGCGACGACGCTTTCCCATGCCGTCCATCCCCTTGTGCAGTTTTCTCTGGTTGGCCTCATGCCGGTGGCGGGCTGATGGTGCTGATGGTGGCTGTCGCACTGTCTATCTATAAGCCACGTGGCATGACTGGGGTATGGCTGGCGTAAACAGCATGAACAAGGATCGGTGCCTGTTTCAAAGTAGACGTGGAACCTCGCCGCCTTTCCTGATCAATATGTATGCTACGACCTATGGATGTAAGCGTGGTCATCGTCGGGGCGACATCGCCGGACTAGCACTGCCATAGCACTGTGTAGGGAGAGCATGTCCAGGTTGTCGAGTAAGCAGATGAATTTGGGGAAGTCGGTGCTGCGCATTCCCTTTGGCTGAATGCACTGCGTGCGCTTGTTATGCTTGACCTGGGTGATGAAGTGCGGCGCGGCACGCCGGAGAAGCTGAGCGGCCTGCGCGAGAGGCGCTGGGTGATGCGGGCCGATCCAGCGCTGGCGACCCGGTACGAGTCTCCGATCCTCATTCATCGGGCCGACCTGATCCATTCTGGTGCTGCCGCGAGACGTTCTGAAAACCGGTATTAAGGTAAGCCACGTGCACGATCAAGGCGAACAGGTGGCCATCGAGCAGGAGAAAGGCCAGACCGAGGCGGCAATCGTTATCGGTGCCGATGGCATCCTAGCACCGCGCGACGTTCGCTCATTCCCAAATCCCAGCAACCTCGTAATGGGGGGCAATACTTGTTGGCACATCATTACCAAGGGCTTCGACCAGCCGGTGACCGAGGGGGTGGGGCACTTTAATGACCTGTCGCCAATTGGGGGGAACTTTTTTCCCTTCGCCCCGTTCACCCATTTAGCTTCTTTTGCGTTCCCTTCAATACTCGCATATCGAACTATCAGGGTGAGATAGACACTTATGCGCATCCTTTGGCGAGCTGCGGGAACCGGACGGTGCACAATGACCGTTTTTCTAAGTCTGGTCTTCCTTGTGACGCAAGTGCTGCTTATCGCGCACGAAAAGCAGAGGCCCTTTGATGCATCGGGCATCAGTCAATCTGCTGCCTCTCCTGGCGGAAGTTCCTGTGACTTCAATAATAAGATTTGTTGTCAGGTGTGTTTGGCCACTGCGGGCTGGATGGCGATTTCCGACTTAATACCGCGTTCCGGCGCGAATAAACGTGTCCTTTACCCGGCTGATTTGGTCAATGGAATAGCTCCAAAGCCGTTGAAGAAACCTCCGCGATTGATTTGATACCAGTTTCGCCGCTCAGAAACTTTACCTGATCCCCAAGGTTGCCGCCGAGCGCGGCCTGAACTGAAGGAGTTTTAAAATGATAACGCTTAGGCTTGCTATTCCCCTCGCACTTTCCCTCATCATGGGTGTTGGTACCGCAGCACTTGCCCAGGATATGGGCTACGAAAAAAAGATGATGGCTGCTCACAAGAAGATGATGGACGATATGACGGCCATGAAGTCCACCGGCGATCCGGATAAGGATTTTGCCATGATGATGTTGCCGCATCATCAAGGAGCAATCGATATGGCTGAGGTCGAGCTAAAATACGGGAAAGATCCAATGCTAAAGAAAATGGCTCAAGAGATCATTGATGCTCAAAAGAAAGAAATCGAAGAGCTCAAGAAATGGCAGAGTGAGCACCACTAGCCGATGATGGACTGACCCCCTAGGCGCCCGGGCTTACGTTTTAGGTCCGGGCGTCACTGATGTAGGGCCACGCTTGCGCTGATTCAACCGGATCGCTGCAGGAGGAACAGCCTCATCACCCAGAAGCTGGCAACAGGCTACCGATAATCAGCACCGCCAGCGTCACGCGAGTGAGGTTCTGATATGGACGGCCCGGGCTAGCCGAACCATTTCTTGCCAAATCCTAACCTCGTCACGATTAGAGACCGTCGTTGCAGGACTTGCATGATGATGGCCGCGACAGGGACCGTCGGCGCCGACAAAAGGCAACAAAGTCTTTGCGTATCCTGCCTTAGGTTATCAACGGTACAAGCACCATTGCCCAGAAGTCAAAAGTGTGTTCCGACCGCATTTCAGTGTCCCTTTAGGACAAGTGTCTGCGCCGGCAGGAGTATCGCCTGTATGCGGAGGAGCATGGCCTGTACGAGCGCGACCGTGTCCACGGCATGCAGGTAGATCCGGCGCATGGTGCCCGTATCCGGCGATTCGATCTCGTCGTGATGGTTGCTGTATGCATTGGCGATGCAGCTGCTACCAGGCGGAATGTCGTCCAACCCGCCCTTGAAAAGTGGTTCCAGATAGACGGTGATAGTTCCGGGCGCGCCCTGGTTCTGCACGTCAAGTAATTGATCCCCCTGCCGCAGCTGGCCGGCGGCAATGACATCCTGGACCTGGGCCACGACCAATGGAATGATTGTGAAGGGTTTGCCGATGCAGGTGGCCTCGCCGATCATGCCGACCTTCATCACGGAGGCCTCAATCTGGCCGAAGCCTGCGATGAGCCGGCCGCGCCCCGCTTCGCTAGGCACGAGGATGCCTGCCGGCCGGATCAGCGGATTTACGATATCGCCCCGCCTGAGAGTGAACTGCTGGACTGTTCCGCCGACCGAGGCAACGATAAGCGTCTTGTTCAGTTCGACCTGCGCCTCCGCGAGAGCGGCTTCCGCGCTTGCTTTCTGGGCAGGAAGAAGCGAGCTGATCTTCGTCTGGAGTATCTGCTTGTTGGCAATTGCAGCGTCAACCGCGCCCTGCCGTCCCTCCACGGTGACCTGAAGGCGCTCCACTTCACGCCGCGAGACGACATCCTTTTTCACAAGCTCGGCCTTCATCTGCAACTCGTCTACCGCTTGCTGGTAGGCTCCTTTCGCCTCCTGGATCAATCCATCCGCTGCGGCGAGCTCCGTTTCCGCCACTTTTGTTTCAGCCTCGACCTCGGCTATTTGGCGACGGGCAGTTTCCAGCGCCGCCTTCTGCTGGGAGTCGTCGAGACGGAACAACGGAGCACCCGCGTCCACCTTTTCGTTCACGCTCGCGAACACCTCGGCCACGCGGCCGACGGACTCGGGCATGATAGTCACGGTCCGGAATACGGACGTGACTTCTCTTGTCGAGGGGTGAAAGTAGAAGATGAGCGTTATGAGAGAGATCGTGAGCAGGAGGCAGGCAGTGATGCCATAGCGCAACTCGTACCATACCGAATGAAACGTGATTTCGTGCCCTATGCGCTTGCCTTGAACGTACCGGCGGAAAAGGTAGTCCGGAAGGATCGTGACCATCGAGGATAGCATCAACTCAAGCATGGCTCGGCTTCTTTCGGCCCTCGACTTCCAATTTTCGTACGATGGCACTCGGGTGGTCGGCTTCAACCCCCCGGTCGTCAACAGCAGCCGCCGGCGATGGCGGACGTTCATCCAGTCCCGCCAGCCGCCTGAGCGATGCAGCCATCGATGATAGAGGAGTAGAGAAGTCCGGCAATTCAATCATCGCCAGCAGCAGCGCTGCAATCCAGTAGAGGTGGTTGTGCGTGAAAAGGGCAATCAGACAAAGGACGGCCACGATCTCCAACTGCACCTTGTCGGTTCGATGCGCCATGTGCTCCGGCAGCGCATGAAGTTTGAAATAGAAGACGCCGAGGAGAAAAATCACCCCCAGGAGAAAGACGACGATGACGTTGAAGAGGATGTCGGTCTGCCCCGGAGCGGGGATGAAGCCGGGCAGGTACTCAGTTGCGACCGGATTGATCTGGCGTGCCAGCTCGGTACCTGCCTCCTCGGCACAGGCCAGACGGGTAAAAAGCGGGAAAGCGAGAACGAGCGCTCCAATGTGCTTCGTGGCGCGTGCAAATGAAGACATCTTAGATCGCTCTCCTGCTTGCCACATAGGCGTTCCCATGGATCCGCGTGGTCACCTGGCAGGTTCCAGCTTCTCGCGTTTGTTTTGATGAGCCTGGTCGCAGGCCTATAATCGGCCAGCGCGCGAATTTTATCAAGGCCTACATGGATCGGATCGTCGAGCCGGGTAGGCTTGACATGCCCTGAATGGCCGCAAGTCCGATTAGGCTGGGGCAATCTTGGATCGGGAAACTTCTTCAAGCCCGGACGCTCACCGCGTGGCGCAACCGCGTTTGGACCGGCCAACCGTTCAAGTCTGCACGCGTCGATAGCGGCTCCTCCTGCGCGGCTGCACGCCCTGTCTGACCCTCGTATTTGTCTCGGCCAGCGACGTGCCGTTGCTCGTCAAGCCTTGCCATGATTAACCCCGGCCCAGCGCGCGCGGCGTCCGCGCTGTGCGCGAGATGGGCGCCGCCGAAACGTTCCGCCTTTCGACCGGCCGGGAAAGCTTGATCTGGGTTAAAGACCAGGGAAGAGAGGCCGGCTCAAATGCTTGGGAAACATTGAGAAATGGACGTTCTTGGCCGCCTGGGATGGCGCTACAATGACGAAGACCGATGATCAGGAGGGCCAAGATCCACCCCGTAAAGTGCGGGCAGAGGACGCTGCCAAACCTCATGACACCGCAGTCCAACGGGCCCTTGTCGAAGCGCGACAGGAGATACTCCTGTTTCTCCAGCAGCGCCTGCGCAACCGCGACGAAGCAGAGGAAGTGCTGCAAGGTTTTTCGGTCCGCGCCCTCGAGCGCGCATCGCAGCTCCGGGATATCCAGACAGTACGTGGCTGGCTCGGCCGCATCCTCGCGACAACCATCATCGACTATCAGCGCAGTGCGAGCAGGCGACGCCGCCGAGAGATTCGTGTGAACGAGGCCGACATCGAGAATCTCCCTGCCGACGCCGAGCTCGACGGAGCGGTTTGCAATTGCCTCTATCGTTTGCTGCCGACGTTGAAGGCTGAGTACGCGGACGTCATCTGGCGTGCTGATATTCTGGGTGAGCCGCGCGACCGACTGGCCGCAAGTCTCGGCACCTCCCTGAACAATGTCACCGTGCGCCTTCATCGGGGACGACAGGCGTTGCGAAAGCGGCTCAAGGAGATGTGCCGGACCTGTCCGGTTCATGGCTTTCTCGACTGCCACTGCGAGACCGGAAGGAACATCCGAACCGCCCGCGAGAAAGCGTCTCGATAGTTACCTCTTGGCACCGTTGCCGAAATGGATGCGTTTCGCGGATTGCGACGCTCAACCAGCCCAAGCGAGCCTCAAGGGCGATTTGAGATGGTTTCGTGAAGTCAGCCGACCTCAGAACGATTTCGCCCGGCGCCCCAAAGAATGCAGCGGCAGTCATGATCAGGAATCTCGATGGTGGATCGCGGCGAGGTTGGTTCTGGTCGCGGCGCTGAAAGCGATTTGCTACCCGCTCATCGTGATCGAATCCGCGTTTGCCCACACCTGACCTTGGCCAAGCTGCGCGCTGTTATCGCAGGCTAGGCGGCGATCGCCGCCTTACTCCGCCGCCCGCTTCCGAAAGACGCCCGGTCCTGGCTCGCCCTGTGTGGCATCGGATTCGGCGCCAGGATATTTGGCTACCTCGGGATGTCCCACGCCGCAGAGTTCGTGTCGCCGGGCCTGGCCACAATCGTCGCGAACAGCCAACCGCTCATTGCGGCGATCCTCGCCTGGACCTTCTGTCCAAACGGCTGCGCAAGGCGCAGTATCTCGGTCTCGCACCCGGCTTTTTGGGAATAGTCGGCATCAGCGTTGGTCAGCTGCGTGGCGCGGGAGGGACAGGGTTCACAACAGCCCTTGCCTACATCCTGCTCGCCATCCTGGGTGTCGCAGGTGGCAACATTCTGATGATCCACCGTCGATCCACTCGTGGCGATGGCGGGCCAGTCGCTCATGGGGAGGGTCCCGCTCATGGCGATGTCGTTCGTCTTCGTCCGCCCGCTGCAGGTCCAGCCAACGCCAACCTTCTTCGCGACCCTGCTCGGCCCTGCGCTCCCGGGAACGGCGCTTGCCTCTGGCTGTGGTTCTCAATTCTCGACCGCGTACCACTGGAGTGAGCCAATGTGTTCACATTTCTGTCGCCGTCCATCGCCGTCATGATCGGCCTCGCCGTCTTCGACGAACGTGTCGGCGCTTCCCGTGATCGTTGGCCTGGCTTCTTACTGGCTCGGAGTATTCCTCGGCGAACGCAAAGCCGGACGCCCGCCCTTGCGGGAACCGCACTTCGCAGGTGGCCCGCCGTGTGGCGTCACGCCGCAATCGAGTGCGTCCTACGCCCAGGGGCGCCGCTCGAGCCAGGACATCGCGATCATCGGGTCGACGCCGGCGACCTCAATCAGCCGATCGGGATCGAGTATCCGCAGACGTCGGTAGTGGAACTGGACGATCTCCTCCTTCCGCAGGGCGCTAAGAACCCGGTTCACATGGACAAAAGTCAGGCCCGTCGCGTCACCGATCTGCTCCTGTGTCAGAGGAAGCACCATCTCCTCGCTGCGATTTCCCGGCCATTGCGCGCGATATCGGGTGAACAACTCCAGCAGCAGATGAGAGACTCGTTCCCGGGCCGAGCGCCGGCCGATGCTCGTGAGATGATCGAAGGCCAGGTTGCAGTCGTGCGCGAGCGAGCGCGCCAGCCGTATCCCGATTTCCGGTTCGACATGCGAATACGACGTCAGGATGGACAGGGGGATCACCGAGACCACGACGTCGGTCAGTGCTTGCGCACCCACCGTGGCAGGCGCGCGCCTGGACGGCAGCACGCCCAGTATTGCACCAGGCAGCGCAAACTGGACGATCTGCCGTCTGCCGTCCTCCAGCAGGGTATAGACCGCGACCCAGCCGTCGAGGAGATTGAAGATCGTTTTCCCGCTCGATCCAATGCTGAACAGATCCCGTCCTGACTCAATCTTGCGGTCGCCATGGCGATAGCGCGGCATCAGTCGATGCCGCTCCATTGGCAATGAAACGCTATTCGGCGGATCACATGCCTCGCCATCGTTTCCTCCTTTCGGGCACGGTGGGCGCCTGCTCAACTCGCCGACCCGCGCACCCATCCGACATTGCGGCGTGGCAAACGGCAATTCACTTGAAAACGGTCCATTCCGTTCGCGCTCGATGGTTCCCCAATCGTCGCGACGAAGCGACCGGGCTGTCTCTTCGGATAAAGACGCTCGATCCCAGCTCACATTACACCTCCTGGGCGCGAAGGCCCGTTGCGGCAGCTACGAGCGCAGGCGATCAATTGTGGGTGAAAGTGCGACGCACCTGGCGCTCGCCGCGCGACGTCTAGCGGGCGCGTCAAATCGATCGCACTTTCAAACCGACCTGCTGGACAGGTTGGTGAGGTGGCGATTGAAACGAGTGGCCCTAGAGGATGTGATTTCGGGGAATTGGGGGATCGTGGCCGAGAATGACCGAGCGCAGGCAATCCTGACGCAAAGTCAGGAATTGCGACTTGCGCGGAACGCCCGCGGTTCCCTTCTGGTTGAGTAGGAACGGCAGGTAGCACGGCGCGCACATGGACGAGCAGCAGTTCGCCCGGGGGGCACAATCCTCCCTTTCGACCGGGGAGGTTGTCAGCACCGTGCCGGCGCCACCGCGCTCCGAGTGGCTCGGCACCGGCTCACTGACATCCGCCATCAATGACCCGACCTGCGCCAGGACAGCGATCACACAGAATATGAGCAGCGCCAGATACCTAAGCATACGCTCGAATTTACACCCGTTGACATCGCGCTTCGCCGCACTCCACCTTTATCCGTGCCGAGCATACTCCACACGTCGCAGGGCGGAAAGCCGAACTCCCGCAATCTACTATCAGGTCTCAGAACTGCCTTGACCTAGATCAATCGGCTGTCGGGCCTCCTCACGGTCCGGTCCGCTCCGTGCTTCCGCCGGAACGCGCGCCGCCCTTGTCGGCGTCGCGCCATATGGTTGATCGAGATTAAGGTGCGGACCGCGAACGGATGGTTCTGTCATCTTTGTCGAACTCTTCCGCGAGTCGGAAATGTCAGCGATAGCCCTTCCGCAGGCAGATCGAAAACGCTGGATCGCCGTGCTTGTCGCCCGCACACGGAGGAAAGCGGTTCTCAGCCCATTCTTCTCAAAATCCGATGGGCTTCTCGTGATCGATCCCTGCAGCCATGCCCGCGAGTTTCGGCAAAACCCCGAGCGTACCACCGAAGCCACGCGCGAGCTCATCCTCGCCAGCGGCATAGGTCGGCTTGTCTGCGGCTTCATCGCCAAGCCTGACCGGGACACACTTTCCGCGCGCGGCATCGATATTCGGATCGGCTCGTGCGCCCGCTCGATCGATGCCCTGATACGCGATTTCGAGAACCTTCCTTCAGCCTAACCCTTCCGGCCGCGGGCCAGCCTGGCGACCTCCAGTATTAGCGGCGACGGTCCATCGCCACGACGCGTCTGGCGCGGCCCCGGTGCAATCACGCCGCATACTACCCCGGATGAGAACTTAACCCGCATCAAGGATTCCCGGCATGCGGCGTCGCATCATCCACCCCCAAGGAGACGGTGCATCCTGGGCATGAATAACGATCGCTCTGAACGCTGCTCGCACGGGTCTCCTTACGCCTTCCGTCGCGATCTCCAACCGCCGGACGAGACACCATGGAACCGAACCAGCATACCCTCCACAAGGACGAAAACCGTGGGCGTCGGTTCACGGCCGCCAACATCGTCCTCTGTGGATTACTCGCAATCGCGGCCTTCTATCTCATTGCAGAACATCGCGCGCACCTTCTGGGCTGGCTGCCCTGGCTGCTGATCCTCGCTTGTCCACTTCTTCACATCTTCATGCATGGCAAGCACGGCGGGCACGGTGGCGACGACACATCCGCATCACAACAACCGCCCCACTAGCATTGAACGTTCGATCCTGGAGCGCGCATCTATGCAAGACGATATTCCCGCTTACGGACTGTGGTCCCTCGTGATCCTCAACTCGGCAATTTTCATCTTCTTCGCCTTCACCTTTTTCAAGCCGACTACTAAACGGGACTGGCGCTCGTTCGGCGCCTTCAGCGCCTTCATCGTCGCGCTTTTTACCGAAATGTATGGCTTTCCGCTGACGATCTACCTGCTGTCGGGCTGGCTGCAGACCCGCTATCCGGAGATCAACTGGTTCTCCCACGATGCCGGCCACCTTCTCGAAGAATTCTTCGGATGGCGGAGGAACCCTCATTTCGGGCCGTTCCACATCCTGAGCTTCATCTTCATCGGCGGCGGGTTCGTTATTATTTCCGCGGGGTGGAAGGTGCTCTACGAGGCGCAGCGCAGGGGCGCGCTCGCGACCACGGGCATCTACGCCCGCATCCGTCATCCGCAATATGTCGGCTTCGTACTCGTGATGTTCGGCTTCCTGCTGCAGTGGCCAACACTGCTCACCCTGGCGATGTTTCCGGTCCTCGGCTTCATGTACTGGCGTCTCGCACGGCGTGAAGAGCAGGAGGTGCTCGCCGAGCACGGTGAGGCCTATGCGCGCTACATGCGCGAAGTGCCTGCCTTCTTCCCTCGCTTGTCTGCCCGCGAGGCCAGACGCGGGAGCCGCTAACGGCATCCAACAGCGCATCTTGCGGCTTCGAAACTGCCGCTCTTCGGCAGGGAAACCGCACTGCACTGAAGTGTTCAATCGACTTGCAGGGAGTCGAGGCCCTTATCGACAAGGATCGCGTCGCCGGACTGCTCGCCGAGATCTCGACGCCGACGCATTCTTAATGCTGACCGACGTTGACGCCGTCTATATCTCGACTGGGGAATGCGCGGCAATAGTCGATCCGGGGCAGCGAGCCCGGCAGAGCTCTCGATGCATCGATTACCACCCGACTCCATGGGTCCGAAAGTCGAAGCCGCCTGCATCTTGGCGTCTCGCGGAGGCCGTATCGCCGGCATCGGAAGATTGGAAGACGGCCGCGCAATCCTGGAAGGCAGAGCGGGCACACCGACCGGCTAACATGAATTTAGTTTCTTCAACGCTTGCGAGACCCGAACATGGTGATCCCAGCAGGGCGCGCTGACCCTCGACCGGCTGTCGAAACTTGACATGGGTTAAAGAATGGCCCGTTGCGGCCGGATACCCACGTCGAGGATTTGACCGTGAATTGAGAGGAGCGCCCGCCATGTCGGCGAAAACCTGCGCAGATAAGACGCCGCCAACCCGGGGCGTTAACAAGAAGAAGTCGGGATGTGGCGGCATCGCGACGGTCAAGCGCGGAACCATGATGGCAGGCGCTGCCGCGCATGATTGCTGCCTGCACAAACAAGCGGCTGAAGGCGGCCGCTCGTCAATTGGCTGTGCGTCCCCAAGCCACGAGACTCCCTCGGAAAGCGCCACTTACAGGCAAGCCGACGAACCCGGCAAGCGCGTTTGCAAGGGAGACAACGAATGAAGTCAACCACGCTTGATGTGGGCGGCATGGTCTCCGCGCTCGACTATCAGTGCATCGAGAAGCAGTTGCGCCAACTCCGCGGCATCCATCAGGCCGGGAGCAATCCAGCTTCGAACAGCGTCTCCGTCGAATACGACGAGACGGAGATTTCCGTTTCGGAGATCAGGAGCAAGATCAAGAAATGCGGCTTCCACTGCGCCGGCGAGGTGGTCCCGAACCATCTCTCACATGCACATGCCCATCATCAGCACGGCCACCCGCCGACCGTCGAGCCGAGCCCATCCTCCGAACCTACTTCCAAAGCGGGACACGCCGACCACGGAGCTCCGACCATTTCCGGCCGTGCAATGACGCCGGCGAAGACCTCGGGGATGCTCATATCGCACGATATGGCCCACGAGATGGGCCACGCCGCCGGGATGGATATGCAAGCCATGGTGCGCGACATGCGCAACCGCTTCTGGATCAGCCTCGTCTTCTCCGTGCCGATCTTCATCTATTCCCCGATGGGCGAGATGTTCGTGCCGCCGCCGGCGCCCTTCGGCCTGAGGCTGGAGGTGTGGCTGTTCATCCTCGCCAGCGCAGCGATCCTCTACCCGGTCTGGCCTTTTCTCGTCGCCGCCATTCGGGCTTTGCGCAACGGCGTCCTCAACATGGCCGTTCTCGTGCTGCTCAGCGTCGGCACGGGATACCTCTTCAGCGTCGGCGCGACCTTTTTTTCGAAGGGCAGCAATTCTACGAAGCATCTGCCGTCCTGCTCGTCTTCATCCTGCTCGGCCACTGGCTTGAGATGCGGGCACGCGCGGGCGCCTCCGAGGCCATCCGCGCCCTGCTTGATCTGGCTCCCCCAAAGGCGATGGTGCTTCGCGACGGGCGCGAGATTGAAGTTCCCACAGCCGACGTGCTGGTCGGAGATACGATCGTCATCCGTCCTGGAAACAAAATCCCGGTCGATGGAACTGTCCTGGAAGGCGCGTCGCAAGTCGATGAATCGATGCTCACGGGTGAATCGATGCCGGTCGGCAAAAAGCCGGGCGACCCCGTCATCGGCGCGACGATCAACAAGAGCGGCACGTTCCGCTACACCGCAACCAAGGTCGGCGCCGATACCGCCCTCGCCCAGATCGTGAAGCTCGTCCAGGAAGCGCAAAACTCGAAAGCGCCGGCGCAGTTGCTTGCCGATCGTGCATCGCAGTGGCTCGTCCTGATCGCCATCGTCATCGGGCTGGCGACCTTCGCGGTCTGGTTCTTCTGGCTCGGGCAAACGTTGCTGTTCGCCTTGACGATGACCATCACAGTGTTTGTCATAGCTTGCCCCGACGCACTTGGGCTTGCGACCCCGATGGCGGTGATGGTCGGCACCGGCCTCGGCGCGATGAACGGCATCCTTTTCAAGAACGCCGCCGCGTTGGAAGAAGCGACCAAGCTCGATGTCATCATCTTCGACAAGACCGGCACCTTGACCATGGGCCAGCCGGAAGTCGTCGACGTCGTCACCGCAAGAGACATAGCCGTCGACCATGTGCTGTCGACTGCCGCCGCCGTCGAGCAAGGCTCCGATCATCCTCTCGCCCAAGCAATCCTACGGCGGGCGCGCGACCTAGCCGTCCCCGTCCAGACCGGTTTCGAGAACCTTGAGGGGATGGGCGCCCACGCTCAGATCGATGGAGATCCGGTGTTTCTCGGCAACCGCCGGCTGATGGATTCCCAGACGCTTGAGCTTGGATTGCTCACCGCCGAAGCTCAGCGGCTGCAGGGCGCCGGCCGCACCGTCGTCCATGTCGCACGCGCCGGAAAGGTCATCGGGCTCATTGCAATTGCTGACGCGCCACGTCCAACGGCGGCCGCCACCGTCGCAAAGCTGCGCGAGCGCGGGGTCCAGGTCGCGATGCTGACCGGGGATAACGCCGGCACCGCCCAGCGCATAGCCGGCGACCTCGGTCTGGATATGGTTCTCGCCGACGTGCTCCCCGGCCAGAAGGCCGCCAAGATCAAGGAACTCCAGGCCCAGGGCAAAAGAGTCGGAATGGTCGGTGATGGCGTCAATGATGCACCGGCTTTGACCCAGGCCGATGTCGGATTTGCCATCGGCGCAGGAACGGATGTCGCCATCGAGAGCGCCGATGTCGTCCTGATGAAGAGCGATCCATATGACGTTGTCGGCGCCGTCGAACTTTCACGCGCCACGCTTCGCAAGATGCATCAGAACCTCTGGTGGGCGGTCGCGTACAACGTCATAGCGTTTCCGCTCGCCGCTGGCGTTCTCTATCCCGTCCTGCTCAGCCCGGAGATCGCCGCCCTGGCTATGTCCGGGAGCTCGGCGATCGTTGCGGTCAATGCGCTTATGCTGAAGCGGACGCGGCTGGCGGGAATCACGCGGCATCGTACGACCGATCCGGCGATCCAGCCTGTCGCCGCTTCGGCATGATGATGGCTCTCGAGCCGCCAACACTGGGCTGGGGTCCGCTCGCGGCCATACTTGCTGCGATGTTCGCCATTTCGGTGGGCTATGGGGTCGTCCTGCCGATCCTGCCCTTCCTCATAGAACGCCTCGTCGGACCGCTCGAACCGGCGAGGCTTGCATCGCACACCGGGCTGCTGACCGGAACCTACATCCTCGCCATCTTTGTTTTCGCCCCTCTCTGGGGCGCGCTTTCCGATCGCTGGGGACGCAAGCCCGTCATATTGCTGGGTCTTGCCGGCTTCGCGGCGACCATGGCGCTGTTAGCGACAGTCCAGAGCCTGACGATGCTCTACGTCGGCCGGCTTCTGTCCGGCCTGTTCGCGGCCGCCGTCACACCGGCAGCGTACGCGCTTATCGGTGACCACGCTCCTTCCAAGGAATGGCGAGCCCACCGCTTCGCCTTGATCAACATTGCAGGAACCGCCGGCTTCTTCATCGGCCCGCTGCTCGGCGGGCTCGCGGTTCGCCTCTCCGACGGGATGTTCGGCGTCGCGCCGGATGAGGCGTTTTCCACGCCCTTCCTGGCGGCGACAGGCCTGGCCGCTGCCGCCACACTCCTTGTCACTTTTGTAGTTCCCGGCCAAGTGAAGCGCGATGTCGAGAATGGACCAGCCGAAGCAAGCCAGGTTGAACGCAGTGCCGCCCTGCGCCTGCTAGCCATCGCGTTCGTTACGGCGCTTGCCATCGGATCCTTCGAAGTCGGACTTTCGTTGCAGGGCAAGAGTCTTAGTCTCGACGCTGCGCATATCGGCACGATGTTCGCCGAATGCAGTCTCGTCATGGCCGTTGTCCAGGCCCTCATCTTTTCACCGCTCATAAAGCCCGAGCTGACGCGCTGGTTCATCGCGCCGGGCCTCGCAACACTGTCCATCGGTCTCATCGTTGTGCCGCTTGCCAACGCTTCGCTTGCGATGACGGTTGCCGTTGCTCTGGTTGCGGCCAGCGCCGGCGTGCTGTCGCCCGTCGCTACCTACTGGGCCTCGCTGGGCATGGGCGCGAGCCAGGGCGCTGCCCTCGGTCGCATGACCGCATCGGCGAGCCTTGGCCAGGCGATCGGATCAGCCGTCGGCGGACTGCTGTTCGATGTGCCGTTCCTGCCGGCCGCCGGCTTTTTGCTCGCGGCACTTGTCGTCTTCGCAGCTTTGCTGGTCAGCTTCCCCCTGCCGCAGCTTCTTGTGCCGCGCGTCGAAAGTGTGAAATAGGACGGCAGTGAACCGGCCCCGTTGCCAGATGTTCACATCGCCGCCGCACTCTGCGAGAATAGCGTCCTATGATTGCCGCGCGAGCATGGCCTTGAAGCGAAAGAGCGCGACAGCGACAAACGCAGCGCTGAGGCCGATCATTGTCAGGAGCTCCCGCCACACCACCTCAACATCAGCTCCGCGGTAGAGCACCGATTGCCGGTCGAGGGCGAGAGGCCCATCACGAGATGGAGGAACCGCGGCATGCTTTCGAACGGCGTGAAAGATCCGGACAACAGGAACATCAACACGAACACCGGAATAGACAACAGCGCAAACTGTGGCGTCGAGTTCGCTACAGTCGCCAGCATGATGCCGAGCGACGTCGCCCCAAAGAGGTAGATGGCCGTTCCCACCAGAATGTGCGCGCTGGTCAACGGCCTTGGAATGCTTCGCCATCCCGTCGTGATCCACATCGCTGCCCCCGAAAACGGCAACGCCACCCGTAGCGTGCCCACAACATGTCTTCCTTGTGGGCAGCATGGGCGACAATAGTGAATGCAAACATGAGGCACGTGAACATCATCGACCAGCGCCATAGCGCGAGACGGATATTCCACCGAGCAATGTGCTTGCTGCGAAGCACGGACAACCATTCAGATGATCTCAAGCTCCCTATCGCTTGTTTTGATCTGACTCAAAAGGTCGCCCGCACCACAGCAGGGGCTTCACCTTCGGTGGCGCCGGTGGCAGGTGAAGTGGGACGGCCACCACCTGAGGAGGCCTTGAAAGAGGCCACCGGCTGGGCGGTGAGATGGAGTATTCGTGGGTAGAAGTTGTGCTGGACATCATTACTTGTGATGCTGACGACGCTCGCTTCGGACAATTCCTGCCCGAACAATGAAAACATGATCTCACGGCTGTCCTCGCTGAGGTGGCAAATTGCCTCATCGCTGATGATCCACTGCGGCTTATGGATGAGGAGTTGCGCGAAGGAGAGGCGCTGCACCTCGTCGGCCATTAACTCCTTGTCCCAGCGCGCGATGCGATCGAGCGAAGGGATCAGGTGCTTCAGGTTCGTGCGCTCAAGTGCATTGATCAGATCTTCCTGCAAGAAACTTGAAGCCGTCACAGGATAGGTCAAGACTTCACGCAACGAACCAGGAGCCACATAGGATCGTTGCGGTAGGAACATCGTGCCTGCCCTCGGGGGCACCGCGAGCCTGCCCCTCCCCCAGGGCCACAGGCCGGCGATCGCCCGGAAGAACATGCTCTTGCCGATGCCCGGCTTGCCGATGATGAGCACACGCTCGCCGGGCCGGATCTCCACAACTCCATCGAGCGCAATTTCCCGATCCGCCACACGTATCGCGACATTGTCGAAAACCAGGCTCGCAGAGTCCTTTGCGATGTCGATCCTGGGATAGGGTTGCTCCAGCCGATCAATGGCGAGAAGTGCGTGGCGGAAACTCGTGACGCGCAAGAGCGCAGCTCGCCAGTCCGCGATGCCGCTCGCATTGTCGACAAACCAGCGCAGGGCCTGCTGAACCTGGTTGAACGCAGCCACCGTCATCATCAGCTCGCCGAAGGTGAGTTGGCCGCCGAAATATCCGGGCGCCGCAATCACAATCGGCGCGATGATGGCAAACCAGCCATATCCCGCCGTGATCCAGGTCAGACGAGCTATCCGGCCGACCAGCCGGCGCATGGCAACGATCACTCGGTGAAGCTCCCGCTCGATCCGCCGGCGCTCGTCGGCCTCACCGCCGTAGAGGGCGATCCCGTCGGTCGCCTCGCTTACCCGGACAAGCGCAGATCTCAGTTCGGCCTCCCCGGAATATCGCTCCGCGCTAATGTCAATCAAGGGCCGGCCGACTCGCCAAGTCAGCCACGACCCCGATACTGCATAGATCAAGGCGGCCCAGACCATGATACCCGGTATGACAATGCTGCGTCCGCTGATTTCGAGTGCAACACCTCGCGATAGAACCCAGAGCACGCCGATGAAGGTTGTGAGCAGGAGCGCAGACTGGAGGAAACCGATAGCTAGGGCCGTGGACAGTTCGGTCAAGCGTCGCGCGTCATCATGTATGCGCTGATCGGGATTGACGCCGATCTGACCGGCCCCTGCAAGGAGGAAGGCCCGTTTGGGCGCCATCCACTGGAGCAGCAGATCGTGTGTCAGCCACGCGCGCATTTCCACTTTTGTCATCTGGTCGAGCCAGGTCTGCGCAACGTTAAGGACTAGGAGCGCCGTCGCAATGATCCCGAATACGATGAGCTGGAACAAGAAGCCATCTATATCCTTGCGCTCGATGGCGTCGAAGAATGGCTTGTTCCAGGCGTTCAATAGAAACTGACCTACGGCAGTCGCGCCGATGACCAGAACGAGGCCGACTGCGAGAAATATGAGTTTCCTGCGTGCCGGCGGAGCGCCAACGGCTGCAACCAGAACACGGATCTGCTCGGTTACGGTCGGAGAGTTGAGCGTCCATGTGTCCGGTTCAGGGTGAGGCGTCATTGGAGTCATCTCCGCCGGTGAGGACTTGGGTTTGGGATTTTTGCGCACCCCAAAACGCAATCCAGTGGGCCCAGCGACCGAGCAGCATAATAGACGTGAACCCCCCAATTTGAATGATGCGGTCGGTTCGTCCATCGAGATGATCCTTGAGATTAGGGTGGAACCCCATCGGCCAGAACAGAATACGCAGAAGCCATGAATCAGGCCGATCCGGTTCGACGACAAGCAGACGGCCATTGGGCTTCAACACCCGATTGATCTCTTTCAACCCGCTGGCCTTCAGATTGGGCGGCAAATGATGGAGGACAAGGCTTATGATCGCTGCGTCGAAACTTGCGTCGGCGAAGGGGAGCGCCTCCATCGCCGCAAGCTTGAACCTTGCGGCGCTCCCCTGGCGGTCGGCATCCTGCATTGCCGTTCTTATCATATCGGGGGCCGGATCTATGCCCCACGCTTCGCCTGCCGGCCCCACGATGGCCGCTATCCGGCGGGTCAACACACCGTTCCCGCATCCAGCGTCCAGCACATGATCGCCCGGCCGCAGCCCGGCAAGTGCCAGCGCTCTGTCTCGAAATCGCTTTCCCAAGCCGAAGATCGAGCAGTGGACATCATACCAGGGCGCAACCCAGTTGAAGTAACGCGTGTCTCCGCAGGTGCTCGGCGTGGGTTCCAGCGGGACCGGCAAGGGTCGACCTCCCATGAAATAGGTCCACAGGATCACGACCGGACACGCAAGCAGCATTGCCAACAGGATTAGCGTCCAAAGGGAAAGACCCAGTCGGAAGGCGACCATTGCCGCGATGACCAGCATGACGAGACTGCAAAGCCAAGCGCGCAAGTTGGGAAGATGTTTGGTCGATTCCGTCTTCATTCCTACGTCGATATACTCATGCGTTTAAGAAGGGCCGAGTTGGCAATCACCGACAGCGAGCTCAGCGCCATTGCCGCGGCCGCGAAGATCGGATTGAGAAAGCCGAGGGCGGCGATCGGAATGCCGATGGCATTGTAGATGAACGCCCAGAACAGGTTCTGCTTGATTTTCCGCAAGGTTGCGCGTGACAGGCGGATGGCGAGGACGACCTCACGAACATCGTCCTTGATGAGGATGATTCCGCCGGTCTCCTTGGCGACATCCGAGCCCGATCCGATGGCGATGCCGATGTCAGCGGTTGCAAGCGCCGGCGCGTCGTTGACGCCGTCGCCCACCATGGCAACGATCTTTCCCTGGTTCTGCAGCTCTTTGATCACCTTTGCCTTATCGCCAGGCAGGACCTCGGCAATGACGCGATCGATATGCAGTTCACGGGCAATCGCGTTGGCGGTACGCTCATTGTCGCCGGTCAGCATTACGACTTCGATCCCTTCGGCGCGCAACGCCGCGATCGCGTCCCTGGCCTCGGGCTTCAGGGTATCGGCAACGGCAATGATCCCAATCGCCTTCCCCCCCGCCCCGACGAGCATGGCCGTCTTGCCTTCCCGCTCCAGACGCGCCATTGCCTGCTCGGCGTGGTCGATCGGCACCTTTTCCCGCTTGAACAGGCGCCGATTTCCGAGAAGCACATGCCGTCTGTCGACGACACCGCGGATACCATGCCCCGCAATCGCCTCGAACCTTGAAACGCGCGGCACGTCGATCTGCCAATGGGAAGCCGCACGAACAATCGCTTCGCCAAGCGGATGCTCCGATCCGATTTCGACTGCGGCGGCCATACGCAACACGGCGGTGTCCTTCATCTTGCCGAAAGGAATGATGTCAGTGACGTTCGGCTCGCCGCGCGTGAGCGTCCCGGTCTTGTCGAAGACGACGGCGTTGAGCTTGCGCGCGCGCTCGAGCACCTCGGCGCCACGGATGAGGATACCGGCCTCGGCACCTTTGCCGACGCCGACCATGAGCGCCGCCGGTGTGGCAACGCCCAGAGCGCAAGGGCAGGAAATGATCAGCACGGCAATAAATGAAAGGAGCGCCTGCGGAAAGTCGCCCGCTATCCACCAGCCGACAAATGCCGCAAGGGCGACAGCGACGACGGCTGGAACGAAGTAGCGCGTCGCTTCGTCGGCGAGCCGCTGAACCTGGGCCGTGCTCGCCTGCGCGTCTTCGACGAGCCTGATGATCTGTGAAAGCGCCGTATCCTTTCCGATCCGGGTCGCCCGGAAACGTAAAAGGCCGCTGCGATTGAGCGTGCCGCCGATGACGCTGTTGCCCGGCGTTTTCTCGACCGGCATGGACTCGCCTGTAAGCATCGATTCATCGACAGAAGACGAGCCTTCGACCACTTCGCCGTCGGTCGCAATGCGCTCTCCTGGTCTGACGATGACGGTCTCATCGACCATGATCGACTCCGCCGGTATCTCCACTTCCGCGTCCTCGCGAACGACATGAGCTACCGCCGGCCGCATATCCATGAGCTTGCGCACGGCGGCCGAAGAGCGCTTCTTGATGATCTCCTCCATGTACTTGCCCAGCAGCACGAAGGCGATGATCACCGCGGAGACCTCGAAATAGACGTCGCGCTGCTCCACCTTCACCGGCAGGAGATCCGGCGCGAAGACAACCACCACGCTGTAGAGATAAGCGACCGTCGTTCCCAGCGCGATCAGGAAGTCCATGTTGATGGAGCGCGTCCGGATCGAATTCCACGCACCCTTGTAGAAGCCCCAGCCACCTATGAACTGAACCGGGGTCACCAGGATGAAAAGCCAGACTCCCCAGGTGAACCAGGGTAGTGCCGGAATCGGCGCCCAGGTGACAATCGTGGCGCCCGCAGCCAGCGCGAGGAACGCGCCGGCGCGCAGGATTGCGAGGGCAAGGACGCCGGTCAGCGCGATCGTGACCCGTGTGCGCATCGATTTGAGCTCGCGCTCAGGATCCTCAAAGGTCCGCTTGCAGGCAGGACTGCAGAAATAATATGTACGGCCGCCGCGCTCGGCCATGAGCGCGGTGGTTTTGTCGACCATCATTCCACAGATCGGATCCTTGGCCAGACCCGCGGAGGGAGCATCAGGCCTGGCTGTCTCCGCGATCGCGTCATGGGCGTGCATCGTCATCTCCTTGCCCTTAACGCCAGCGCTGGACAAAGAAATTGTAGAGCGGCACGAAGATCAAGGCTGCATACCAGCCGTACCCAAAGGTTTCGACGATGCCGAGGATGAAGCTCGGCCAGGTCAGCAACTTGAAGCCGGGCAGGAACAAGGTGAGCACCGCGTGCTTCACCACCGACTCAGGGAACAGCAGGTAGAACAGGACGCAAAGCACATAGGAAATTACCAGGAACACGCTCAAGGCCATGCCCAGCGAGAAGACTGGAATTCTATGCGGTTCGCCGGCATCGCTCATGCCGCCGGCAGTCCTTTTAGTGGTGCTCATGACCACTCTCCATGGTTGAAGACCGACTGGTCTCGCCTTTCGCATAGGACGCAGGCGAAGCTTCGAATTTGTCGCGGCAAGTTTGCGAGCAGAAATAATAGGCGCGGCCTTCATAGAGGCTCGGCTTCGCATTCGCGGTATCAACCGTCATTCCGCAAACCGGATCGCGGGCCTTTTCTGGAGTCCGACGTACATTCGTGCCCGGCAGATCAGAGCTCTCATCCGGTCTCGGCCCGCCATGCCGGTGACCGTGTCCCATGACATGGGAGCCGCATCCGAAGCGCATCATGAGAAAGATCAATCCTGCCCACAGCAGAAAATAGAGGAGAGCCTGCATAGCTAGGGCCCTCCCATGGGCATCATCGCAGGCCCGCACATGTCCCTATGAGCAACGAGCAATTCCTCCGCGATCTTCTTCTGGTCCTCGGACAGAGCGCTGTAGAGGGTTCTATATGCGCCAACAAGATCGAGCCGCGCCTTCAGCAGCCGATCCTCGAGATCAAGCTTCTGCGGCAACACGGAAGACGTCTGACCGTTTGCCGGCTTCATCATCATCGGGCCATTTCGGACGTCGCCGAGTTTCTGCGCGCTTTCGCGAATGCGATCGGCGAAGTGGTCCCAGGTCTTCCGCTGATCATTGCCGATCTTCAGTTCGGCGCGGAGGAAAGCCAGCCGTCCTTCGATATGATCGATGGATGCCGCATTTTGCATGCAGGGCATTGCATCCGCCGCTCGGCCCATCATCTGCATCATGTTCATCATGTTTCTCATCATTCCCTGACCATCCGGCATGCCGGACTGATCGCCTGTTCCGGGAGTTTTGGGACCGGACTCAGCGGCGAGTTCCTGCTGTCCCTGAGGATGATGGGGATCCGGCTGGGCTTGGGCCGCGGCCGCAAGTGGCCAGACAGCGACGAGTGCGGCCGACAAAGCCGCGCCGATGAGGAAGCTCTTGTTCACGTGTTGGTTGGCAATGCCGGATGCAGCATCCTGGCGATGCGACGCGCTTGCTGTGCAAGCATGTTGTAAAGGACTTATAAATCGAGTCATGGTCATGATCCTTCAATCAGTGAGAATAAGGCTCAGCACAGCCGGCTAAACCGCGTGCAACAGTGCTCAGGCGCTGGCCGGGACTCTCGGGGGACGGAAGTGCGACACAGCCTCGGAGCTGACGAGGAACAATGTTCGGGCGTGCCATGGGGAGAGCTTGAGACCGGCGGGAGTAGTCGCCGTTTCGCTGACCACGGCAACAAAAGAACAGCCCGACCCGAAAGTGCAACTGCACTGGATATGATCCTTACCTTCACGATCGCCCGGATTGCATGAATGGTCAGAATGCGCGACGACTAGGAGATGGGCGCCATTCAGGTGCATTTGCACCGGTGTTAAATGCGATGGTGCTTCGATTGCTTGAAGGGAGCCATAGGTCACAAAGGCGAAGACAAGGAAAAGGCATAGCAAGATCGACCGCCGCTGTGGCGTGCCCGACAGGTATCTCGGACGCAGGAGTGCCATTCGCATTTCCACTTCTATTCACTGTCAGACTAGCCAGTTCCCGGGACCCCGGCATTGACTTCGATCAAATTCCGCGAGGCGCGCCCTCAAAAGGGCGGCACGGCCAAGTTTCCCTGGACAGGCGATTTAGAATATTTCGGGTCCGCCGCTTATGAGTTTCTCGACGAGCTCCGGAATACGGAAAAGCTGTCGGCAACGATTTCCCGTACCTCCCTTTTCCATTGCAAAGCGACGCGCGATTTCCGGGCGCAAGGTTGACTTGCTAGGCTGATCAGGGGCACGCGAATCTGACTCATCAGCAGGCAATTTGCCGCCGTGATCTCGCGGTTCCGCGCGACGAGCGATCTGGCGACCTCGCGCGCAACGACGTTGTAAATCTTGCCGACGTGACTTATCGGGTTCTTTCCAGCGGCTGCTTCGAGACTCATTGGCCGGCAAGGCGTGATGAGTCCATTCACCCGGTTGCCACGCCCACCTGACCGTCGTCTCCCGCTTCAGCCGAAGTGCCGGTTACAGTGAGATAGACGGAACCAGCTGAGGGGTTGTCCGCCGCGTTGATGGTGATCTGCGCTGCGGCGAAGCCATGGCGAGCGGCAAGTTCCCGCGCGATCTCTCCGATGGAGGCCTTCTCAGCCAGATAGTCGCCCATATGGGCAACATGGCGCCCGATCAGCCCGCAAGCGATTGTCAGTTGTACGCTATTGCCATTTCGCACACCCATGACCTTGATGTTCTCGCCCCATGCCGGATGTTCCGCATAGCGGTTTCTTCCGTTGATCCGCCCTTCGATCGCAAGCACGAGCTGTTCCACAGGGCTCAATGGCGGCATAGACGACGCCTATCGATGTGTCGTTGGCGAGATGGACGTCCGGGCCTGACCGCCCCGAGAAGACCGCCTGCAGATCATGAGAGCCGGGCCGCAAGAGTTCGTGTATCAGCACGTGGCGCTCGACATCCAGGCCATGCAAATTGGCGCGCAACCACGCGCGCGATCCCTCGACCGCAATGTCCCTGACGGGGATAGTCTTGAATCCGGCGTCCACGACCGCTCGCCCCGCCAGGTAGATTTCAATGGGCGCCAATATGGTGCCGCCACTGAAGGTCGGAGCCGCCTGTCCGCCGCGCAGCAGCCTTGTCGACGTTGTAATGGAGTATGCGTCCGAACCGTGCCCGATATTCGCGAGCGAGATTGCGAAAAAGTGGTTCGGCGAGCGCATCGCAGATCGTGTCCGGATGTCCGAGGCCTTTGCGCTCGACGATTTCCACGGTATCATCGGCCGTCTCGAGCGGGGGAAATGTCGATCGTTCCATACGAATTCACTAGCTCTGGCGCGCGAGCATCGCCCTGAATCTCCACAGAGCAGCGGTGAGGAACGTGGCACCGAGCGCACTCATGATCGCGAGATCGCGCCATACCACGTCGATGCCGGCGCCGCGGTAGAGGACTGACTGGGCAAACCTCACAAAATGCGTCGCTGGCGAGACATACATGATGTCCTGCAGGAAGTCAGGCATGCTTTCGAACGGCGAGAACGAACCCGACAGCAGGAACAGGACGATGAAGACGGGGATCGAAAGCAGCGCGAATTGCGGCATCGAGTTCGCGATGGTGGAAAGCAAAATACTGAGCGAGGCCACGGCAAAGAGATAAACGGCCGCTCCAAACAGGAACAGCTCGACCGAGCCGACGATCGGCACGCCGAGCACAAACTGGACCACGACATGAAGGGAAAAGCCCGCCGCCAGGAGGATGATCAGGCCATTTGCCCAGATCTTGGCGGCAACGATTTCGCTTGGGCGCACCGGCATCACTAGCAGATGTTCGATGGTGCCGCGCTCACGTTCACGCATAACAGCCGCACCGACGAGTATGATGGCTAGAATCGTGACATTGTTGATGACGCCCATGCTTGCGGTGAAGCGAAGCGCCTCAAGATTCTGATTGAACAAGGCGCGAATGACAGGATCTACGGGAACGGCCGGGTTGGCCCTGCTCTGTTTCAGAAAGCTTGCCGTTTCGCGCACTATGATTTCATGAATGTAGGCAGTTCCAACGGCGGCCTGTGTCATTGCCGTCGCATCGACGTTGATTTGAATGGATGGGCCGCGGCCTGCCAGGAGATCAGCTTCGAGTTGTGGAGGTATTTCCAGGACAAAGGTGTATTGTCCCTTGTCCAGCGCCTGATCGAGTTCCGAACGATCGATTTCCCGAGGTGTCCGAAAATAGGGCGGCTGCAGAGCGTCCTTGATCCTGGACGACAATGTCGACTGGTCGGCATCGACGACAGCCACGCTGGCATCGTTTATGTCGGTTCTCATGCTGGTCGCCTCGGAGTAGACCGCGAGGGTGAAGACATAGGCGATCAGAGAGACCATGACGAAGTCGCGCGAGAGGCTGGCGATCTCCTTGAGGCCGAAGTGGATGACGTTCTCGATCCAGCGCTGCATGGCTAAACACCTTGCTTGCGGACCGACAGGCGGGCCAAAATGAGAAACATGATGCCAAAGCCAAGCAATATCGCAATTTCCTGGACAAACGCGCTTGCTTCAAGCCCCTTGGCAAAGACGCCGAGGCTCACGGTCTGAAACCATAATGAAGGAAATGAAAGCCCCATGACGCGCCCTGGACCTTCGAGCCCCGATGCGGGGAATAGGAATCCAGAATAATGCGCGGCCGTCATCGAGGTCACGATCGCCGTTCCGAAGATCGCTGCGACTTGCGTCGAGACGAACGCCGAAACGAGGAGGCCGAATGCGGTCGCAGCAAATACGTAAATGAGGGCTGCAACCGACAAGGCGACTTGGGAACCTTTTGGAACAACCCCGAGCACGCCGGCGGCCAGCACCACGAGGCTGATGAAACTGACAAAGCCGATCGCGATATAGGGCAGCTGCTTGCCGACCAGATATTCACCGACCGTAGCGGGGGAGGCGTAAACGTTCGTAATCGACCCCATTTCTTTCTCTCGCACCACGCCGAGGGCCGTCAGCATTGCTGGAAACAGGACAAGCAGAAGCATGATCGTTCCCGGTGTGATCGCAAAGACGCTGCGAAAATCCTGATTGTAGCGAAACCGCGGCTCGACATCGATCGACATGAGTTCAGGATCGTCGCCATGCAGGCGGCGATGTCGATCCGCCGCGTAAGTCAGGACTGCACCCTGGATATAGGCGCGGGTCGTCTCTGCCACGAACGTGTTGCCGCCATCGAGCCAGAAGCTGATCTGCGGCTGGCGGCCCTGCAGGAGGTCGCGGCCGAAGTCGGGCGGGATGTCGATGGCAAACCGCAGTTCTCCTGAACGCAATCGGCCGTCGATCTCGAATTCGTCTTGAAGCGGGGGCTCTTCGGCGAAATAGCGGGAGCGGGAAAACTGCTCGAGTAACAGGCGGCTCTCGAGAGATTGATCGCGATCGAGCACGGCAAAGCGGAGGTCTTCGAGGTCGAACGATATGCCGTAACTGAATGCCAGCAAGAGAAGGAGGGGGCCGAGCAGCGCAAACGCCAATCGAATTCGATCCCTCATCATTTCCATGGCTTCGCGCCGCGCAAACGCCCACATCCGCCGCAGCGAGGCCGTGACTGCACGATGGGACAGAGCGAGCCCAGGCGACGAATCCTGATGGGAGATATTGTGGGCGCTTCGGAACTCTTCGGTCAGTGAGGAAAAGGCGCCATCGGTCGTGTCGGAAGCGGGCAACCCTGCTGCCTCTTGAAGATGGGCGATGAAGGCGTCTTCGAGACTGTCGCTATTGCGGACCCTCCGCAGCTCATCCGGGCTGCCGACGGCAAGTACGCGGCCCGCATGCATCAGTGAGATGCGGTCGCAGCGCTCGGCCTCGTTCATGAAATGTGTAGATATGAAGATGGTGACACCGTTGCGCCGCGACATCTCCACTAACAGACGCCAGAATCGGTCGCGGGCCGCGGGGTCGACCCCGGAGGTCGGCTCGTCGAGGATCAACACTTCCGGCTGATGGAGGCAAGCAGCGGCAAGCTGCAGGCGCTGGCGCATGCCTAGCGGCAGCGCGGAAGGCAGACTGTCCGCGACAGCTGCGAGATCGAAAAGATCGAGCGCCGCCTTTATGCGCGGTTGAAGCTCCGCCTTCGGAATGCGAAACAGACGCCCATGCAGTTCAAGGTTGGCGCGGACCGAGATTTCCTCATAGAGCGAGAACGTTTGTGACATGTAGCCCACGCGCATCCTGGTGGCGATGTCCTGCGCATCCACGGGCTTGCTCAGTAGCTCGGCCCGCCCCTCACTCGCCGGAAGCAGGCCGGTGAGCATTTTCATCGTCGTTGTCTTGCCGCAGCCATTCGAGCCTAGAAAACCGAAGATCTCGCCGCGCTCAATCCGAAAGCTCACATGGTCGACCGCCGTGAAGTGACCAAACCGCATCGTAAGATTGTCGGCAACAATGGCGGCGGGACCATCACTCCTGTCGAATTTTGGAATGATGAGAGGCGTACGCTCTTCGCGGCGCCCCGGGCGCTGAAGTGCGACATAAGTCTCCTCCAGCGTTTCTGCTTTGGCACGAGCAAGGAGCTCGGTCATGCTCCCTTGGGCAATGATCCTGCCTTCATCAATCGCAATTATCCGCTCAAAGCGCTCGGCTTCCTCCATGTAGGAAGTGGCCACAAGAAGCGTTAGGTCGGGCCGCTTGGCACGGATTCGGCCGATGAGTTCCCAGAACTGTCGCCGGGATAAAGGATCGATGCCGGTGGTTGGCTCGTCAAGCACAAGCAGATCGGGATCATGGATCAAGGCGCAGCATAGGCCGAGCTTCTGCTTCATGCCGCCCGACAGCTTGCCGGCCGGCCGGTCCGGAAAGGGATCGAGCCCGGTTGCCACGAGCAGGCGGGCGATGCGGCTTCGCAGCTCGCTTTCCGAATATCCATAGAGGCGGCCGAAGAAATCGATGTTCTCGACGACGGAAAGCGTCGCATATAAGTTGCGGCCCAGGCCTTGCGGCATATAGGCAATCCGAGGAGCAATCGAATCACGGTGAGCGCGAGACGCCATATCGCCACCCAGAACCATGATATTCCCGGACTGAATGCGCTTGACGCCGGCGATCAGGCCAAGGAGGCTCGACTTGCCGACGCCATCGGGGCCTATGACCGCCACGGTCGATCCCGTGTCGATCGAAAGACTGATACCGTCAAGCGCGCCGACGACGCCGTAGCGATGGCTCACGGAGCTGACCTGAACAGCTGCCTGGTCGTCAGGGGACATCTGGAAGTCTCGGTGCAAGGTCGGCAGGCCAGGTCGCTTTGCCCTGTATCTTGACATAGGCGTTGCCCGTCATGCCCGCTTTCACATAGCCGCTGTATTTCTGAAGGATTTCAGGATCTATGTGTAGCTTGATCCGGTACATCAGCTTTTCGCGCTCATTCGCCGTCTCCACATATTTGGGCGTGAACTGGGCCTCTGCGGCAACGAAAGTAACGGTGGCCGGCACGACATACTCCGGGGCACTGTCGAGCACGATCCGTGCGTCCGAACCCAGCTCTACCCTTCCGGCCTGCCCAGTGGGGAGAAAGATAGTCATATGCACATCGGAAAGGTTGAGAAGCGTCAGCACCCGCTCCCCCACGCCCACGACCTCTCCGCTCTGGGCAAGGCGGTATTCAACGCGACCCGAGACGGGGGCTTTGAGAGTCATGTCAGTAATGACTGCTTCGATCTGTGTCACTTGGGCTTCCGCGGCCTCGGTGGCTGCTTTCGCGTCTTCGACGGCCGCCTTGGCGCTGCTGAGGGATGCCTTTGAAATATCCCTTTGCGCGGTGCGTCGGTCCAACTCCGCCAAGGTACCCGCATTGATGCCGGCGAGCCGCGCGGCGCGCCTAAGCTCGATTTCTGCAAGGGTCAAATCGGCCTCACGCAGCGCAACATCGGCCTCTGCCCGCGCGGTGCCCTGGTGAGCGCGGTGGACGGCGGCTCGGGCAGCTGCCAATTGCGCAAGGATTTCCGTCGTATCGAGGCGGGCTAAAACTTCTTCCTTTTGGACGGCATCACCTTCATTCACATGCAATTCGGCAATGCGACCGGCATATTTGGTCGCCACGTCGACTCGTTCAACCTCCACTCGACCATTCGCGCGCGCCAGACCCGCCGGCACGCGTGATGACTGGGCCTGGAGCCAGTATGCGTAACCGCCCGCAGCTCCGGCCACCAATACAACAACAATCAATATGGGAAGAATACGCATGTCGTTCTCTAGTACGCGCAGGTGTTTGCTAGCAATAAGCGTAAGCGGCGCCAGTTTCCAGACGAGATGCGAATTGGTCGCGCCTCCGTTGTACTAATACTGGTTGGAAAATGGTCGACCGCTCTTCGCTGATCGTCCGCCTGATTGCTTCCACAGAAAATGACGCCGTGTCTTGACACAGATCAATTGCCTTCGTTCTCGGAGGCTCAACTATAGGGGTAGAGAGGGAGCCAGCAATTTAGCAGCCGCCAATCCAATTCCAACCGGCATGGAATGCTCGCGGATCGTGGAAACTAATTTCGCGCTCAACGTCTTTGCATTGCTTGTCAACGCGACGCTGATTGACACCCACTACGTCCACTTAGACCGGAATCTTGATCTCAGAAGTGTCTGGGTATCCACTGAAGGCAAGCCGTCAGTCTGCCGATAATCAGGGAAGTCTAGCCAACACGATTTCACGCTTTGCTTCACGATTTGAACGCGCAACCCTCAGATTCGTAGTCTGGTTATCTAGTCTAGTTGAGCCACGCGCGCTGATATTTCAGGTCTGGGGCCATTAACGCAAGTCGCTGCCGCGCGTTCATGCAAGTAGGCGTCATCCCAGCCTGCGGTCCAGATACTTGTCCACTCCGTCAAGAAAAAGAGCTCGATTTCCTAATGGCTGCGTTCGTCGTCATGTTGTCCCAGTTGTTGTCCAGGAGGCCATTCCAGTCGTTTCTAAGGGACATTTTTTAGCTAAGGTTTTGATTTTATTGGCGACCCCGAGAGGATTCGAACCTCCGGCCCTCAGATTAGGAATCTGATGCTCTATCCTGCTGAGCTACGGGGTCACTCCGCGCCGCTTATATAGCGTTCGCGCACCGGACGGAACCCCCGCAGATGCGCCGGCCAGCCGTCTCCTTATTCTTCCGGCTCGGTGGTGAAGAATAGTGGATAGCCCTTGCTCTTGCCGAGTTCGGTCGCCTCTTTTGCTTTCGTGTCGGCGACGTCCTTGGTGAAGACCGCGATGACGCAGGCGCCGCGCTGATGCGCGGTTATCATGACGCCATAGGCGTGGTCCGCGGTCATGCGGAACACCGCCATCAGCACCAGGACGACGAATTCACGCGGCGTGTAGTCGTCATTGAGAAGGATGACCTTCCACAGCTTCGGGCGCTCGACTTTCGCCCTGGTCTTCGTGCGCGGCTTGACGACGGGTTGCTGGCTCATGATTGCCTGCCAGGATGCGGCGAAAGTCTACATCTCCCGCGGCTCCGGCGCCACCGTCGGAAGTCACCGGCAAACAAAAAGCCCGGCGCAGGGCCGGGCTCTTGCTCAACTATTCGAAGCGTCGTTTCAGGCGGCTTCTTCCGCCGGAACGCCGTCATCCGCCTTGGTGTTGCGGTGGGCGTTCTTGGCGAGGAAGGTCTCGATTTCCTTGATCGCCATGTCGTCGTCGATCTTCTTCACGGCGGCGATCTCGCGCGCCATGCGGTCGAGCGCCTGCTCGAAGAGCTGGCGTTCGGAGTAGGACTGCTCGGGCTGGCGCTCGGAGCGGTACAGGTCGCGCACGACCTCGGCCACCGCGATCAGATCGCCGGAATTGATCTTCGCTTCGTATTCCTGGGCGCGGCGCGACCACATGGTGCGCTTGACGCGGGCGCGGCCCTTCAGAACCTTCATCGCATGGTCGATGAGCGGCTTGTCGGCGAGCTTGCGCATGCCCTTCTGTTCCGACTTCGAAGTCGGCACCTTGAGGCGCAGTTTCTCCTTCTCGAAATCGACGATATAGAGCTCGAGCGTGATGCCGGCGATCTCCTGCTCCTCGATCTGCACGACGCGGCCGACGCCATGCGCCGGATAGACGATCAGCTCGTTGACCTTGAACACAAGCTTCTTGGCCGCCGGCGTGGCGACGACCGGCTTGTCGGCCATGTTGGTGATGGGGGCCGGGGCCGCGGGGGCGTGGACCGGATGCGCCGGCTTGTGGGCCTGAGGCGCCTGCGGCTTCGCCGGATGGGCCGGGGCCTGAGGCTTAGGCGCATGAGCGGCGGGCTTATGGGGCTGCGGCGCATGGGGCTTCGCCTCGGGCTTGTGGGCCGGCTTGGCCGCGGACTTGGCCGGCTGAACGGCGGGCTTCATCTTCTTCGGCGTGGCGACAGTCTTGGCCTTCACGGCCGGCTTCTTCTTGGCAGTGGCTTTCACGATCTTTTTCTTACCTGCAGGTTTCAAGGACTTAACTTTGGCCTTTGTCTTCGATTTGGTCATGGCTTTCCTTCGCCTCGCAACCTATCGATGGCGCAAGCCACAGCCTACGCCTTGCACAAACGGCCGATCGACTGATCTCGCCTTTCCGGCAGTCCAGCGGATGGGGATCGCGGGCCCTCTTTCCGCAGTGGACAGGCACTTGGCGAAAAAAATCCGAGCTTTGGGGGCCCGGGATCGTTTCCGTAAGTCTGGTTTACATCATGAGAGAATATAGCACGGCTTTAATGAAAATTAAAGTCCGACCTGTCCGTGTACGGTATAATTGTGCGTAACGAGCGATATTAGCAGGGGAAAAGGTTAATGCCCCCGCAAAATGTAGCGATCAATCACCTTCGCCGGGCTCGGGCGAGAAATACTTGTCGAACTTGCCCTCCACCCCGTCGAACTCCTTGGCGTCGGGGGGCGCGTCCCGTTTTACCGTGATATTTGGCCATTTCGGGGCATATTCGGTGTTGAGCTGCAGCCACTTTTCGAGGCCCGGCTCAGTATCGGGCTTGATCGCGTCGGCCGGGCATTCCGGCTCGCAGACACCGCAGTCGATGCATTCGTCCGGATGGATGACGAGCATGTTGTCGCCTTCATAGAAACAATCTACGGGGCAGACCTCCACGCAGTCCATGTATTTGCATTTAATGCAGTTTTCCGTGACGATATAAGTCATTCGCGGCAATCCGTTCTTTTTTCCGAACGCTCTATAGCAAGGCTTCAGGGTTAGAGCAAATCCCGCCGAAATTGAACACCCTGGCGATCAGGTTTTGCTCTAAAGTATTGATTTAGCGCGAATCCTTTGCGGCGAACTTCGCTGGGATGCGCGCTAATGTTGCAGATTATCGGACGCTGCCGGGTCTGCTATGTCCTCATAGAGGGTCTGGGCTTCGCTGGACGGGCCCCTGCGCTGGGCGACCCCAAGAACCTTGAGCACCCGGACTCGGCCATGGGCGGCGAGGGTGATAATATCGCCCGGCCCCACCTCCTGGGCGGGCTTCACGACCTTGATCTTGTTCAGCCGGACCTGACCCTGCGACACTATGGCCGCCGCTAAAGTCCGGGTCTTCACCATGCGGGCGAACCACAGCCATTTGTCGATGCGCTGCCGGTTCACGTCTTATTGGCGAGTTGCGCCTTCAGGGCCCCCAGCACGGCGAAAGGCGAATCGGGGTCGATCGGCTTCTCGGGCTTGCGCTCGGGGCGCGGCGGCCGCTGCGGCTTATGGGTCCGCTGGGCCGGCTTGCCGCCGTCCTGAGACTTTTGCTCCGGCCGATCCTTGCCACGCCGATGGCGTTGCTGCGGCTGCGGCCGGGCCTCCGGTTTCTGGCGCTCGCGGCGGAAGGGGCCGGTATCCTTGGGCCACCAGACCTCGATCTCGATCTCATCGGCGGCCGACTCGGCCGGCGCTGCCTCGGCAGCCGCCGCCGGCGCGGCTTCTGGCTCCGCCTCATCTTTGGGGGGCTCGGTTTCGATCGCAGCGGCAGCGGCTTCCGGCGGGACCTCGACCACCGGCTCCGTCGGCGTTTCGGCCACCGGCTCCGTCGGCGTTTCGATCACGGGCTCTGCCGATACTTCGGGCGCAGGCTCTGCCGATGCTTCGGGCACAGGCTCGGCCGAGGCCTCCACACCCTCAGGCACCGTATTATCGTCGGTTGCCGCAACAGCGGCCGGCTCGGTGTTGCCCGTTTCAACTGCGGCAGCTGCCGGGGCGAGCCGCTTCACCTTGCGCTTCTGCATGCGGAAATCGAGACTGCGCAGGATCGCCTGGAATTCCTCGCCCGAGCAGCCGACCAGCGACATCATGTCGGGCACGATCGTGAAGCCGCCGCCTTCGATGGAGCCCGCCGGGCGCGGTTCCTCGGGGAAGCGCGGGCGCCAGAAGACGCGGTCGCGGATCATGTCGGCGAGGCGCTCCAGCATGTCGATGCGCACCACGCGCGGTCCGCAGATGCGATAGCCGCAAATGCCGTAGAAGCCGCGCGGTGTCGAGCGGTCGAAGAGGGCGGAGGTGAGGCCCTGGCCCGGTGATTCCGGCAAGGTCTCGACGTCGAATTTGCTGTCCTTGCTGCGCTCCAGGGCCCAGAGCAGCAGGCGCAATTGCGTGGCGGCGGGCTTCAGCAGCACCGGCACGAAGATATTGAAGGCGCCGAAACGCACGCCGAATTTGCGCAAGGCGGCGCGCTCGTCCTGGCTCAGGCCCTTGACTTCCTGCGCAACCTGATCGCGCGGCAGCACGCCCAATGTTTCGACCAGCCGGAAGGCGATGCCGCGGCTCGCACCCGTGAGCCCCTCACCCTCTTCGAGCTTGATCAAGGGTTCGGCGATATTGGCGATGTGGCGGCTCAGAAACTTCTCGAGCCGCGCCTGCACCGCCTCGCGATCGGTCCCGGTCAACTGGTCGTCGGCGATGATGGCTATGCGCGGCTTGAGCAGCGAGGGGCCGGCTTCGAGCCTGGCGATGGGCGCGTTCTGCCAGACGATCTGGCCGAGCCTCGTCAACGACAGGTCGGGATCGGGACAGGCGGCAACAGTCTGGGCGCGGCCTGATATTTCCGCCGCCACGGCCTTGAGCGAGGCTGCCTTCACCGTCTTGCCGGTGGCTCCATCAGCCCCGTCGGGAATGAAGTGGAACCCCTTGATGCGTCCCACATACTCGCCTTCCACATGCAGGGCGCCATCTTCCTCAACCGTCGACATCAATTCTTCCTTTTGGGCCAGTCGCCGCATGAGCACGCTCGTGCGGCGGTCGATAAAACGCTGTGTGAGCCTTACATGCAAGGCATCTGATAGTTTGTCCTCAATTTCGCGGGTGCGCGACTGCCAGAAAAGCGGCGCCTCCAGCCAGTCGCCACGGTTTGCCACAAAAGTCCAGGTCCGCACATGGGCAATGCGGTTGGACAAGGTATCGATGTCGCCGTCGGAGCGGTCGCAATGGCTGAGCTGGCGGGCGAACCAGTCTTCCGGGATACGACCCTTGTCCCGGGACAGGAATTCGAAGATGCGGCCGACAAGCCCGGAATGCTCGCTCGCGCTGATATTGCGGTAGTCGGGGATCTGGCAGACATCCCATAAAAGTGCCACCTGGACCGGGCTGGCGGCAAGACCTGCGATCTCGTTGTCGCGCGCCAATGCCTCGAGCGCCAGGATGTCGGGCCCGGCTTGCGCCCGCGTCAGGCCCTCGAGGCGTGGAAAATGACCGAGGCTTCGCTTCAAGGCGTCGATCGAGCGGAAGTCGAGATCGCGGTTGCGCCACTGGAGCACCGGCACATTGTCGAACTTGTGGTTCTCGAGGCGTTCCACCGTATCGGCATCGAAGGGGTCGGCCTCGGCGGTGGTGCCGAATGTGCCGTCATTGAGATAGCGCCCGGCGCGTCCGGCGATCTGGCCCAGCTCGGAAGGCGTCAGATTGCGGTAGTGGAAGCCGTCGAATTTGCGCGTCGCGGCGAAGGCGACGTGATCGACATCCATGTTGAGGCCCATGCCGATGGCGTCGGTCGCCACCAGATAGTCGACATCGCCCGATTGGAAGAGAGCCACTTGCGCATTGCGGGTGCGCGGCGAAAGCGCCCCCAGAACGACCGCGGCGCCGCCGCGCTGGCGGCGGATGAGTTCCGCCACCGCATAGACGGTCTCGGCCGAGAAGGCGACGACGGCCGAGCGCCGGGGCAGGCGCGACAGCTTCTTCTGGCCGGCATAGGTCAGCTTGGAGAAGCGCGGCCTGGCAATGAAGGTCGTGCCGGGCACCAGCCTCTCGATGATCGGGCGCATGGTGGCTGCCCCCAGGAGCATTGTCTCCTCGCGGCCGCGCCGGTTGAGCAAACGGTCGGTGAAGATATGGCCGCGCTCGAAATCGGCGCAGAGCTGGATCTCGTCAATGGCGAGGAAATTGACGTCGATATTGGAGGGCATGGCCTCCACCGTTGCCACCCAGAAGCGGGGGGCGGCCGGAATGATCTTCTCCTCGCCGGTGACGAGGGCCACTGCATGATCGCCAACCCGCAAGCGGACCCGGTCATAGATTTCGCGCGCCAGGAGACGCAAAGGCAGCCCGATCATGCCGGACCCATGGGCCAGCATGCGCTCGACGGCGAGATGGGTCTTGCCGGTATTGGTGGGGCCGAGGACGGCCGTGACACTACGGGAGGCGGGCATATTCTTGCCCCTCACTTGATGCCCCGGAGGGGCGGGGT
This sequence comes from Nordella sp. HKS 07, assembly GCF_011046735.1. NCBI lineage: Bacteria > Pseudomonadati > Pseudomonadota > Alphaproteobacteria > Hyphomicrobiales > Nordella > Nordella sp. HKS 07. Next base: position 1,050,397 of record NZ_CP049258.1, on the reverse strand, counting down.
CAAGAGCTTCCGACGGGGCAAAATGACCGCGATCTTAACCTTCGGATTCAAAGGCGAACAAAGCCTGCCCGAATCGCTGACCGGACCACAATTCCGGCTTTGTTCCGTAGGCAAAGCATTCATTTCACTGCGTCAATCTATGGGCGTCTTTCCCGGACAAGGGCCGGATGCCGGGCAGAGTGCCCCGTGGAAAGTTAATTTCGTCCCGTCGCAGGTCCTCATGCTTCACAAACTCTGACCAAATGGGCGGCAACTTTCGGCCTCCCGTTAAGGATCTGTTCCCCTTTCGGAACAGAGCATGTCCGAATCGCTGATCTCACGATTTTCTGTATTTGTTCCAAAGGGTTGCGTCTAGATCTTGTGGCCGGTCGGCATCCTGCCACAAGGCCGAGGAGCCTTGTTAAGACTTCCGAGGGGTGGTTCAGGCCGGAGCATTTACCAATTGTATCAAAATGGGACCGGGCGCTTTTTGGGCGATGTTGCGCCCTGCGGCCATATGCAAGCCAAAGAAAGTGCTGCCAAACTTGACGGACGAGGGGGTTTGCCCTTATACGACCGGCCTCTTTCCGCGATTTGAGTTTGGAGCAGTGAAATGGCTCGTCGTTGCGAGTTAACCGGTAAAGGCGTTCAGGTCGGCAATAAGGTCAGCCACGCCAACAACAAGACCAAGACACGGTTCCTGCCGAACCTGTGCAATGTCAACCTCATCAGCGATGCGATGGGACTGAGCTACAATTTCCGCGTCAGCGCCATCGCGCTGAAGTCGGTCGAGCATGCCGGCGGCCTCGATGCCTTCCTGGCCAAGGCCCGCGGCGAGAATCTCTCGCTGAAAGCCCGCCGCCTGAAGAAGAGCGTCGAGAAGCGCGTGGCCGCCGAAAAGGCCGCCTGATCGTTTCAGCGATCGTCGATTTCGCAGAGCCGCTCCTCAGGGGCGGCTTTTGCATTATTGTCCCTGCTCATGACCAAGGACCATCCGAAACGGCATTCGCCCAAGGCCTCGCGTGACGGCGAGCCGGTCATCCATCCTTCGGCGCAGCTGCGCAATGCCAGACTCGGCCGGTTCACTGCGCTCGCCGAGCGCGTCTCGTTCAAGGATTCCGAGCTCGGCGACTACTCTTATGTCGAGCGCCATGCCGAGATCATCTATGCCTCGATCGGCAAGTTCTGCGCCGTCGCCTCAGACGTGCGCATCAACGCGCTCAACCATCCGATGGAGCGCGTGAGCCAGCACAAGATCACCTACCGGCCAAACGAATATTTCCTCGGCAAGAAGCTCGACGGGCGCTTCCGCGAGGCGCGCATGCTGGAGAAGGTGACGATCGGCCATGACGTGTGGATCGGCCACGGCGCCATCATCCTGCCCGGCGTCGCCGTCGGAAACGGCGCGGTGATCGCGGCGGGCGCCGTCGTCAGCAAGGATGTCCCCGCTTACATTATTGTCGCGGGCGTGCCGGCGAAGGTCCTGCGCCCGCGTTTCCCGGCCGATATCGCCAAGCGCATCGCCGCACTCGCCTGGTGGGACTGGCCGCATGACCGCCTCGCCGATGCGGTCGACGACATGGCGGCGCTCGCGGCGGAAGACTTCGTCGCCAAATACGAGACCCAGCCATCCTCGTGACAGGTGCGCAGGGCGCGGCGTGTGATTGCCGCCCGTCTCGCTTTTCAACTCTCGCTTCAACGGTCGCTCAAACGGCATGGCGCGACACCGGCCCGCGTCAACCGCGGGACGAATCCCGCGCCATTCCATCCGCTCAGGAGAGTGCCCATGAACGTCCAGACCAGACCGCCGCGCCAGCCGCTGAACGGTGTCGATACCCCGACACTCATCAACACGATCAACTTCGTCGCCGGCCAGCCCGATCTCGCCAAGTTCCAATTCCGCGCCAGCAATGAATGGCTGGACGGAACCCATAGCCGTACCACAATGCGCGATTTCACCGGCGCCGGGGGCGAGCAGACGCATGTCATGCCCTATTCGGCCGAGAGTGATCATCCGACCGTGCTGTGCGGCGGCGACCGCGCGCCGACGCCGGTCGAGTGGCTGCTGCATGCATTGGCCACCTGCCTGACCGCTGGCATTGGCAACATCGCCGCGGCCAGAGGCGTCAAACTCACCAAGGTGCGTTCCTTCGTCGAAGGCGATATCGATCTGCGCGGTATTCTCGGCATCTCGGATGACGTGCGCAACGGCTATAGCGATATCGCGATCCGCTTCGAGATCGAAGGCGATGCGCCGCGCGAGAAGCTGCAGCAGATCGTCGAACAGGCGCGTGCCCGCTCGGCCGTCTTCGATGTGCTGGCGAACGGCGTTCCCGTGTCGGTCTCCGTCTCGGGCAAGTAACAGCACTCGTCCTAACGGCCCGGCCCTCGCGTGATCAGCAAAAGTGGCCGGGCCAATCCCGCAAATGCTGGAGAAATCCATGTACGCGACAGATGTCGCCATTGTCGGTGCCGGCCAGGCCGGCCTCGCCATGAGCCGCTGCCTTTCCGTTCTCGGCGTCGACCATGTTCTCTTCGAACGCGGCGCGGTCGGCGCCCGCTGGCGCACGCATGTCTGGGAGTCGCTGAGGCTGCTCACGCCGAACTGGCTCAACGGCCTGCCGGACTCGCCCTATCAGGGAGATGACCCGGACGGCTTCATGCGGCATGGCGACTTCCTCGCCCGCCTCGAAGCCTATGCCGACATGATCGGCGCCCCGGTGATGAGCGACACCGAAGTGCTGTCGCTGGCGCGTGAGCCGGAAGGCTTCTGCCTGACCACGAGCAGAGGCACTTGGCGCAGCCGCGCCGTGGTGGTCGCCACCGGCCAATGCGATCTCCCGCGTCTGCCGGACCATTCGTCCGTCAAAGGCGTGCTGAACTTGCATTCGTCGCAATATCGCACGCCGCATGGGCTTCCCCAGGGCGGCGTTCTCGTCGTCGGCGCGTCGGCATCGGGCGTCCAGATTGCCGATGAGATCAGCCGCAGCGGCCGCCAGGTGACGCTTGCCGTCGGCCGGCACATGCGCGTGCCGCGCCACTGGCGTGGGCGCGACATATTCTGGTGGATGGACCGGCTCGGCATACTGGCCGAGCGGACCCACAGCCTTGCCGATCCCGAAGCGGCGCTGCGCGAGCCGGTGGTGCAACTGGCCGGGCGGCCGGATCGTTCGAACGCCGACCTGCCGTCCCTGCAGGCGCTGGGCGTGCGGCTCGCCGGGCGTTTCGCCGGTGTGGAGGCGGGCAAGGTCAGCTTCCACGACGACCTGGCGGAGAGCGTCGCCTGTGCCGAGGCCAAGCTCTACCGACTGCTGGCGCGCTTCGACGATTTCGCCGGCATCGGCCCAAACGCGCCGCGTCAAACGATCGCTCCCGTGACGTTCGAGGCACAGGCGCCCCGCCGGCTGTCGCTGCGCGGCGAGAATATCCGCAGCATCATCTGGGCGACAGGGTATCGGCGCGATTTCGGCTGGCTGAAGATCGCCGCCGCGCTGCGGCCCGACGGCGACCTGGCGCATCAGGAAGGTGCCGCGACCGTGCCGGGCCTCTTTGCCCTCGGCTTCCGTCTCCTGCGCAAGCGCGATTCACATTTCATCGGCGGGGTGGGCGCGGATGCCGCCGTCATCGCGCGGCAGATCCGGGCGTTTCTCGACGAGCGCGCCTGGCGGGCGGCATAGGAGAGCGCGGACAATGAGCAACGAACCCGACCTCAAGCCATACTACGATGCGATCATCGTCGGTGCGCGCTGCGCCGGCGCGGCGACGGCCATGCTGCTCGCCAAGGCTGGATTGCGCGTGCTGGCGGTCGATCGCCAGGCCTATGGCTCCGACACGCTCTCGACCCATGCGCTGATGCGGCCCGCGGTGATGCAGCTGGCGCGCTGGAATCTGCTGGCGTCCCTGATCGAGGCAGGCGCGCCGGTGATCGAAACGACGACCTTTCACTATGGCGAGCAGCAGGTCCCGGTCGCCATACGCCCCGAGCCCGGCCTGCCCGGACTTATCGCGCCGCGCCGCACCGAGCTCGACCGCGTGCTGGTGGATGCGGCGCGTGGCGCCGGCGCAACAATCCTGCACGATACGCTGGTCAGCGATCTGAGCTTCGATGCGCGCGGCCGCGTTCGCGGTGTCGTGCTGGCCGATGCGGCCGGCCACCGCCGCACGATCGGCGCGGGTCATGTGGTCGGCGCCGACGGTCTCGGCTCGCGCGTCGCCCGCCTGGTCGATGCGCCCGTGCTCGCGCAAGGTCTGGCCCAGGTCGCGCATGTCTTCGGCTATGCGCCGATGCCGGCCAGGCTTTCGGGCTATCATTGGTATTTCGCCAAACATGTCAGCGGCGGCCTCATTCCGACGAACGACGGCCTGGCCTGCATCGTCGTATCGATACCGGCATGCCGCTTCGACGCCACATTCCGCGCCGATCTGATCGGCAGTCGCCGGCAGGCGCTCGAGCTGCTGGCGCCGGGCCTCGGAGACTATGCGACCACTTACGAAGTCGGACGCCTCAAGGCGTTCAAGGGCGCGCCCGGCCAGTTGCGCCAGGCATATGGCCCTGGTTGGCTTCTGGTCGGCGATGCCGGCTTCTTCCGCGACCCGCTGACCTCGCATGGCATCTCCGATGCGCTGCGCGATGCGGAGGGCGCGGCGACCGCCATCATTTCAGGTCATGCCGGTGCGTTGCGCCAGTTCCAGGACGAACGCGACAGCCTGGCTCTGCCGCTTCTGGCCGCGACCGACGCCATTGCCGCCTTCGACTGGTCGCTGGAAGAACTGCCCCTGCGCCACAAGCGCTTCAGCGAAGCGATGAAGGCCGAAGTCGAGGTCCTGAAGGGTCGGTCTGGTCGCGATCTTTTCGATCAACTGGGTGGCCGGCGGCTGGTATCGAGACACGTCGAAGAATTTTGTCACGCAAGCTGATGGAGCAGATCATGAGCGAGAAAGCGACGCGATCGGGATGGTGCGGAACCCGCTTCGGCAAGCCGGAAATCGGCGCCAGGGCGGAGATACGGCGAGTGACGCAAGCGAGCGATGTCGTCGCCTTCAGCGCGATGACGGGTGACTGCAATCCGCTGCATTTTGATCAGGCCGCGGCCGCCCGCTCGGTATTCGGGCGGCTGATTGTTCAGGGCGGCGTCACATCCGGGCTACTCAATGCCATCGTGGCGGAGAACCTGCCCGGGCCGGGCTCAGTCTTTCTTGGTGTCGAATGGAAGTTCCACAAGGCCGTCGGCATCGGCGAGGAGATCATTGCCCGCGCCGAAGTGCTGAGCGTGCGCGACGACAAGCCGATCTGCACCTTGTCCACCAGCGTCGCCAATTCGGCCGGCGAGATCTGCCTGTCCGGGACGGCAACGACCTATACGGTGGCGCTCGAATGATGGATCGGTGCGCGACTCCCGGCGCGCGTCGTTTCCTCGCTCATGCACGCGATCGTTCCAACACATGTCGGCGAAAAGGATACCCGTCTAATGGAGATCGTCGAATCATGCACAAACCAGGAGCCCATGTACTGTCCCGCGCTTTGCCCCTTGTGGGCGCGCTTTCCCGGCGGCTCGGCCGCCGGTCGCGCTGCGCCGGGAGGGCGGAGAAACTGTCTGACCACTTGCTGAAGGATATCGGCCTGTCGCGTTCCGAGCTTCTCATCCGGAGACTTGAAGGGCCGGGCCGGGGCGGACGGAGCTGCCGCTAAGCTGGGCTCGCCAAAGATTCTGCCGATCGATGTTGTAAGCGCGAAAAATTATGTTGCGTAAACGGTAGTTTTCTGCCATAAAATGTTGCAGGGGCAACAATCCGATAGTCAGGAATTTCATTCCTGGCCTATTTGGCGTTTTTCGGCTCCTGCATGGAATCTTACGCGTGGACGCGTCATTCCATTCTCAGTCTCCGGAAATCGTAACCATCGAAATGATGACGTCTGAGCTGGGATGACCGGATGACCTTGCCTTTGCGAATGCAATTTAAGGTTCTTGGTGACTTTTCTGTTCGTCTGGACGGTGTGGCCGTGAGCCTGCCGCAGTCGCGCAAGACCCGCGCGCTGCTTGCCTATCTCGCCATGAATGACAAACCGCAGCGCCGCGAGCGGCTGTGCGAATTGTTCTGGGACATACCCGATGACCCGCGCGGCGCGCTGCGCTGGAGTCTGGCGAAGCTGCGCCCGATCCTCAATACCGATGGCGAAACGCGCTTGATCGCCGATCGCAACACGGTCCAGCTCGCACCCGGTTCGTTTGGTCTCGATCACCAGCTGATCAGGGGGCTGGCGCCCGAGGCGATCGATACCGTCGCGACGGAGCGGCTGGAAGCGATTGCCGCGGCATTCTCAGGCCCACTCCTCGCCGATCTTCATCTGCCGCGCTGCGCGGCCTTCGAGGCCTGGCGCGTCTATTGCGCGAACGAAGCCGAAATACTGCACCTGAAGATCCTTCGCACCCTGATCGACCGGCTCGCCGAGGAGCCGGAGCGGGCGATCACCCATGCGCACGCGCTGCAATCGCTGCTGCCTGACGAGGATCTCGGCAAGGAGATCGCTCATCTCGGCCTGCGGGCGCGCCGGCTGGTCAGCGCTAAACCGGCTGTGCCAGAGCCTGTCCCGCCGCCGGCAGCGCAAGCCGCACCGGCCGCGCCGATCCGCGACAGGCGGCTTGCCGTCCCGGAGGTCAACGGGACCGCGACGCAGCGCATTTGCTACACCCAGTCGCGCGACGGCACGCGCATCGCTTATTCCGTTACCGGATCCGGGCCGGTGATCGTGCGTGCATCGCACTGGATGTCGCATCTCGAATTTGATTGGGAAAGTCCGGTCTGGGGGCATTGGATCGACGCCCTGTCCAGCGGCTTCACCCTGGTGCGTTATGACGGGCGTCTGAACGGCCTGTCGGATACGAGCTGCCAGAACATCTCCTTCGAAACTTTCATCAGCGATCTCGAATGCGTCATCGAGGCCACCGGTTTCGATCGCTTCGTGCTTCTGGGGATTTCTCAAGGCTGCGCCTTCTCGGCCGAATATGCGGTGCGCCATCCCGAGAAGGTTGCCGGCCTCGTGCTGTATGGCGGCTATGTGCGCGGCTGGCGGGCGCGCGGCGATGCCAATGAGATCGAGCGGCGCGAGGCGATGTCCGTGCTGCTGCGCCAGGGCTGGGGTCAGGACGACCCGATGTTCCGCCAGGTCTTCACCAACATGTTCATCCCCGGCGCCAACCGTGCCCAGATGGACTGGTTCAACGAGCTGCAGCGGCGCACCCTCACGCCGGAAAACGCCTGGCGGCTTGCCCACGCCGTCGCCGACATAGATGTCGCGGCCGCGATGGACCGGATCACCGTTCCGACGCTGGTGCTGCATGCCCGCAACGACCGCGTGGCGCCGCTCTCGGAAGGCCTCGACATCGCGCGCAGAATAAAGGGCGCGCGCTTCGTCGAGCTGGACAGCGCGAATCACATATTGCTGTCGGAAGAGGCGGCGTTCCAGGGCTTCGTCGCCGAGACGACCGCCTTCGCAAATTCCGTGCTGCAGAGCCGGCCGGCCATGGCGATGAGCCACAAGACCCGCCGCCAGGCGACGATCCCTGTCGGCGAACTTCGTCTCCGCGACCAATCCGGCGGACGAGCTCGCGCCGGAAGTGGCGCTGGACGCGGTCGATCCGTTGCTCAGCCGGGCGACCGAGCTCGTGCAGACGAATGGCGGCACCATCCTCGCCGCTTCCGAGACCGGATTGACGGCGTCCTTCGGCGCGCCCAAGCCGCTCGAGGACCACGCGGCATTCGCCTGCCGGACCGCACTGGCGCTGCGCCAGCTCGCGGCCGCGCAGGCCGGCCCGGCGATCAGCATCTGCATCGCGCTCGATACGGGCAATGTGGTGGTCAGCGACGCACCCGAGCCGGACCGGGCCGAGGTGCGTGGCGGACCGGTTTCGGTGGCTCATCTGATCAGCCAGGCGCCGCGCCCCGATCGCGTGATCGCCACGGAACGGACGCACTCATCCGCCGGCGGCTTTGTCACCATGCGTGAATTGGCACCCCTGGTGTTTTCGGGCGCGAAGAGCGGGCAAAAGCTCTATGAGGTGGTCGAGATCAATCGCGGCCGCTCGCGCTGGCAGCTGCGGACCGAGCGCCAGCTGTCGCCCCTCGTCGGGCGCGAAATGCAGCTTCAGATGCTGAACAAGGCCTGGCACGATGCGTGCGACGGCGAGGGCCAGACGGTGATGATCGTCGGCGATCCGGGTCTCGGCAAGTCACGTATAACGCAGGAATTCGTCGGCGCCATTCCCTGCGGCGATGCGGAGAATCTCGAGGCCGGCGCGCTCGAAACGAATCTGCGCAGTGGGTTTGTGGTCATCCGCAAGGCGCTGAAGGAGCTGTTCGCGGTAGGCGATATGGAAGCTTCACCGGCCGCGCTCGATAAAGTCCTGGCGGCATGGAGTGCGCGCGGTCTCGACCAGCGCCTGCTCGACCCGATCCTGGCGATCATGGAGCTGCCGACACAGGAAGCGCTGTGGATGGCCCTCACCGGCCCCGAGCGGTCGCGCCGGATGCAACAGGCGGCCGTCGCGCTCCTGCTGTCGCTCGCCGGCGTCAGGCCGGTCGTCCTGCTGGTCGAGGATCTGCATTGGATCGACTACGAAAGCGAAGCCATTCTGGCGCGGCTGGCGCAGACCGCCGGCGGCGGCCGCATCCTGCTGATCCTGACCTGCCGGCCGGACTATGACCGCAGCGCCTTCGCCGCGGCGCGGCCGGTCGAAATCCGCCTGTCCGGACTGAGCCCGATCGAATCGCGCAGCCTGATCGACTTTCTCGTCGGCCGGGACAGCGCGCTCGACGGCCTGCGCGAGAGCCTGTCCGAGGCGTGCAGAGGCAATGCGCTCTTTCTCGAAGAAACGGTGCGCAATCTCGCCGAGACGGGAAAGCTCGAAGGCCAGCCCGGCCGCTACCGGCTGACAGGCAAGCTCGACGAGATCGTCGTTCCGTCAAACATCCGCTCGCTCATCGATGCGCGCTTCGAGCGGCTCGACATCGATGCCAAGCGCGTTGCCGAGGTCGCTTCGGTCTTCGGCGGCGAGATCCCGCTCGCATCGCTGAGCCGGATGGTGGCGCTGCCGGAAGCGCGCTTCGACGCGGCGCTGCGCAGCCTCAAGAACGCCGACCTTCTCGTCGAGGTGCAGGTGTTCCCGGATGTCCTGCTGCGCTTCAAGCATGGCCTCATCCGCAATGCCATCTCCGAGCGGATCATGGCGACGGCCCTCGTCGAGTTGCATAGAACCGCGCTGGCGGAGCTCAAGGCCTGCTATGCGGACCGGCTCGAAGAGCACAGCGAACGCCTGGCGCGGCACGCTCAGGAGGCACAGCTGTGGGAGGAGGCGGCGACCCACCTGCTGATCTCGGCGCAACGTGCGATCAAGCGCTCGGCCTATTCGAGCGCCCTCGAACAGCTTGATCTAGGGATCGAGCTGTTGCGGGCGAACGAGGTGGCAGGCGCCGACGAGCACGAGATAGATTTCCAGCTCGCCAAAGGTGCTGCCCTCATGGCGGCGCGCGGCTGGGGCTCACGTGATATTCTCGCGGCCTTCCAGCGCGCCGAGGAACTGTGCCAGAAGACCGGCGACAAGGAACGCCTGTTCACGGCGCTCCGCGGCCGGGCGCAATACTACATGATCAGCGGCAAGCCCGCGGCGGCGCAGGAATTGGCCAGCCGCTGGGTCAGCCTGATGAACGGGCAGGGCGACCCCGGCCTTGCGATCGAGTCCGAATATATGTTCTGGACCAACAATTTCTTTCTGGGCGAGCCCGCCGCACCACGCCCACCGGCGAAGCGGCAATCGGCATGAAGCGGTGTTTCAGGGCTTCAGCGCGAACTGCAGGAGCAGCGTGCGCTGGAACTCCGGGCGGTAGTTGTTATCCGAGAGCACCGTCACGCGCGTCTCGCCATTGAGCTTCGACACCGCGATGCCTTCCATGTTGTCGATGCGATAGAAGGGCATGCGGCCCGAAAAGACGAGGCTCGGCGCCACCGCGCCGCCGGCGACGATATCCTCGGTCTTGATGCGGCGGATCGCCATGCCGGGCAAGTTCGTGCCGCTGAAGCTGCGCTCGACGGTGAGCACGTCGCCATCGGGCAGAATGGCCAGATCGGTGATCGCGTAATCTTCAAGCTGCTTGATCGAGAAGCCGAAGGCCTTCCTGCCGCCCCACACGAAGGCGCGGATGTCGCCATTCTCGTCCTTGTTGAGCTCGGAGATGGCGAGAATGGAGCCGGCCAAGGGGCCGGATGCGAAGCGGCCGATCGCTTCCAGTTCCTGATTGGACGGACCTTTGGCGGCTTGCTTGGGGAGTTTCAAGTCCTTGTAGCGGGCATCGAAACCGCTTTTGCCCAGATCATAGACGCCGGCGCGCGTGCGGCTCTCGAAACCGACGATCACCTTGCCGTCGATGCGCATGGGCTCCCAGCCGGCAACCGCCTCGGCATCGCTGCGGACCTTGCCGTTGAAGGGCTTGCCGTCAGGTCCCAGCATCGGCGCCATGACGGGGGCCTTCAGCCCCGACAGATGGCCATCGGTATAGATGAGATCGGCCTTGAACCAGAGGCCACGATCGGACACCGCGAGGAGGCCGCCGCCGTCCTCGGACAATTCGAGCGAGGAGAGGCCGCCGAAACGCTCATCGTCGCTCGCAAGCTCGACGCCGCCCCGCCATTCGAGCCCGCCGAAGGTCACGAGCTGCGAGAACATGGTGAAGGATTTGACCGGGAGGGTGCGGACCTTGAGCGCCTCCTCCTGGGCGCCGACCGGGCCAGCGAACAGGAGGAGGGCTGTAACCCAGAGCCACTTCATCAGTTGAGCCGGCGCTTGGTCGGGGACCTCGCGGCGCCCTTGCCCGTCTGTTTCTGGGCCCGCTCCTTGAAAAGCTCGGCGAGCTTCTCCGTCATGGCGCCGCCCAGCTCCTCGGCATCCACGATGGTGACGGCGCGCTTGTAATAGCGCGTCACATCATGACCGATGCCGATAGCGATGAGCTCGACCGGCGAGCGGTTCTCGATATCGATGATGATCTGGCGCAGATGCTTCTCGAGATAGTTGCCGGAATTGACCGAAAGCGTCGAGTCGTCGACGGGCGCGCCATCCGAGATCACCATCAGGATGCGGCGCTGCTCGCTGCGCGCGAGCAGCCGGTTATGCGCCCAGATCAGCGCCTCGCCGTCGATATTCTCCTTGAGCAGGCCTTCCCGCATCATCAGGCCGAGATTGCGGCGGGCGCGCCGCCAGGGCGTATCGGCCGACTTGTAGATGATGTGGCGCAGGTCGTTGAGACGGCCCGGGTTGGCGGGCTTGCCGGCGGCAAGCCACCGCTCGCGCGCCTGGCCGCCTTTCCAGGCCCTGGTGGTGAAGCCCAGGATCTCCACCTTGACGCCGCAGCGCTCGAGCGTGCGCGCCAGGATGTCGGCGCAGGTGGCGGCGACCGTAATCGGGCGGCCGCGCATCGAACCCGAATTGTCGAGCAGCAGCGTCACCACCGTATCGCGGAACTGCATGTCCTGCTCGACCTTGAAGGAGAGGGCGTGCAAGGGATCGATGATGACGCGGGTGAGACGTGACGCATCGAGGAGCCCTTCCTCAAGATCGAAATCCCAGGAGCGGTTCTGCTGCGCCATGAGGCGGCGCTGCAGGCGGTTGGCGAGCCTCGCCACCACGCCCTGCAGATTGGAAAGCTGCTTGTCGAGATAGTTCCTGAGCCGCGTCAGCTCCTCACTGTCGCAGAGATCCTCGGCGGCGATCTCCTCGTCGAACTGATTGGTGTAGACGCGGTAGAAGTCCTCGTTCGACAGCGACGAGAAGGGCAGTTGCGGGCGCCAGGGCTCCTCGCCGTCGGGCGATTCCTCGCTCTCCATGTCGTCGGGCATGTCGTCGACATCGAGCTGCTGGGCGTCCATCTCGGAAGCATCGCTCTCGCCTTCGGCGTCCTGCAGCTCCTCGGCCGCCGACTGCTGGCTTTCCTGCTCCTCGCCTTCCGGCGTCTCCTGCTGGTCGCCGGAATCGGGCTCGGCTTCCTGGTTGTCGTCGCTGTCGTCGCTCTCATCCGGGTCTTCGCCCAGCTCATCGGCCATGTCGAGGGCGGCGATGATGTCGCGCGACATGCGGGCAAAGGCCGCCTGGTCGGTGATGGCATCGGTGAGATGATTGAGCTGTATCGCGGCCTTCTCCTCGACCCAGGGCCGCCACAGATCGACGAGTGCCCTCGCCTCCTCGGGCGGGGCTGCGCCGGTCAGCCTTTCGCGCACCAGGAGCGCCACGGCTTCCTCGAGCGGGGCGTCCTTCTTGGTCGCGGGCCGGCCCGCCATCTTCCTCAGATAGCGGTCCTGCAGCATGGCGGTGATGTTCTGCGCCATGCCGGGCATGGCGCGGGAGCCGATGCATTCGACGCGCGCCTGCTCGACGGCCTCGAACATGGCCCGGGCATTCTTGCCTTCCGGGCGATAGCGGTTGTGGACGCCGTCGTCGTGATTGGCGAGCCGCATGGCGAAGCTGTCGGCGATGCCGCGGGTGATCGCGACCTCCTGGCGGTCGAGATCGATCGAGACCTGCGGCAGCTTGGCCTTCTTGCCCTGCAGGCTCGGCGTCTCGGCGCCGAAGGAAACCGAAAGCTCCGGTTCGCCGGCGATGGTCTTCATCGCCAGCGTCAGGACATTACGGAATTCGCCTGCCGGTCCTTCGCGGTCCTGGGCCATCAGGCGTCCTCATGACAGCGCGACATGCGCCGGCGATTCAGGGAGTTCCTCGCCGAAACAGCGCTGATAGAATTCGGCCACCAAAGCGCGCTCGAGCTCGTCGCATTTGTTCAGGAAGGTGACGCGGAAGGCGAAGCCGAGATCGTCGAAGATCTCGGCATTCTGCGCCCAGGTCATGACGGTGCGCGGGCTCATCACGGTCGAGAGATCGCCCTGCATGAAGGCGTTGCGGGTCAGATCCGCGACGCGCACCATGTTGGCGATGACCTTGCGGCCCTTGTCGTTGTCGTAGCTCTTGGTCTTGGCCAGCACGATGCCGACTTCCTGCGCATGCGGCAGGTAGTTGAGCGCCGTGACGATCGACCAGCGGTCCATCTGCGCCTGGTTGATCTGCTGGGTGCCGTGATAGAGGCCGGTGGTGTCGCCGAGGCCGATCGTGTTGGCGGTCGAGAACAGCCGGAAGGCGGGATGAGGGCGGATGACGCGCGACTGGTCGAGCAGCGTCAGCTTGCCCGAGGATTCGAGGATGCGCTGGATGACGAACATGACATCCGGCCGGCCGGCGTCATATTCATCGAACACCAGCGCCACATTGTGCTGGTAGGACCAGGGCAGGATGCCCTCGCGGAATTCGGTGATCTGCTTGCCGTCCTTCAGGACGATGGCGTCCTTGCCGATCAGGTCGATGCGGCTGATATGGCTGTCGAGATTGATGCGGATGCACGGCCAGTTGAGGCGTGCGGCAACCTGCTCGATATGGGTCGATTTGCCGGTGCCATGATAGCCGGTGATCATGACGCGGCGGTTATAGGCAAAGCCGGCCAGGATCGCGAGCGTCGTCTCGCGGTTGAACAGATAGTCCTCGTCGAGATCCGGCACATGCTCGGTGGCCTTGGAATAGGCCGGCACTTCCAGGTTCGAATCAAATCCGAACAGCTGCCGCACCGACACTTTCATGTCGGGGAGGGGGGCTGCTTCGCCATTCACGGTCGCGGTCATATCTTCGTTGCCAATATATGAAGTCTCGGAGTGCGGAGGTTCTAGACGGTCAAAGGGGCCTGGGCAAGGCTCGAAAACCCCTTTGCTGGAGCACCCTTAGCGCGTCAGGAAAAGTGGGTACCGGTTTTCCGTCCGATCGCGCGCTAAATTAAAGATTCCGATCACGTTTATCACTTCAGGTCGATTCGGCCTGAAGTGATCGTGACCTAGCAGAAACCCGTCGAACGCAGGTAATCATAGGCCTGGATGACCGCCTTGAGCGTGTCCTCATTGGCGCGGCTGCCATTATTGGCGTCCGGATGCAGCCTTTTCACCAGGGTTTTGTACTGGGCTCTGGCCTTTTCCTTGGTCGCCGTCTCGTCCAGGCCCAGCGTATGCAGCGCCTTCAACTCAGCATTGCGGAGGGGGCGGGCGCCGCCGGTGTTCACTTCCTTGCCGTTCTCACCCAGGAAATTGAACGGATCCCGGAAACTGCCGGGTTTGGCACGACGGCCCTGGGCATTCATGGAACTCGAATTCTGGCCGAGTTTCCAGGTCGGGCGGTGGCCGGTCTGCGCATCCTTCTGGAAGTCGCGTACCGCGTCATCCTTCATGCCGTCGAAGTAATTGTAGGTCTTGTTGTATTGCTGGACATGCTCCAGGCAGAAGGCATGGAACTGCCCTTCCTGGTTGCGGCCCTTGGGCGCCTTATGACGCCCAGGCTTGACGCAGCCCGGCCATTCGCATGTCGGATGCTTGTCGCGGGTGACGCGCTCCTCGCCCGGCTTCACACGAATCTTGTCGAAATATTTGGAATCGAGTTTCATCACTACCAATTATGGTCATCAGTTGAGACAGGAGCAAGTCATGGCGCTCGGACCCGTTGGCACACATATCAAGGACAAGCTGTCGCAAGCCTTCCGGCCGCAGACGCTCGATGTCATCGATGAATCGCATCTGCATGCGGGCCACGCCGGATCGCATCCCGAAGGTGAAAGCCATTTCCGCGTCAAAATTGTGTCTGAGGCCTTCGCCGGCAAGAGCCGTGTCGATACGCACCGAATGGTAAACGAAACCTTGAAGGACGACCTCAAGACGCGCGTGCACGCGCTCGCCATCCAGGCGTCGGCGCCGAAATAATTTAAGGAGCGCCGTCGCGAGACGGCGCTTAGCGCCGGCAGAAACGTCCTGCCGGTCTCAGAGCGATCCCTTCGCCATTTCGCCGGCGATGTGATCGGCCTGGCGGATGGCGAGCGCCACGATGGTCAGCGTCGGGTTCTCGGCGCCACCAGTGGTGAACTGGCTGCCGTCTGAGACGAACAGATTCGGTATGTCGTGCGTTTGTCCCCACTTGTTGACGACGCCGTCTCCCGGTTTCTCGCTCATCCGGTTGGTGCCGAGATTATGCGTCGAGGGATAAGGCGGCGTGTGGAAGGTCTTGACCGCGCCGACCGCGTCATAGATCGCCGAGCCCTGCTTGTAGGCGTGATCGCGCATCGTCGTGTCATTGGCATGATCGTCGAAATTGACATTCGGCACGGCCAGGCCGAACTGATCCTTTTCGCTCGCATGCAAGGTGATCGCGTTTTTCTCCTGCGGCATATCCTCGCCGACGATCCACATGCCCGCCATGCGGTCATAACCATCCATCGCCTCGGCGAAGGAGCGGCCCCACTCGCCGGGATTGAGGAAGGCGGCCATGAAGGGCACCCCCCAGCGAGAGAGTCTCGAATTCATAGCCGCCGACGAAGCCGCGCGACGGGTCGAGACGTGCCTCGTCCTGGACGATGCCGGCCATTGTGGTGCCGCGATACATGTGGACCGGCTTCTCGAAGATGGCATAGACCGATCCCGTCGTGTGGCGCATGTAGTTGCGCCCGACCTGGCCTGAGGAATTGGCTAGGCCGTCGGGAAACTTCGCCGAATGCGAATTGAGGAGCAGTCTCGGGCTCTCGATCGAATTGCCGGCGACGCAGACAACACGCGCCTTCTGCCGGAACTGCTTGCCGTCCTTGCCGGCATAGACCACGCCGTCGGCCTTGCCCTGATCGTTGTGCGTGATCATCAGCACCTGCGCGTCCGGCCTGACCTCGAGATTGCCGGTCAGCTCGCCATCGGGAATCTCCGTATAGAGCGTCGACCATTTGGCGCCGGACTTGCAGCCCTGGAAGCAGAAGCCGATCTGCAGGCAGGAGCCGCGGCCCTTGCGCGGCTGCGAATTGATCGACATGCGCCCGGTATGGACCTCCTTGTAGCCGACCTTCTTCGCCCCCGCTTCCAGCACCTTGAAATTGTTGTTTCCCGGCAGGCCCGGAATGTTGTTGGTGCGGGTGGTGCCCATCTTGTCTTCGGCCTTGGCGTACCAGGGCTCCATCTCGGCGAGCGTCAAAGGCCAGTCGAGCAGATTGGCGCCGGCGATGTCGCCATAGACCGTTTTGGCCTTGAATTCGTGGTCCTGGAAGCGCAGCGACGCGCCCGCCCAATGGACGGTCGAGCCACCCACCGCCTTGACGATCCAGGCGGGCAGGCCCGGGAAATCCTTCGCCACCCGCCAGCTGCCAGACGTCGTGCGCTTGTCGAGCCAGGAGAGCTGGCTGAAGGCGGCCCATTCGTCATTCACGAAATCCTGGTTCTCGATTCGCGGACCCGCTTCCAGGCACACGACCTTGACGCCCTTCTGGGCGAGCTCGTTGGACAGAGTGCCGCCGCCGGCGCCGGATCCCACCACCACGACAACCGAATCATCATTGAGGTCAAAAGGTGCAGGCATGATCGATCCTCCTCACAACCAGTCGATGTCACCGAAGCCGCGATTGATGTAGCCGCCCTTGTCGGCGGAAGAGCCTTCGTAGCCGAAATGCGGCCACAGCTCCTTGTTGTTGTAGAGGCCGGTGACCAGGGAGCCGCGCAGCTTCTGGAAGAAGGGCGTCGCCTCCATTTCCGTGAGGATCGCCACGCGCTCCTCTTCGCTCGGCACATTCGCATAGGCGCCGTATTTGAGGCCGGTGGCCTTCTTATTGAGCGCCGTGACGCCGTCCTCGAGCAAGGTCTTGAGCTGGGCGTCGTCCTTGGCGGCCTTGTCGAGATCCGCGACGACACTGGCATAGTATTTGTCGGCGATCTGATCGTGCGGATAGATATCGCGTGCCATCTTCACGAGTGTCGCGAAGCTGTCCGGCGAGATCGCGACAGGTTCGGCTGCGAGCGCCGAATGACTGACGATGGCGGCCGGCAGCACCGAGGCCGCGGCCGCCACGGCGCCACCCGTCTTCAACATGTCGCGTCGTGAGACCTTTGGACGTTTGTCGATCAATCTCATGGCATGTCCTCCCATTGAGCCCCTTCGCCGGTCCTTCAGGTGTACCGGCCGTGACGCTGCAAAACCTCGATCTTGTAGCCATCGGGATCCTGCAGGAAAAAGAACTTGGCGAGCAGTTTATCGTCGCGGAAAAACTCCTTCAGCGGCGTCGGATTGAGGCCCGCCTTTTCGGCGCGCTGGTGATCACGCGCCACATCATCGGTCGAGACCGCGAGATGGCCATACCCCGTGCCATGCGTGTAAGGCTCGCTGCGGCCATGATTGACGGTGAGCTCGACCTCGAAATCATTCTCGTCGTTCTTGAGATAGACGAGAGTGAAGCCGTCGAACTCGAAGCGATCCTTCACCTTGAGGCCGAAAGCCTGTTCATAGAAGGCGACCGACTTCGCTTCGTCGATAACCCTGATCATCATATGAATTGCTTTGGCCATTCTCAGTCCTTCTGTGTTGCGAGATAGTCGATGATCGCCTTGCGGATCGCAGGATCGTTCTGGCGATAGAGCATGAATGTGTCGCGCACCATCTTCTTCGGGAAAGTCAGCCACTGATCGAGGGCCTCGGGCGTCCACACGATGCCGGAGGTCTTGAGCCCGGCCGAATAGTTGAAGCCCTCGATGCTGGCGGCCTTGCGGCCGACGACATTCCACAAGGGCGGGCCTACGCGCGTTCCGCCGTTTTTCGCCACGATGTGGCAGGTCTGGCAGTTCTTCACGAAAAGCGCGGCGCCATCCTCGGCCGCCGCCGAGGCTGTCGCGGAAATGATCAGGCCGAGCCCACTCATCATGGCAATGATGCGGTCCATGCCGCCAATCTAGGCACGATCGGATCGATGCGGGTATTATCACCCTACTACATCGAGAAAATTCAGCGGATGAACCGGTGTCCGCCGATCAGCCGGCGGCGCGGCGCGGCTCAGCCGAATTCAGGCCCTGCTCGAGATAGACGAGACAACTGCAGCGCAGGAGCGAGGCGAAATTGCCGACCTCGCCATGGATCTCGAGCGCCTCGTCATGGAGTTGCGACAGGAATTTGCCGACCGTCATGCCCTGAGCGTGAGCGATATCCTCGATGATCTGCCAGAAGCGTGCCTCGAGCCTGACGCTGGTCGGGTAGCCGGAGAGGCGTACCGAACGCGTCTCAAAGGCATAACGTTGTGGATCCTGCCCGGCGAATATCTGGCACATGACGGGGTTCCTCCTGAAATCTGCCTCTTTTAAGCGAGGCTTATCACGCAGTGTACCAATTGTACCAATGGCGAGGCAAGGAATTGCTGGCGCGTGATCCCGTCAGGTTCTGCTTTTGACGCGCTGCTCGAAGCTCTCCAGACTGTCGCCGGGCCAGCCGCGGCGGTGGAAATAGACCTTGCGCGCGAACCAGTTCATCAAAGGCGTGCCGATAACCTGGTCATGGAGCCAGTTGGGGGGAGCCCAATCCATCACGCGGCGCAGGAGAAGTTTCTTGCGCATCTTCGGGATCTCGCGCGCCAGCACGCGCTCCGGCGCAGGACCGTGGCGGGTGAGATGGTCGGCGATCAGTTGCGCGGCGCGCCGGCCATAGCGGAAAGCCAGACGGATGCCGCCGCCGGTCAAGGGCGAGACATGGCCTGCGGCATCGCCGATGAGAAGCACCTGAGGGGCCGCGAAGGGCGAGACCAGGCCGCCCACCGGTATGCGGCCGCTGCGGCGCTCCTGCACGTCATGCTTCGAGAAGCCGAAGAGCTTTTCGGTATGGGTGAGGAAAGCCCTGAGATCGGGCTTGGCGTCTGCATTGGTGGCAAGCCCCACCTGGAAGAAGCCGGGCGCCGGCGCCACCCAGGCGAGATAGCCGCGCGCCAGACGCGAATCGAGGAAGCAATGGAGAAAATCCGGATCGGCCTCGGGCAGAAGGGATACTCGACCTCGATGCCGGTGAGAAAGCGCGTATTGCGGCCGAGATCGAAGAGCCGCGCCACCGTCGAACGGGCGCCGTCGGCGCCGACGAGATAGCGGGTGCGCAGACCTGTTTGCGGCAGGAAGATCATGTCGCCCTGGCGCACCGCGCGGTCGAGCCTCGTCGAGCAGCGTATCTTTGCGCCGGCCGTCTCGGCCTCGCGCGCCATCCAGCGCATCAGGTCGGCGGTGTTGCTGGTGAGGAAGTAATAGCCGGGCGCGAAAAGATCGACGGAGCGCAAAGACGGCGCGTAGAGCCTGACGCCATGCACGGTGCGGGTGAGATGCGGCGGAATGTCGATCTCGTCGGCCGCTTCCTTGACGATGATGCCGGTGGTGGAGATGCGCGCACCGGGATCGGTCTTGGCCTCGAGGACCAGCGTGCGCAGGCCCCTGAAGGCAGCCGCTCTGGCGCAAGCGAGACCGGCGAAGCTCGCGCCCACGATCACCAGGTCATATGCCGCAGTGTCTTTCATCCCGTGCCGGAAGAATAGGAGAGAAGGCGGTTATTTGAAGGCAAGCTATTCCGTCGGCGCCGGGGTCACCCTGAGCGTGGTGATCTGATGCCGGCGCTTGCGCATCACCTCGAAGCGGAAGCCATGGAAGGTGAAGGCCTGACCGGTGTCGGGGATCATGCGCGCCTCATGCACCACGAGGCCGGCGATGGTCGTCACCTCCTCGTCCGGCAGATGCCAGTCGAGCGTGCGGTTGAGATCGCGGATCGGCACCGCGCCGTCGATGATCACCGATCCGTCCTTCTGCTTGCGGATGCGCGGGCGTTCGGCATCGTGCTCGTCGGAAATATCGCCGACGATTTCCTCCAGCACGTCCTCGAGGGTGACGAGACCCATCACCTCGCCATATTCATCGACCACCAGGGCGAAATGGATCTTGCGCCTGAGAAAAGCGGCGAGTTGGTCGGATACGGGGCGCGTGTCGGGCACGAACCAGGGCGGCTTGACGATCGTCTCGATGGGGATCTTCGAGGAATCGCCGCCCTGATCCAGCAGAGCGGCGAACAGATCCTTCACATGCAGGACGCCGATGATGTTGTCGGGACTGTCCTTCCAGACAGGCACGCGGCTATGGCCGCTCTTCAGCACGTCCCTGATGATCTCGTCCTGTTTCGTCGCCGCATCGATCATCGTCATCTTGGTGCGGTGGACCATGACATCGAAGACCTCGAGCTGGGAAAGGTCGAGGATGCCGCCCAGCATGTCGCGGTCCTTCTTGACCACCGCGCCTTCTTTGAGATGCTGGTCGATGGCGCCGCGCAATTCCTCCTGCGCGGTCTGCGGCCTGGCGAGACCCAGCCATTCTAGAAGACGCTTGAAGCCTCGCTGCAGCGCCGTCATGTCCGCGATTGTTCCTCCATCAGGAAGGCCAGCACATCGCTTTCCTTGATATCACGCGCGATGAAGGCCTCGCCGATATCGCGCACGAGGATGAAAGTGAGCTTGCCGGCCACCGCCTTCTTGTCCTGGCGCATGATCTCGAGAAGCTTGTCCGGCCCGGGCAGGTCGCCCGGAATGTCGGCGAGCCGGGTCGGCAGGCCGGCGGCGCGCAGATGTTTTTCGGCACGGTCCGCAAGGCCCTTGGCGCAAAGCCCCAGTCTTTCCGAAAAGCGGAAGGCCTGCGCCATGCCGACCGCCACCGCCTCGCCATGGAGGAGGCGGGAGGAATAGCCGGTCGCCGCCTCGAGCGCATGGCCGAAAGTATGGCCGAGATTGAGGAGGGCGCGTATGCCAGTCTCGGTCTCGTCCTCGGTGACGATGCGCGCCTTCATTTCGCAGCTTTTGGTGATGGCCTTGATGCGCGATTGTGCGTCGCCGGCGAAGAGCGATTGCGCATTGGCTTCGAGCCAGGAGAAAAACCCGGCATCGCCAAGCAGGCCGTATTTCGCGACTTCCGCATAACCCGCCGCGAGTTCCCGCTTCGGCAGCGTGTCGAGGAGCGCAATGTCGATCAGGACGGCGCGCGGCTGATGAAAGGCGCCGATGAGATTCTTTCCATGCGGTGAGTTGATGCCGGTCTTGCCGCCGACGGATGAATCGACCTGCGCCAGCAAAGTCGTGGGAATCTGGATGAAGTCGACGCCGCGCCGGAGAATCGCCGCGGCGAAGCCGGTGAGATCGCCGATGACGCCGCCGCCAAGAGCTATGACGATGTCGCGCCGCTCGATGCCGGCGGCGAGCAGCTGATCGCAGGTTTCGGCCAGATGCTTGTAGCTCTTGGTCGCCTCGCCGGGCGGCAGGATGATGGCGCTCGACGAGACACCTTCCGCTTCGAGGCTTTTGCGCAGGGTGTCGAGATGAAGGGCCGCAACGGCACTGTCGGTCACGATGGCGGTGACCGGGCGCTTGAGGAATGGCCTGATCCGCTTGCCCGCCTCGGCGAGGACGCCTGCGCCGATCGCGATCTCATAACGGCGCGCGCCCAGTTCGACGGCGACGGTGGTGGAGGGTTGAAGCGCTTCAGCTTTGCTCATTGGTCAGGCGGTCCCAGCCCGGCCAGCGGGCCAGGGTCTTGATGATGGAGTTGACGATGGATGTATGGGCCACATCGCGGCTGTCGACGGTGATATCGGCTTCGGCATAGATCGGATAG
Organism: Nordella sp. HKS 07; assembly: GCF_011046735.1. Taxonomy (NCBI): domain Bacteria; kingdom Pseudomonadati; phylum Pseudomonadota; class Alphaproteobacteria; order Hyphomicrobiales; genus Nordella; species Nordella sp. HKS 07. The sequence goes on along the minus strand of NZ_CP049258.1, from coordinate 1,028,874 downwards.
CGCTCGGCGATCAGCTTGCGCATGACGGCTTCGGGATCGTCATTCTGCAGGAGCGGCCGGTTGGAGCGCCGGCGCACCCGGCGCATCAGGAGGTCGAAGTCGGCCCGCAGCCAGATGGAGATGCCATGGCTGCGGATGGTGCTGCGGGTCTCGGCGCTCATATAGGCGCCGCCGCCGGTGGCGAGCACCTGGGCGCCGTTCTCGAGAAGCCGCGCGATCACCTTGCGCTCGCCGTCGCGAAAATAGGCCTCGCCATGCTCGGCGAAGATCTCGGGAATGCTCTGGCCGGCGGCAAGCTCGATCTCGTGGTCGGCATCGACGAAGTCCAGGCCGAGCTTCTCGGCGAGGCGGCGGCCTACCGTCGTCTTGCCCGCCCCCATAAGGCCGACAAGCACGATGGCATGGCCATCGAGGCGCTGACGAACGAGAGCCATATCCTTGCTGAGCGAGCGGCGGGACATTCTTCTAACTGAGAGTTCACTGCTTCGCGGGATAGCGCATTATCGGGCCAAGGGGAATTGCGGACGGCCCTCAATGTAATTTTATCGCCATAATGGGATTCTGTGATCCTGAATCACTTGGCGCCGCGGTTACAATCGGGCAAAAGGGCGCCGGGTAGGGAAGGACGTGTCTTGCCTGATACTGTTCGCTTTCTGTTAATTATCGCGTGCTTGGCTGGTGCCGTCTACGGGGCTGCCTGGGGCTTGGCCAACTATCCCCCGGAACAGACCGAGATCGTCAGGGCGCTTCCGCATGAAAAGATCAGAGCACAATGAGACGGGCCGTGACAATCGGCTGATCCAGCGCTTTCTGGAAATGATGAGCGCCGAGCGCGGCGCGGCCAAGAACACGCTCGATGCCTATGAGCGCGATCTCGAGGCCTATGCCCTCCATCTCAATTCGGCCGGCGCCAGCCTGCAGCGCGCGACGCCCGAAGACATAAGGAATTATCTGGCGGCGCTTGACGCCGAAGGGCTCAAGGCCGCGTCCGCCGCCCGCAAACTGTCGGCGGTGAGGCAGTTCCACAATTTCCTCTATGGCGAGGGTATTGTTCGCGAAAACCCCGCCACGTCCATCGACGCGCCCAGGCTGCGCCGGCCTTTGCCCAAGGTGATGACGATGGATGACGTTACGCGGCTGATCGGCACCGCCGAGGGGCGGATCGCTGCCCTCGACGGCAAGGCACGCGTCAAGGCGGAGAGGCTCCATTGCCTGCTCGAGCTTCTGTATGCCACCGGATTGCGGGTATCCGAGTTGGTCGCCCTTAAGAGGCAGGCGGTCGCCAAGGGCCCGCAATTCCTGATCATCAAGGGCAAGGGCGGTCGCGAAAGGCTGGTCCCGGTGTCGCAAAAGGCGGCCCAGGCGGTCGCCGCCTATCTCGCGGCGCAGCGCCTGGAGGATATCCCGGAAAGTCCCTGGCTGTTTCCCTCCCATGGTGCCGAAGGGCATCTGACCCGCCAGCATTTCGCCTTGGAACTCAAAGCCTTAGCGGCGGAAGCAGGACTGGCCGCGACGCAGGTGTCGCCGCATGTCCTGCGCCATGCCTTTGCCAGCCATCTGCTTGCCGGCGGGGCCGATCTGCGCGCCGTGCAGCAGATGCTCGGCCATGCCGACATAGCGACAACACAAATCTATACCCATATAGAGAGCGACCGTTTGCGGGCGGCGGTCGAAACCCACCATCCGCTGGCTAGAGCGCTTCCCGCAAAAGTTGCTCGACTTTTGCGATAAGGAAGCGCTCCAGATTACATGCTCTTCGAGCCCTTTTACCCGTTTTGATCGAATCGGAATGATTCGATCAAAACGGGATGGGCTCTAAGTCCGGTTGACATCCGTAACCGGGATAGCCACTTTGCGCCGCATTCCGGCCAACCGGCCCCATCTGAGGTTCAATGCACGCCTATCTCGATTTTGAAGCACCCCTTGCCGAGCTGGAAGGCAAGATTGCCGAGCTCAAGGCCATTTCGGGGCCCGATTCCGCCGTGTCGATCGGCGAGGAAGTGAAGGCGCTCGAGAAGAAGGCGGCGAAAAGCCTGAACGACCTCTATCAGAATCTGACGCCCTGGCAGAAGGCGCAGGTGGCGCGCCATCCCGATCGGCCGCATAGCGTCGATTACATCAGAGAGCTCATCACCGACTACACGCCGATGGCGGGCGACCGCAAATATGCCGAGGACAACGCCATCGTCGGCGGCCTCGGCCGCTTCCGCGGCGAGGCGATCGCGGTCATCGGCCAGGAAAAGGGCTACGATACCCAGACGCGGCTCAAGCACAATTTCGGCATGGCGCGGCCCGAAGGCTACCGCAAGGCGGTACGCCTCATGGAGACCGCCGACCGCTTTGGCCTGCCGGTCCTGACCTTCATCGACACCGCCGGCGCCTATCCGGGCATCGATGCCGAGGAACGCGGCCAGGCGGAAGCGATCGCGCGCTCGACCGATTGCTGCCTCGGCCTCGGCGTGCCGTTGATCTCGGTGATCATCGGCGAGGGTGGCTCCGGCGGCGCCATCGCCATCGCCACCGCGAATGCCGTGCTCATGCTCGAACATTCGATCTATAGCGTGATCTCGCCGGAAGGTGCCGCCTCCATTCTCTGGCGCGACGCGGCGCGCGCCAAGGACGCGGCGAGCGCCATGCGCATCACCGCGCAGGATCTGAAGAAGCTTGGCGTCATCGACGACATCATCGCTGAACCGCTGGGCGGCGCCCATCGCGGCCGCGAACAGGTCTTCCAGGCCGCCGATGATGCGATCACGCGCTCGCTGCGCGCCTTCGCCGCGATGCCGGCGGACGCCTTGCGGATGCAGCGCCGCGACAAGTTCCTGGCCATCGGTCGGGATCTCTGAGCGAATATACTCTTGGGGATCGGCTGATCCGAGAACCGCTTCGCGCGTTGCGCTGCCCAAACTCCGCCGTCATTGCCGGTCAAGCTCTGCCGATGCGAGCCGCGAAGCTGGTGCTTGTCCTCATTGCCGTCCTTGCGGCGGGCTACGCACTATTGTCTCAGTTCCAGCGCATGACGCTCGAAGAGGCGCAAAGGACCTTGCCGCAGCGACTTGCTGAGAAGGGCCTGAGCGAAGGCCAGCCGGTCTTCCTGCGCATCTTCAAGCAGGAGGCCGTCCTCGAACTATGGATGCGCGACGACAAGAGCTGGCGGCTGTTCCAGTCCTATCCGATCTGCCGTTTCTCGGGCGATCTCGGGCCCAAGCTGAAAGAAGGCGACAGGCAGGCACCCGAGGGCTTCTATGAAGTGGCGAGCGGACAGCTCAATCCGAACAGCCGGCATCATCTGTCGTTCGGGCGCATGGCCGAACCGGTTCCTATCTCATGGTGCATGGCGGCTGCAGCTCGATCGGCTGCTACGCGATGACCGATCCCGCGGTCGACGATATCTACGGGCTGGTCGCGGCGGCGCTGCGCAGCGGCCAACCGCAAGTCGATGTCCATGCCTTCCCGTTCCGCATGAACGAAGCCAATCTGGCGCGCCACGCGCAGTCACGCTGGATTGATTTCTGGCGCGACCTCAAAGCCGGCTATGACCGGTTCGAAAATGAAAAGGTTGTTCCAGCGGTCCGGCTGGTCGGCAAGCGCTACAGCGTTGAAGGATAGGTTATGATTGGACGGTCGTGAAACCTTCGGTCAGCAAAGTGAAGAGGGCCGCGAGCTGACCGCCGATGGCTTGCACGGCGGCCAGGATCGCGAAGAAAATGGCAAAGGCGATGAGGCCATATTCTATGGCCGTCGCGCCACTTTCTTCCCTAAGGAAACGCGCCAGCATTTTCATAGGCGATCGCATACGGTGCTCCGACCCCGTGATCTCATTGAAGGAGGAGCCTAATCGAGGGAATTTCAACCCGGGTTAACGGAAGCGTTCAAATGCCAACAACCTGCCGTTTGGTTAGAATGTCGAACCCCGTGCTGCGGTTCCATGCGGAGATTCCGCTGCCGCGCCCTGGACCTTCCCACATGGCAATCCCCAATTAATTTCTGAACCCTATGCCGCAACCCGCCAAACGATAACAGGATACAACTATGCCCTTGATTTCGCGTCGCCATTTCATTGCCGGATTAAGCTCGACGGCGGCTATTCCGCTGCTCAGCCGCGCCGCCTTCGCCGCCAAGGACCAGACCCAGCTGACGGTCGACACGCGTGTCATCGAGGTCAAAGGCAAGGCGGCCAAGGTTTTCAGCCTAGATGCGGCGCGAGGTAAACAGGGTTTTAATTTCGATGCCGGCCAGTCCCTCCGTCTTCGCCTGACCAACCGGCTTTCCGAGCCGACGCTGGTTCACTGGCACGGCCAGACGCCGCCGACCGAGCAGGATGGCGTGCCGGTGCTGTCGCAGCCCGCGCTCAAGCCCAACGAGAGCTATGACTATGACTTCGAGCCGCGCGCCGGCACCCACTGGATGCATTCCCATGTCGGACTGCAGGAGCAGAAGCTTCTCGCCGCACCGATGATCGTGCGCAGTCGCGCCGATGTAGCAACCGATGAGCAGGAGCATGTCGTACTGCTGCATGATTTCACGTTCCGGGAGCCCGAGGAGATTCTCGCCGAGCTGAAATCGGGCGGCGGTGATCATGCGACCCATAGCGGCGGCGGTATGAGCGGCATGGCCGGCATGGATCACAGCAATATGGGCAATATGAGCGGCATGGATCACAGCAAGATGGCGATGCCGGCCCCGGATGCGGGTGCCATGCTCAACGACATCACCTTCGACGCCTTCCTCGCCAATGACCGCACCCTCGATGATCCGGAGGTGGTGCGGGTCGAGAAGGGCGGGCGCGTGCGGCTGCGCATCATCAATGGTGCGGCGGCCTCCAACATGTGGGTGGATCTCGGCGGGCTCGAAGGCGAGCTTATCGCCGTCGACGGCAACGAGATCGAGCCCGTCAAGGAGAAGGTGTTTCCGCTCGGCATCGCCCAGCGCGCCGATATCCGCATCTCTCTGCCTGGCGGAAGCGGCGTTTGGCCTGTCCTGTTCCGTCCCGAGGGCACTCAGCAGCAGACCGGGATCGTCCTGGTCGCGGGCGACGGCCAGATCGCCAGGATCGCGGCGGAAGGCGCAATGGCGCCGGCGCTCGATCTCGCCATGGAGCTGAAGCTGAAGGCCCTGAAGGGGCTGGCGCCCGAACCCCTCACCCGCACCGAAATGGTGATGCTCACCGGTGGGGATAAGGACTATGTCTGGGGGCTGAACGGCAAGGCGTCGATGCACGACACGCTGTTCACCGTCAGGCACGGCGAGCGTATCGCCATCATGATGCATAACATGACCACCATGTCGCATCCGATGCATCTGCATGGTCACCACTTCCAGGTCGTGAACATCAACGGCCAGAAGATCGAGGGCGCCATGCGCGACACCATGCTGGTGCCGCCCAACGCCATGGTGACGGTCGTTTTCGATGCGGATAACCCGGGCAACTGGGCTTTTCACTGCCACCATGTCTATCATATGAATGCAGGCATGATGGGTGCCGTCGCTTATGTGAACGCCGCCTGACGACGATAACAAATCGAGGGTGGGCATGAAGCAGGCCGATATTCTCATCGTCAATGCGCGCATGCTCACCCTCGACGATAGAACACCCCGTTGTGATTGCGTGGCCATCGCCGGCAATGAGATACTCTTTGCCGGCGCGGCTGCCGATGCCCAGGCCTTCAGGCACAAAGGCACCCGCCTGATCGATGCGCAAGGGGCAAGCGTGCTGCCGGGCTTCATCGAAGCGCATATGCATATCTTCTCCGGCGCCGCCGAGCTAGACATGCTGCATCTGACCGGCGTTTCGGGTTTCGCGCGGCTGTCCGAGCTGGCCCGCAACTATGCGTAGTCGCGGCCGGAGGCGAAGCTACTGGTGGCGCAGGGCGCCGATTACACGATCCTGTCGAAGGATGAGCCGGTCACCCGCCATCATCTCGACCGCATTATTCCCGACCGGCCCTTCGTGATGTTCTCGCCCGACCATCATACCGCCTGGGCCAATACGGCAGCGCTCAAGCGTGCCGGCATCCTGAAAGGCCGCGCCGTGGCGGTCGGCAGCGAGATCGTGATGGGGCCGGACGGACTCGCCAGCGGCGAATTGCGCGAAGGTGCGGCGATCGAACCGGTCCGCGCGCTCGGCGGCGAGACACGCGAGCGGCTCGGCCTTGAAACGGGCGGCGAGCCGCGTATCCCGCCGACGGCCGCCGAGCGCGCCTACGACCTTGAAACGATGCGGCGAGGGCTCGCCCATTGCGCCAGGCACGGCATCACCAGCTTCCACAATATGGACGGCAATTTCTACCAACTCGATCTCCTCGCTGAGATCGACGCACAGGAGGGCCTGCCGGTCCGGGCGCGGGTGCCCTTCCATATGAAGAATTTCATGAAGCTCTCGGATCTCGACAAAGCGAGTGAGATGCATCGGCGCTACCGCTCGGAGCGGCTTCGCTCGGGCTTCGTCAAGATGTTCATGGACGGCGTCATTGACTCGGGCACCGCCGTGATGGCCGCCGGCTATGCCGATCGGCCCAATGGCGATCCTCTGTTCCCGGCCGATCAGTTCAACGAGATCGCCATCGAAGCGGACCGGCGCGGCCTGCAGATCGCCGTCCATGCGATCGGTGACGGCGCCGTCAACATGGTGCTCAACGGCTATGAGGCGGCGGCGATCGCCAATGGCAAGCGCGACAGCCGCCATCGCATCGAGCATATCGAAACGGTGCTGCCGCGGGACATACCGCGCTTTGCGAGCCTCGGCGTCGTCGCCTCGATGCAGCCGCCGCATCCGCCGGGCACGATGGGTTTGCCGCTCGAACCGACGCTCGGCCTCATCGGCGAGGCGCGCTGGCCCTACGCCTATGCTTGGCAGACTTTGCGCGCCGCCGGGGCGCGGCTGGCCTTCGCCAGCGACTGGCCGGTCTCCGACATCAATGTGCTGCGTGGCATCCATGCGGCGGTGACGCGGAAAGCCTGGAAACCGGGCCTGCCGGAGCAGAAGCAGTCGCTCGGCGATGCGCTGGCGGGCTATACGCGCGACGGCGCCTGGACGGAATTCATGGAGGACCGCAAGGGCCGCATCGCGCCCGGCCTCCTCGCCGATATCGTCGTCCTGTCGGACGATATCGACAAAGTGGCGCCCAAGACGATCGACCAGCTGAAGCCGGTCGTGACGATCTGCGACGGACGCGTCACCTACGAAGCTTGAGGCTGGGTACAGGGGCGATCTTCTCGCATGGATTGTGTTGCGGAATGTCAACACGGTGTGAGGGGCTTGGTAACTGGTGGACCGCTTGGCAGCCATCCCGCGCGTTTCGTGGACAGCTCCCTGTCCTTAAGAACTTCTCAAGGCCACATTCCAGATTGCCGGAGCTTCCATTTCAATGTTGCGGGGGTTCGGATGTAGAGCTTTATCTGCGACCGCGCCGAACTCCACTGGACAAAGAAACCGTCCAGATGGTATGTTTTTCTATGACTCTCGCCCACCAGCGCAAAAAGGATCCCACCCAGGTTCGCCGCCAGCTTCTGGAGCAGGCCGCCCGGCTCTCCCTCCAGGAAGGTCTGGCTAATATGAGCCTGCAAGGAATTGCGACTGCGGCGGGTGTCACGAAGGGCGGGCTGCTGCATCATTTTCCCTCCAAGCAGGCGCTGGTCGAGGCCATGTTCACGGATTTCCTGGCCATGCTCGACCGTGAGATCGACGAACAGATCGCGGCGGACGATCAGACCCATGGCTGCTTTTCCCGCGCCTATGTCGAGGCGATGTTCCGGCAGGGCGATAGCGGTATGAACAGCCCTTGCGCCGTGCTGGGTATCGCCATGCTCACCGATCCGGGGCTGCGGGATCTGTGGGCGAAGTGGCTCGCCGTCCGCCTCGAGCGGCATCGGCAAACTGATGGCGCGCCTGAACTGGAAGTCATCCGCTATGCCGCCGATGGCGTATGGCTTGCCGATTTCATGGAGGCGCGGCCGGCGAACCGGGCCGATCTTCGCAATCGTCTCATCAGCGCTACAAAAAGAGTTTCGTCATGAATCCGTTGTTCGCCGCCTATGGCGCGCTGCTCATCGCCATCGCCGCCGAGGTCGTGGGAACCACATTGCTCGCCTCATCACAGCAATTCACCCGACTGTGGCCGAGCCTCGGCACGGTCGCGGCCTATGCGCTGGCCTTCTATCTCCTGTCCTTCACCTTGCGCGTGATGCCGGTCGGTATCGCCTATGCGATCTGGAGCGGGCTCGGTATCGTGCTCGTCTCCGCCGTGGGTTTCGTCGTGCTGCGCCAGGCGCTCGATCTGCCGGCTCTGATCGGCATCGGCTTCATCATTACCGGCGTGATCATCATCCACACCCTGTCGGGCTCGGTCTCGCATTAGGATAGCGAATGAAAAAGGGGCGGCTCATTGGTCGCCCCCGATCTGCTTAGCTCTTCTGAACTATCAGAAGTGATAGTTGATCGACGCACGCACAATGTTGGACGTCACACTGCCCGAAGCACTAGCGGGCGCACCCACGATAGCCGGGTCGTAATCATACTTCTCCGAACCAAAGTCGGCATAGAGATACTCGACGCCAAGCGACACGTTCTCTATGACCTTGTAGTCAATACCAGCGCCGATCACCCAGCCTGTGTGAGTATGGCTATCGCTTAACGTCGGCGTCGCATCACTGTGCAGATTGGTAATGCGGCTCTTGAACTCGGCAATGGCCAGACCACCTGTCGCGTAAATCAAAGCATCGCCAGTCGTGATACCAGCTTTCGCCCGCACCGTGCCGAACCAATTCATTTCGCCGTAGGCAAACGCATCTTCCGATCGATCGCAGCCATTCACGGCGACGCAAGTGTCTCCGTCTACGTCAGCGTATGAAATGTCAGCAACGGCACCGAGCACGAAATTGCTGCCGACCATAAAGTCGTAGCCAACCTGGCCACCGACCATCCAGCCATCCATATCAATGGTGCTGTCGCTGCTTGCGAATGCGCCATCGCCATTGAAAGAACCTTTTGACCAGTTGTAGCCGCCGATCACGCCCACATATGCGCCACCCCATGTGCTTGGTGCCGGTTCATACACATCAGCGGCATGAGCGATGCCACCGAAGGCAACGAGGCCAAGCATGGCGACAGCGAGAGAATTACGTCTAAGCATTTCCGCCCCTTGAGAGTTATCGTAGTGAAACGCATATGCATATCATGGCTGGCACCATGCGCGTAACCTATGTCTGGTTGCGCAGCGGGAGCAGTATGTCGCCTAAGGTTGTCTCGACAGGCGGCTGATATTTTGATTACGCGTAAGCCCCGTGGCAGTGTTTGTATTTCTTGCCTGAGCCGCAGGGACAGGCGTCGTTGCGGCCGACCTTGCCCCAGGTGCTGGGATCATGCGGATCGACAGCGGCGCCCTTGGCCTTGCGCGGCGCTTCCTGGCCGAAGATGAATCCTTCGCCGACATCGTCCTGGCCGGTGGTCGCATCGATGTGATGCGCCCGCATCGGCGGCAGGTCGTCCTCATCGGGGAGGAGGTCGTCCGACGGCCGGCTCTGCAGCTCGACGCGCATGATCTGGCCGGTGGTCAGCTCGCGCAGGCGGGCAATCATCGCCTCGAACAGCGTGAAGCCCTCGGTCTTGTATTCGTTGAGGGGATCGCGCTGACCGTAGCCGCGCAGATGGATGACCTGGCGCAGATGCTCGACGGTGACGATATGCTCGCGCCAGAGATGATCGAGGGTCTGCAGCAGAACCGCCTTCTCGACCTGGCTCATGATCTCCGGCGTGTAGGTCTCGCGCTTCCGGGCATAGAACTCGTCCGCCGCCTTGATCACGCGCTCGCGGATTTCCTCGTCCGCGATGCCTTCCTCCTTCGCCCATTCATCGACGGGCAGGTCGAGGGCCACGGTTTCGCGCAGCTTCTCGCGCAGGCCCGCGGCGTCCCATTGCTCGGCATAGGCGTTCTCGGGAATGTGGCGCTTGACCTGATCGTCGATGATCTGGTGGCGCATGTCGTCGATGGTCTCCGAAACGTCCTCGCCGCGCATGATGCCAATGCGCTGCTCGAAGATGACCTTGCGCTGATCGTTCATCACATTGTCGAACTTCAGCAGGTTCTTGCGGATGTCGAAGTTGCGCGCCTCGACTTTCTGCTGGGCCTTTTCGAGCGCCTTGTTGATCCATGGATGGACGATCGCCTCGTCCTCCTTGAGGCCGAGCTTCTGCAGCATCGAATCCATGCGCTCGGAGCCGAAGATGCGCATCAGGTCGTCATCGAGGGACAGATAGAACAGCGAGCGGCCGGGATCGCCCTGGCGACCGGAGCGGCCGCGCAGCTGGTTGTCGATGCGCCGGCTCTCATGGCGCTCGGTACCGATGACGAAAAGGCCGCCGGCCTTCAGCACTTCTTCCTTGTTGCGCTCGATCTCGGCGCGGATCGCCTCCTCGCGCTGCGTTCGCTCAGCTCCGGGCGGCATGTCCGCGAGCTCGGCGGCGATGCGCATCTCGGCGTTGCCGCCGAGCTTGATGTCGGTGCCGCGGCCGGCCATGTTGGTGGCGATGGTGACAGTGCCCGGATAGCCCGCCTGGCCGATGATCTGGGCTTCCTGCTCGTGATAACGGGCGTTCAGCACATTATGGGGAACGTTCATGCTCTTCAGCATGCCGGCGAGGATTTCCGACTTCTCGATCGACGTCGTGCCGACGAGGATCGGCTGTTTGCGCTCGCGGGCGTCCTTGATGACCTCGATGATGGCCTTGTATTTTTCCTTGGCGGTCCGGTAGACCTCGTCGTCCTCGTCCTTGCGGCCGACCGGGACATTGGTCGGAATTTCGATGACGTCGAGCTTGTAGATGTCCATGAACTCCTCGGCTTCCGTCGAGGCGGTGCCGGTCATGCCGGCGAGCTTCTCATAGAGGCGGAAATAGTTCTGGAAGGTGATCGAGGCGAGCGTCTGGTTCTCCGGCTGGATGGCGACGTGCTCCTTGGCCTCGAGCGCCTGGTGCTGGCCGTCAGAATAACGCCGTCCTGGCATCATGCGGCCGGTGAATTCGTCGATGATGATGACCTGGTTGTCCTTGACGATGTAGTCCTTGTCGCGCTGGAAGATCTTGTGGGCGCGCAAAGCCTGCTGGACATGATGCACGAAGGTCACGTTCTCGGCGTCGTAGAAATTCTCGCCCTTGAGCAGCCCGGCGGCGCCGAGAAGCTGTTCCATATGCTCGTTGCCCTGTTCGGTCAGGGACACGGAGCGCTGCTTCTCGTCGAGCTCGTAGTCGCCGGCGACGAGCTGCGGAATGAAGACGTCGACGGCGTTGTAAAGGTCGGACTTGTCGTCGATCGGGCCCGAGATGATCAGAGGCGTGCGTGCCTCGTCGATGAGGATCGAGTCCACTTCGTCGACGATCGCGAAATTGTGCCCGCGCTGCACCATCTCCTCGAGATGGAACTTCATGTTGTCGCGCAGATAGTCGAAACCAAGCTCGTTGTTGGTGGCGTAGGTCACGTCGGCGGCATATTGCTGGCGGCGTTCGGCGTCGGACAGGCCGTGCACGATGCAGCCGGTGCTGAGGCCGAGGAAATTGTAGATCTGGCCCATCCACTGGGCGTCGCGACGGGCGAGATAGTCGTTGACCGTCACCACATGCACACCCTTGGAGGTGAGCGCGTTGAGATAGACGGGGAGCGTGGCGACCAGGGTCTTGCCTTCGCCGGTCTTCATCTCGGCGATGCGGCCCTCATGCAGGACCATGCCGCCGATGAGCTGGACGTCGAAATGGCGCTGCCCGAGCGTGCGCTTGGCCGCCTCGCGCACAGTGGCGAAGGCGGGCGCCATCAGGTCGTCGAGCGAGCGGCCATTGGCCAGCTGCTCGCGGAATTCGGCGGTCCGGGCTTGCAGCGCCTCGTCCGAGAGGCCGGTGAGGCTCGCTTCCAGAGCGTTAATCTCGGCGACGCGGGCGGCATATTTCCCGACCTTGCGGTCATTGGCGGAGCCGAATATCCGCGACGCGATCGAACGCAGTCCTAGCATATTAAGTCTTTCCTTCGGGAACGGGGCGCTGTCGCCGACGCAAGTCTGGGGCCGCCTTTTAATGAAAATGAGGCTTCCGGGCAATTGCCCGGGCGCCGGAAAAGGAAATATTGAGGGCCGGCCTCCAGGCTGGAATAGGCCTTCTCCACGTAGGCGGTCTGTCCAAGGACTTCAATGCGTTGCATCGAGGTCACAGGAGGTAATTGTTCCATATCCCCCCTTGAAGTTGACGTATAATGCGACCATTGTCCGCGCCGCGTTACAACGAATTAGGGAAAATGAGGCCTGGAGGCGGCTTATTCTTGCCGGATTTGGCCGCCAATGAGCTACCATCGCGGCAGGGACGCCGCCCGGTGCCAAGACCCCATATGGGAATGCGATGCTGATGATTCAGAACTTGACCAAATTCGCCGCCTTGTCGGCGGTTTCCTTCATGCTGCTGACGCCGGCCATGGCGCAGGAAGTGAAGGAAGACAAGACCGTCGCCATCGTCAATGGCCATGAAATCAAGGTTTCCGAGGTCGAGATGGCGGCAGAGGACATTCTCGGCCAGCTGCCCGACATCCCACCGAAGCTGCGCTATCCCTATATCGTCGAGTATCTGGTCGAGCGCCATCTCCTGGCCCAGGCCGCGGTCAAGGAAGGCATCGCCGATTCGGACGAATATAAGCGCCGTCTCGCCCTCTATCAGGCGAAAGCCCTGCGCGATGCCTATTTCGCCCAGACGATCGTGCCGACCGTTACCGAAGACGAAATGAAGAAGGCCTATGACACCGAGTCCGCCAAGGTGGCGCAGACCGAGCGTGTCCGGGCCCGGCATATCCTCGTCGCCAGCGAACAGGAAGCCAAGCAGATCCGGGCCCGCCTCGCGAAGGGCGAGAAGTTCGAGGACCTGGCCAAGCAGTACAGCCTCGACGGCTCCAAGGAATATGGCGGCGATCTCGGCTACTTCACGGCCCCGGAAATGGTGGCGGAATTCTCCAAGGCCGCCTTCGCGCTGAAGCCGGGCGAGATATCGCAGCCGGTCAAGACCGATTTCGGCTGGCACATCATCAAGCTCGAAGACCGCAAGATGGGCGGCGCTCAGCCCTATGACCAGGTGAAGACGGCGATCCGCAATATTCTGCTGCGCAAGAAGACGCAGGAGAAGATCATCAGCCTCAGGCTGCAGTCGAAGGTCGAACTGAAGGATCCCGACCTGCAGAAATTCGCCGAAGAGGCGCGCAAGCTGCGCCAGAAGGCGCTAAGCCAGAAGCAGCAGGGTGGGGCCCAGGCCCCCGCGGGCGATCAGCCGGATGCCACGGACGCGCCGGCGCTCACTGGCGAAGAGCCCGCGACAGGCGGCGGCAAATCGGATATGCAGGCGCCGCAGTAAGAGCTTAGCGCGGGATGCGAAAAAGTGGGCACCGGTTTTTCGCAAGAATCCCGCGCTAATTTATTGGAATCGATCACGTTTATGAGTTTGGATTGACTCAGTCCAAACTCATCGTGATCTAGGATTTGGGGGAGGGGAAGAATGGCTAGCAATGTCCGGTCGCCATTGGCGCCGGAGGAGTTTCCAGTGCTTCCTCCCCTGGACGGCGTCACCTTCGCGGTCGCCGAAACGGGCATCCGCTACAAGAACCGCCCGGATGTGCTGCTGGCGCTGGTGGCGCCCGGAACCTCGGTTGCCGGCGTTCTCACCACCTCCAAATCGCGCTCGGCCCCGGTCGACTGGTGCGCCGAGAAGCTTAAAGGCGGCACCGCCCGCGCCCTCATCGTCAATTCCGGCAACGCCAATGCCTTCACCGGCAGCGCCGGGGTGAAAACCGTGACCCAGGTGGCGAAGGCCCTGGCGGCCAAAGCCGGATGCAAGCCTCAGGAAATCTTCCAGGCCTCGACCGGCGTCATCGGCGAACCGCTCAATCCGGCGCCAATCGTGAACGCCCTGCCGCAGCTCTTCGGCGCCTTGCGCGGAGATGCCTGGGCGGAAGCCGCGCGCGCGATCATGACGACCGACACTTTCCCCAAGGCCGCCACCCGCAAGGCGCGCCTGGGCGGGGTGAGCGTCACCCTCAACGGCATCGCCAAGGGCTCGGGCATGATCGCGCCCGACATGGCGACGATGCTGTCCTTCGTCTTCACCGATGCGGCGCTGCCGCCGCGCCTGCTGCAGAAGCTCCTGGCGAAGAGCGCTGCGCAGAGCTTCAATTGCATAACGGTCGACGGCGACACCTCGACATCGGATACGCTTCTGATGTTCGCCACCGGCAAGGCCGGACCGGCGCTCAAGGGCCTCAAGTCGGAAGCCGATCCGCGCCTCAAGGACTTCAGCCGCGCGCTCGACGATCTGTGCAAGGATCTGGCGCTGCAGGTGGTGAAGGACGGCGAGGGGGCGGAGAAGCTCATCGAGATCACCGTCACTGGTGCGGAGAACGACAAGGCGGCGCGGAAGATCGGCATGGCCATCGCCAATTCGCCGCTGGTCAAGACGGCCATCGCCGGCGAGGACGCCAATTGGGGCCGCATCGTCATGGCGATCGGCAAATCCGGCGAGAAGGCGATCCGCGACAAGCTGAAGATCTGGATCGGCGGCGTGCAACTCGCCAAGAACGGCATGAAGGCGCCCGATTATCGCGAAGCGGAGATCATGCCGCATATGAAGGGCCGCTCGATCGTCATCAAGACGGATGTCGGCGTGGGCAAGGGAAGAGCCACGGTGTGGACCTGCGATCTGACCCATCGCTATATCGACATCAACGGCTCCTATCGCAGCTGATGACGGCGGTGGTCCTTGTCGCCGCGGTGGCGCTGGTCGATGCCGATGGCCGCGTGCTCATCGCCAAGCGGCCGGAAGGCAAGTCGATGGCGGGCCTGTGGGAGTTTCCCGGCGGCAAGGTCGAGGCCGGCGAGCGCCCGGAGCTGGCGCTGATCCGCGAGCTCAAGGAAGAGCTCGGCATCGATGTCACCGAGGCCTGCCTGGCGCCGCTCACCTTCGCCAGCCACGCTTACGAGAAATTTCATCTGCTGATGCCGCTTTATGTGTGCCGGCGCTGGAAAGGCACGGTGACGGCGCTCGAGGGCCAGGAACTCAAATGGGTCAGGCCCAATCGCCTGCGCGAGCATCCGATGCCGCCGGCCGATCTGCCGCTCATTCCCCATCTCATCGATCTGCTTTAGATTTCCCGGGCATGACCCGATCGAGCGCGGCGGAAATCCTGGCGAGGCAGCGGCTATCGCTGGCTCCGGTCACATTGGAGCCCGGTCAGCGGCCGGTTGAGGAACGCGAGGCCTATGCGCTTCAGGCCGAGGCGAATGGCCTCCTCGCCGAGGCGCTGGGCCGGATCAGCGGGCACAAGATCGGCTGTACGACGCCGGTCATGCAGGAATTTCTCGGCATCGCCAGCCCCTGCGCGGGCCAGGTCTTCGACAGGACCGTACTGAGCCAGGCGGGCCAGGTCTCGCGCGCCTCCTATCGCAAACTTGGCGTCGAATGTGAAATCGTCGTCGAGATCGGCACGGACATCGAGCCGCGGCGGCAGGATCATACGCGCCAGTCCGTCGAGTCCCATGTGCGGGCGGCGATGGCGGGGATCGAGATCGTCGACGACCGCTATGCCGACTACCGTTCGCTCGGCGTCCATACGCTGATCGCCGACAATTTCTTCAATGCGGGCTGCGTGCTGGGATCGCCGGTGACCGGCTGGCAGGCCCTGGATCTCGTCAGCCTCACCGGTCACATGCGCATCAATGACAGCGAAGTCGGCCGCGGCACCGGGGCCATGGTCATGGGCCATCCGTTGGAAGCCTTGGCGTGGCTCGCCAACGCGCGCAGCGCCCGCGGCGAAGGATTGCGGCGCGGCGAGTTCGTGTTCCTGGGCAGCCTCGTCGAAACCAAATGGCTGAACGCCGGCGACATGGTGATGATCGAGGTCGAAGGGCTCGGCCAGGTTAGTCTGACGGTCTCAGCCTAATCCTTGAGCTTCACTTCCGTGGTCTTGAGAGCATCGGCGAGGCGCGCCTTCGCGCTGCCCGGACGCAGCGGCTGCTGCTGCGACGAATGCGGCGCCCAGCCGATGGCCCAGGCGGCATCGACGGTCGCCCTGATGCGGCCGTCGGCATCGGCGAAACGCGCGTCGTAAATAGCGGCGGCGCGGGCGAGAAGGGCCGGGCTCACGGGCTTGCGCGAGCGGTCGGTGAGGCATTGCTGGAAGCCCAGCGCCTTGATCTCGCGCATGAGCGAAAGCGCATTCTTGTATCTGACCGTCGTCTGATCGAGATCGACGGCGGGCAGCGCGAAGCCGGCGCGCTGCATCAGGCTGCCGATATCGCGCAGATCGGCAAAAGGCGCCACGCGCAGGCTGGCGCCGCCGGTGAGCTCGGCCTCGGCGGCCAGCCAGGCCTCGCGCAGCTCGCTCAAAGTGCGGCCGGCAAACACGCCGCCCAGGAAAAGTCCGTCGGGGCGCAGTGCGTTTCGAAATTGCGTCAGGCTCCCCGGCACGTCGTTGACGCTGCTGAGGCTGAACACGTTGACGATGCAGTCGAGGCTTTGCGGCGCGAGCGGCACGGCCTCGTCGTCGAAGACAAGATCGATGCCGGGCCCGGGCGCCGGGGCGGCGGTGATGATGGCGCCCAGCCGTTTAAGGCAGGCGAGGGCGGTTCTGATCTCGCCGGCGCCGGGGCCGAAAATCAGCGTCGTCTGGAAGTCGCGCAGAATGAGGCCGAGACGGCTTTCCACCTCGGCGGCAAGCGCCTGAGCATAGAAGGCCGGCCGGCTCCCGGCGGCGCGCGCCAAGTGGCGCCGCCGCAGGGCCTTGTCGAAGATCTGGGGCACGCCGCTCATAGCGCGGAACCTAGTCCATGCGGTGACCGGATTCCATGTTACAATCCGGCATGGCCGCCTTGCCTCTCACGCAGATTTCGGAGGGCTTCACGCGCCTCGGCAAATGGAGTCTCGACTGGCTCATTCCGCCGCAATGCCTCGGCTGCCAGAGTGCTGTCGCCGAGGCCTCGGCTCTCTGTGCCGACTGCTGGGCGAGGCTTTCCTTCATCGAGGCGCCCTTCTGCCCGCGGCTCGGCACACCCTTCCCCTATGACCCGGGCCCGGAGGCGGTGAGTGCCGCGGCACTTGCCGATCCGCCGCCGTGGGACGAGGCGCGGGCCGCGCTCATCTTCGATGAGACGGCGCGCGCTCTGGCGCATGCCCTCAAATATCGCGACCGGCATGAGGCGGGGATCGTCATGGCGCGGCTCATGCTGCGCGCCGGCGGCGACATATTGCACAATGCCGCCGCCGTCATCCCGGTGCCGCTGCATCGCCTGAGATTATGGCGCCGGCGTTACAACCAGTCGGCCATTCTCGCCCGCCATCTTTGCCAGGCCACGCAGAAGCCGTTCCAGCCGCATCTCCTGGAGCGGCGGCGGCGGACCCAGGCGCAGACCGGGCTTGATTTCGCGGAGCGTCAGCGCAACGTCAAGAATGCCTTCCGGGTGCCGGAGCAATACCGTCCCGACATCGTCGGCAAGCCCTTCGTGCTCGTCGATGATGTCCGCACCACGGGTGCCACCCTCGAGGCTTGCGCCCGGGCGCTGAAGGAGGCGGGGGCGGGACGGGTGGACGTGCTGACCTTCGCGCTTGTGCCCAAGCCGAAGCATCTCCATATTTAGGGGAGAGTCATTGTCTCATTTATCGTGACGGCCATGCCGAAAGTCACCATCTACACGACGCCCTTCTGCCCCTACTGCCATTCGGCCAAGGCCTTGCTGCGGCGCAAGAATGTCGATTTCTCGGAAATCGACGTCAGCTACGACGCACAGGAGCGCCAACAGATGATGGTGAAGGCCAATGGCCGGCGCACCGTACCGCAGATCTTCATCGGCGAGACGCATGTCGGCGGCAGCGACGAACTCCACGCGCTCGACCGGCAGGGCAAGCTCGATCCGCTGCTTGCCGGAGCATGAGCTTCAAGGCCGGACTTATCCAGCTTCGTTCCGGGCGGGACATGGCGCGCAACATCGCAGAGGCTTCCGCCTTGATCGAAGAAGCGGCGCGGCAGGGCGCGCGCTTCGTCGCGACGCCCGAAATGACCAATATCCTGGAGACGGATCGCGACCGGCTGCGCGCGTTGGTCCGGTCCGAGCATGAGGATGCTTCGGTGGCGGCGTTCGCCGAGCTTGCGCGGAAGCATCGGATCTGGCTGCTGGCCGGCTCCTTCGCGCTCAAAGGGCCGGGGCATAAGCTTCTCAACCGCTCACTGCTGTTCTCGCCTGCGGGCGAGATCACCGCCCGTTATGATAAGGTGCATCTCTTTGATGTCGACCTGCCGAACGGCCTGACCTTAAGGGAATCGGCTGCCTATGAAGCCGGCCATGACGTGCCGGTAGTGCCGCTGCCCTTCGCCACGCTCGGCCTCACCATTTGTTACGATGTCAGATTTCCACATCTCTATAGAGAGCTGGCGCGCAGGGGCGCCGAGATCCTGGCGGTGCCCTCGGCCTTCACCAAGGTAACCGGCGAGGCCCATTGGGAGGTGTTGTTGCGCGCGCGGGCCATTGAGACGAGCAGCTTTGTCCTCGCTCCGGCGCAAGGCGGCATACATGAAAGCGGCCGCGAGACCTATGGCATGAGTCTTGCTGTATCTCCCTGGGGCGAGATCATTGCGCAAGGCGATGAGGAGCCTGCGCTTGTCATGACGATGATAGATCGGTCGCAAGTCCTTGATGCAAGACGGCGAATCCCGGTGTTGAAGCATAATGACGAGCTTACCTTGAATGCCCGGGGTGAGGTTGCTACCTAATCGTCATGATCCGATACGATCTCATTTGCGACAGTGGCCACGAATTCGATGGCTGGTTCTCAGACAGCGCCGCCTATGAGGCGCAGGCGAAGCGCGGGCTCGTCACCTGCGTCCATTGCGGATCGGCGAAGATCGAGAAGCAGCTGATGGCGCCCGGCATCCCGGTGAAGGGCAACCGCCGGAAGGAAGGTCCGGCCAGGCGGGAAGCCGCCAAGCCGGTGCTCGCCACCACCTTCGATCCGCGCCAGGAGAAACTCCTCCAGATGATGCGCGAGATGCGCAAGACGGTCGAAGAGAATGCCGAATATGTCGGCAACCGTTTCGCCGAGGAAGCGCGCAAGATCCATTACGAGGAATCGGAGAAGCGCGGCATCTATGGCGAGACCACGGCCGAGGATGCCAAGGACCTCATCGAGGAGGGGATCGAGATTCATCCCTTGCCGGTCCTGCCCGAGGATGGGAATTGAAGCTGGCCGTTTTGTTCAAGACGTCCTGAGGCGACAAGGCCAAGATGGCCTCATCTTGAGCCGCGGGAGATTCCATCATGAGCACTGAAGGCCAAAATCGGCGGATCGACTATGTCGAGCTCAATGTCGCCGACATAGCCCGGTCTAAGGCGTTCTATGGCGCGGCCTTCGACTGGTCCTTCACGGATTTCGGACCCAGCTATTGCGAGTTCAATGACGGCCGGCTGAAGGGGGGCCTGACGACAACCGCCCCGGTGAATGCCGTGGGAGGACCACTCGTCATCCTCTATGCCGATGATCTGGAAGACGTCGAGACGCGCGTGCGGCGAGCCGGTGGCAAAATCGTCAAGCCGATCTTCAGCTTTCCGGGCGGCCGGCGCTTTCACTTCGCCGATCCGGACGGTTACGAGCTGGCCGTGTGGTCGGCCAAATAGGTCAATTTCCCGGCTTCTGCGCCACCAGCATGTAATTGACGTCCATGTCGCGGGCGCGCCGCCATTCTCCCGAAAAGGGATTGTAGGTGACGCCGGTGCGATCCTGCTGCTTGAGGCCGCTCGCTCCGAGCCAGCCCTCGAGCTCCTCCGGCGTGATGAACTTCTCCCACTGATGGGTGCCCTTGGGCAGCCAGCCCAGCACATATTCGGCTCCCACAATGGCGAGGCCGAAGGACTTGAGTGTCCGGTTCAGGGTGGCGACGAAGATCAGGCCGTTGGGTTTGAGGAGCCGGGCGCAGGTCGCGACGAAGGCCTTCGGGTCGGCGACATGCTCGATCACCTCCATATTGAGGATCACGTCGAACGTGTCGCCCGATTCGGCGAGCGCCTCGGCCGTCATCGCACGGTAGTCGATAGCGAGATCCTGCTCCTGCGCATGGACGCTGGCGGTGGCGATGTTCCTGTCCGACGGGTCGATCCCGGTGATCTCGGCGCCAAGCCTCGCCATCGGCTCGGTCAGGAGCCCGCCGCCGCAGCCAATATCGAGGAATCGCAGTCCCTCGAAGGGGCGTCTGGCAAAGGGGTCGCGGGCGAAGCGGGCCGTCACCTGCTCCTTGATGTAAGCGAGACGGACCGGGTTGAAGACATGCAGGACCGCGAACTTGCCCGTCGGATTCCACCATTCGGCGGCGATCTTGGAAAATTTCTCGACCTCGGCGGGATCGAGGCTCGGGGACTGCGGGACTGCGGTCATCTTGGCTCCAGTTTGTCTCATCCCATTATTGCATAGAGGGGGCCTGTCATCTATGAGTACGCCGCGCCGTATCCCGCCCTTAATTCAAGGATCTAGGACAAGGCGTGCCGGGCCCAATCGGGGACCCCGTGCGCGTGATGAAAGAGGTTTTGGGCCATGGGCCGCTTGGTAATGAAATTCGGGGGGACTTCCGTCGCGGATATCGAACGTATCCGCAACGTGGCGCGCCATGTGGAGCGCGAAGTCAAGGCCGGACACGAAGTCGCCGTCATCGTCTCGGCGATGGCTGGAACGACCGACAGGCTGGTCGGCTGGTGCCGGGAAGCGGCCGCCGTCCATGATGCCCGCGAATATGACGCCATCGTTGCCTCGGGCGAGCAGGTCACCTCCGGTCTCCTCGCCATCGTGCTTCAGGACATGGGCATTCCGGCCAGGTCCTGGCAGGGCTGGCAGGTCTCGGTGAAGACCGACGGCGTCCACGGCGCCGCGCGCATCGCCTCGATCGACGCATCGGAGCTGCGCAAGCGTCTGGAGCAGGGCCAGGTCGCGGTGGTGGCGGGCTTCCAGGGCATCGGCCCGGACAAGCGAATCACCACTTTGGGCCGCGGCGGCTCCGACACCTCGGCGGTGGCGCTGGCGGCCGCGCTCGAGGCGCGCTGCGACATCTATACCGACGTCGACGGCGTCTATACGACCGATCCGCGCATCGTTTCCAGAGCCCGCAAGCTCGACCGGGTGTCCTATGAGGAGATGCTGGAAATGGCGTCCCTCGGCGCCAAAGTGCTGCAGACGCGCTCGGTTGAGCTCGCCATGGTCTACAAGGTACCCTTGCAGGTACGCTCGAGCTTCGAGGCGCCTGACGCCGCCAACCAGAACCGGCCGGACGGCTCAGGCCCCGGAACACTCGTATGCGATGAGGACAGTATCGTGGAACAACATGTCGTAAGCGGCATCGCCTATTCGAAGGACGAAGCCAAGGTCTCGATCCGCAAGGTGAAGGACAAGCCGGGCGTGTCGGCCTCGATCTTCGGACCGCTCGCCGAGGCCGACATCAGCGTCGACATGATCGTCCAGAACGTCTCGACCGACGGCGAGACGGCGAACATCACCTTCACGGTGGCGCGCAAGGACCTGCGCAAGGCGCTCGAAGTCCTGCAGGGACTGAAGGACAAGGTCGGCTATCACGAACTCACCCACTCGGTCGATGTCTCCAAGGTGTCGGTGGTCGGCATCGGCATGCGCAGCCACGCCGGCGTCGCCGCCAAGATGTTCAAGTCGCTGGCCGAGAAGGGCATCAACATCCAGGCGATCACGACATCGGAAATCAAGATCAGCGTCCTGATCGACGAAGCCTATACCGAGCTTGCGGTGCGCGCGCTGCACAGCGCCTATGGCCTCGAGGGAGCCAACTGAGCGATGACGCGCGCGCTCGGCCATAAACGCTGTGCCGCCTTTGTAAGGAAACCGGTAACGCCGGCTTCTCGAGAGGACACTGCCTGATGGTTACATCCGCCTTAGGCCCGCGTGTTCTTCTCAGAAGGCTCCGCGAGGTCATGGCGGAGCCCGAGACGGCGCAGAAGCGGCTCGACAAGATCGTCGTCCTGATCGCGGCCAACATGGTCGCGGAAGTGTGCTCCATCTACGTGATGCGGCCGGGCCAGGTCTTGGAACTCTATTCCACCGAAGGCCTGAAGCGCGAAGCGGTCCACCTGTCCAAGCTGAATGTCGGCGAAGGTCTCGTCGGCACCATTGCCGCCGGGGCGCAGCTTCTCAACCTCGCCGACGCCCAGGCGCATCCGGCCTTCAAATATCTGCCGGAAACCGGCGAAGAGGCCTATCACTCCTTCCTCGGCGTGCCGATCCTGCGCAACGGCATCGTCATCGGCGTTCTCGTGGTGCAGAACCGCACGCGGCGCCACTATACGGATGAAGAGGAAGAGGCGCTGCAGACGACCGCGATGGTCTTGGCCGAGATCATCGCATCGGGCGGCCTCACCGACGTGGCGCGCGACGTCGCCGCCGACATCGCCCATGTGCGCAGCCATCATGTGAAGGGCGAGGCGCTGGCCGACGGCATAGCTCTCGGCCATGTCGTGCTGCACGAGCCGCGCGTGGTGGTCGAAAATCTCATCGCCGAGAACATCCCCAAGGAAAAGCTCCGCCTCGACGGGGCGATCGAGCAGTTGCGCGCCCATGTCGACGAACTCATCGAGGGCACCGACACCCGCGGCGGCGAATATTCGGAGGTGCTCGAGACCTTCCGCATGTTCGCGCATGACCGGGGCTGGGTGAACAAGCTGCGCGAGACGGTGGAGACGGGCCTCACCGCGGAGGCGGCGGTCGAGCGCGTGCAGAGCGACAACCGGGCGCGCATGATGCGCACGCCCGATCCCTATCTGCGCGAGCGCATGCATGATCTCGACGATCTCGCCAACCGGCTGCTGCGCATCCTCACCGGCCAGATCGCCACGGCGTCCCGCGGCGATCTTCCGCAGAACGCCATCGTGGTGGCGCGCAATATGGGCCCGGCCGAGCTCCTCGACTACGACCGCACCAAATTGCGCGGCGTGATCCTGGAGGAGGCGGGCCACACCAGCCATGTTGCTATCGTGGCCAGGGCGCTGGGCATTCCCGCCATGGGCCAGAGCGAAGGCATCATTGATGTCGTCGATACCGGCACGCCGATCATTCTCGATGGCACGGTGGGCGAGGTCTATGTGCGCCCCTCGCCCGAGATCGAGCGCGCCTATGCCGACAAGGCCCGCTTCAACGCCAGGCGGCAGGCGCAGTTCGCCGCCTTGCGCGACACGCCGGCCACGACCCGCGACGGCGTCAAGATCGATCTCGGCATCAATGCCGGCCTGCTCGTCGACCTGCCGCACTTGCACGATTCCGGAGCCGAGAACATCGGCCTGTTCCGCACCGAATTGCAGTTCATGATGGCGCAGCATTTCCCGCGCCTCGATGCGCAGGTGCGCCACTACCGCGGCATCCTCGCGGCCGCGAATGCGCGGCCGGTCACCTTCCGCACCCTCGATATCGGCGCCGATAAGCTTCTCCCCTATCTCCGGCACGTGAAGGAAGACAATCCGGCGATGGGCTGGCGCGCCATCCGCATGGCGCTCGACCGGCCGGCGCTTCTGCGCCTGCAGCTACGGGCACTTCTCAAGGCCGGCGCCGGCCAGACCTTGCGCGTGATGTTCCCGATGATCGCCGAGGTGCATGAGTTCCTCGCCGCAAAGGCGATGGTCGAGGATGAAAAGCGTCATCTGAAGAAGCACGGCCACAAGCTGCCCGCCGCGATCCAGATCGGCGCCATGATCGAGGTGCCGGCGCTGGTGTGGCAGCTCGATCAGCTTCTGCCCGAGCTCGATTTCGTCTCCATCGGCTCGAATGACCTCATCCAGTTCCTTTATGCGTCAGACCGCGCCAATCCGCGCCTTGCGCATCGCTACGATCCCTTGAGCCCGGCCATGCTCAGCGCCATCCGCGCCATCGTGGTGGCGGGCGAGAGGCACGGCGTCCAGGTCAATCTGTGCGGCGAGATGGCGGGGCGGCCGATCGAGGCCATGGCGTTGATCGGCCTGGGCTTGCGCTCGATCTCGATGGCGCCGGCGGCGATCGGTCCGGTCAAGACCATGATCCTCACGGCCGATCGGCAGAGATTGTGGGAGTTCATGGAACCGCTTCTGGCCAGACCCGATCATTCCGTGCGCGAGGCGCTCAGCCATTACGCCAAGTCGGCCGGCATCCGGCTGATTTAAACTTTCCCAAGATGGGTCGGCGTTAGCCTTCTGCTTACCATTCTGAGGCATCTTCAGAAGAGTATTAGCGTTACCGGCCGGTTAAGGCCGGATGTCTGGAGAAGTGCTCCATGGATGCAGTTTCAGCCGATCTCGACCGCGATGGTGATGCCGCGCTTGACGACGCGACCCCATTCTTCCGGCCCAAGCCGGATGGCGATCTCAACCCCGCCGGTGAGGCCGGCTGGTATTTGCAGCGCGAGCGCGAAAAGCGCGGGCTGAGCCTCGACCAGATCGGCGAGGCCACCGGCATTCACCCCTATCATGTCGAGGCCATCGAGCGGGGCGACCTCACGCGCCTGCCCGAGCGGCTCGAGGCACTCGAAATGGTCGGCATCTACGGCGAGTATATGGGCTTCGAGCCGGAGCCTCTGGTCACTCATTATGCGGCTTTCCTGCCGCGCCCGGTGGTCGCCGGTGCCAAGGCGCATCCGGCCAATCCGGGGCCCTTGTCGAGTGCCAAAATCCTCAAATTCGGCAAGCTGCCGCCGTTCCCGCGCTTCAATATCAAATCTTTCCCGGGTGGAGCCGGCGGTGTGATCGGCTCCTGCTTCGGCGCCATCCTGCTGTTCGCCACCGCGAGCTGGGTCATGCAGCCGGTGCCCGAAACATCCACCGGTCAGCAGATCGTCCAGGACGAGACCCAGACCCAGCCCGACGAGGGTGATCCGATGACCACCGCCTCGACCGGCGAAAGCCAGACGAATGTCGCGGTGAGCGAAGAGCCCATGCCCGAGGCGATCGAGCCCAAGGTGATGGAAGAAACCGCCGCCGCCGGCAAGGAGCCCGCGACCGAAGAGGATGCGCTTTCCGGCATCGGCGCCCTCATCCAGGATAATTTCGAGGCCCCGGCAGCCTCGGCGCCGCCCGAGCCGCAACAGGCGGCCCCGCTGCCCCAGCCAGACACGACAAAGCCTGTGGCGAACGCGCCGGACGCCGGCGAGGAGGGTGCCCGCCTGGTGCTCAAGGCCAAGGCGCCGGTCTGGGTGCGCATCGAGGATTCCCAGGGCAATGTGGTCATGACCAAGATGCTGCGCGCTGGCGACACCTATAGTGTGCCCAACCGTCCGGGGCTGGTGGTCATCGCCCGCGACGGCGGACTGCTGTCCTATATCATCGACGGCAAGGAACGCGGCATATTGGGCGTGCCCGGCCAGATCCTTGTCGGCCAGCCGCTCGACATCCCGGTGCTCGAAAAGCGCGGGTAAACCCGCCGGCTCAAAACTTAGAGCCTTTCCCGTTTTGATCGAATCAAGGGATTCGATCAAAACGGGATAAAAAGGCTCGATTACATATATCTGGAGCGCTTCCTTATCGCGAAAGTCGAGCAACTTTCGCGGGAAGCGCTCTAGGAGCAAACCCTCATCGCCTAAGTCTTCAACTTTGGCGGGGTTTGCTCTACAAGCCCGGCATCATGAATGCCATTCCGCAAGCCAAGCTCGACCGCATCCAGCAGCGTTTCGCCGTCATCGAGGCGGAGCTCGCCCAGGGTGCGTCGGGTGAGACCTTCGTCAAGCTGTCCAAGGAATATGCGGAGCTGAGCCAGGTCGTGGCGGCCGCCAGGGCGCTCGGCAAAGCGCGCGCCGATCTCGCCGGCCTCGAGGAGATGATCGGGTCGGGCGACCGCGACATGGCCGAGATGGCGCAGGCCGAGAAGCCGGAGCTCGCCAAACGCATCGACCAGCTCGAGCAGCAGCTCAGGATATTGCTTTTGCCCAAGGACGCGGCGGACGAGCGCAATGTCATCCTCGAGGTCCGCGCCGGCACCGGGGGCGATGAAGCGGCAATCTTCGTCGGCGATCTCTTCCGCATGTATCAGCGCTATGCCGCGATCCAGGGCTGGCGCGTCGAGGTGATCTCGGCGAGCGAGGGTGATCACGGCGGTTACAAGGAAATCATCGCCACCATCACCGGGGCGGGCGCCTATGCGCGGCTCAAATTCGAATCGGGCGTGCACCGCGTCCAGCGGGTGCCGGAGACGGAGGCGCAAGGCCGCATCCACACCTCGGCGGCGACGGTGGCCGTGCTTCCCGAGGCCGAGGAAGTCGATATCGAGATCAACGATGCCGACCTGCGCATCGACGTCTATCGCTCCTCGGGGCCCGGCGGCCAGTCGGTCAACACCACCGACAGCGCGGTGCGCATCACCCATATTCCGACCGGTCTCGTCGTCGCCCAGCAGGATGAGAAATCGCAGCACAAGAACAAGGCGAAGGCGCTGAAGATCCTGCGCGCCAGGCTCTATGAGCGCGAGCGCCAGCGCCTCGATGCCGAGCGCTCCGCCGCACGGCGCGGCCAGATCGGCTCCGGCGACCGCTCCGAGCGCATCCGCACCTATAATTTCCCGCAAGGCCGCGTCACCGACCACCGGATCAATCTCACCCTCTACAAGCTCGACACGGTGATCGAGGGGCCGGGACTGGATGAGCTGGTCCAGGCACTGATGACGGAACATCAGGCCGAGCTCCTCGCCGCCGCCGAGGCGGATGCGGCGTGAGTGGAGATGTCGCAAGCCTGCTGAAGGCGGCGAAACGGGCGCTCGACCGCCAAGGCCATCCGACACCTGCGCTCGATGCCAGGCTGCTCCTGCAGAGAGCGACCGGCCTCAGCCATGAAGCGATGATCGCGGATCCGGATCGCCAGATCGCGGCCGCGGCGGTGGCGCGCTTTCACGAGTATCTCGACCGCCGGCGGCGCGGCGAGCCCGTCTCGCGCATTCTGGGCGAGCGCGAATTCTATGGCCGCGTCTTCACGGTCACGGCGGCGACGCTCGATCCGCGTCCCGATACCGAAACGCTAATCGAGGCGGCGCTCGCCTTCATGCCGCGCGACCGCGCCTGCCATATCATCGATCTCGGCACCGGCACCGGCGCCATCGGCATAACGCTCCTGGCCGAGCGTCCTCTGGCGCATGCCGTCATGACCGATATCTCGCTTGCAGCGCTGGCCGTCGCGCACCGGAATGCCGAAAGCCATGGGGTCGGGGGGCGGGCCAGCTTCATCGAGGGAAGCTGGTTCGCGGGAGTGGAGGGCCGCTTCGACCTAATCCTCTCGAATCCGCCCTATATACCCAGCGCGATTCTACCGACGCTGGCGGCCGAGGTGCGAGATTTTGACCCAGGGACAGCTCTCGATGGGGGCCCCGACGGCCTTGAGCCCTATCGCCGCATCGCCGCCGAAGCCGTTTCGTCCCTGGCCCCCGCGGGGCGTGTCATCGTCGAGATCGGTGAGGGGCAAGCTATTGACATAGAAGCTATTTTCAACGCCCGGGGCTTCGTGCCGGAGAGCCGGTGGAAGGATCTTGCCGGGCATGTCCGCTGCCTCGGTTTTACACAGGCCAAGGCGCGATAAAAAAGGGGTTGGAAATAGCGGGGGGGAAGGGCTACGTTGTTATTGGTATTTCGTTCTGCCCGTTGCGATTTGCGCTAGACGGCAGGTGTCGGGACGGCCCACCAGGGCACATGGTCCCTTCCACATTAAGAATAGCGCGGTTGAAATGTAACGGGTCCTGGCCAGGATACGTTCTCAGGCAGAACAAGACCTTACCTATAACCACAGGGACCGACTTGGCAGGGCTCGTTTGAGAGTCGATCGTCGATCAGAAATCATGCCGGACCGGCATGGTTTGCCTCTGCGTGTGGGAAAACCGCGGATTTAATGAATCTGAACTAAGGCATGAGCAACAAATGAGACCAGGGCAGCATAACAAGCGGGGCCGCGGCCGGAATCGTCGTCACAATGGTGGTGGCGGTGGCGGCGGTGGCGGCAATCCGCTCAATCGCGTCTATGAGAGCAATGGACCCGATGTAAAAGTGCGCGGCACCGCGCAGACCGTCGCCGACAAATATCTTCAGCTCGGACGCGACGCGCAAGTCTCCGGCGACATCGTGATGGCCGAGAGCTATTATCAGCATGCGGAGCATTATCTGCGCATCCTGGCTGCCGCCCAGGCCTATCAGCAGCAGATGCAGCCGCAGTTCCGCCGCCCCGAGGACGAGTTCGGCGACGATGATGAGATGGAGGCCGGCGCCGATGGCGACGACAGCCAGCCGGAGATCGGCAATGAGCGTCCGGCTTTCGCCCAGGATGCGGGCGAGCAGAATGACGGTTTCGATCCGGGGCCGGAGCGGCGCGACTATCAGCAGAACCACCGCGACAATCGCGACTATCAGCAGGGCCGCTCGCAGGACCAGCAGGGCCGCGACCGCAATGACCGCAATGACCGCAACCGCTTCCGCCCGCGCTGGGAAAATCGCCGGGATCAGCGGGAAGGTGGCGAGCAGGGCCGCTACAACAACCAGCAGGGCCAACCGCCGCACCAGGCAAGGCGCGAAGAGCCGCCTCAGGCTCAGGTGCAGCCTCAGGCCCAGCCGCAGCCTCAGCCGCAGCCGGTCGAGGTCGAGCAGCCGCGCCTGCCGATAGCGGAGCCCGCGCCGCCTGCCGCGGCCGCCGAGGTCAATGGCGCCGCCGAGAAGTGGGACGGTCCGCAGCCTTCTTTCTTGAAGCGTCCGACGACCCGTACCCGCAAACCACGCGCCACCGCGAAAGAGAAGGCGGCCGCCTCCTCCTCCGAGGACGCTTCGTAAGCCCGTTGGGCTTGTGTTTCGATAGCCACAGAATATTGACGAAGGCCGGCGCAACCCAAGCCCGGCCTTTGTCTTTCTTGGAACATCGCCGGCGCCCTTGCTCGAGCCCCGATGGGGAAGCCTTTCAGGCTGCGCGGTAAACAAAATAGCGCACGCTGCGCACGCCTGGCGGCAACGGCAATGCGCTTGCGTCAGGCAGCGTCAGCGGCAGGTCGGAAAGCACGATCGCCCCCGGCGCCAGGAGCGCCGGCAGGGCCGCGCTCACGACATCGGCCATTTCGCCATTGAGCGCCTCGTCATAGGTCCCGACATCGGAATTCACCAGAACGGCTTTTCCGGCGAAGCGGTGGCGGGCTTCCGGCAAGGTATCCGACAGCTTGCCGAGAATGAAATCTTCCGCCGGAGGCGTGCAATCGGGAAAGCAGTCGATCTCGCGGTCGAAGACGAAGATCTCGCGCCCCGGCAGATGCCGGCGCATATGGTCATAGGTGCGGCCATGGCCGAGGCCAAGCTCGAAGACGGGCCCGGGCTTGTCCCGGATCTCGCCGAACGCCCAGTTCAGGCTCTTGTGCTGCGCTTCGAGCCTCAGGAGAAGGCGTTCGAGCCGGGTTGGTTCATAGGCCACTGCGACATTGCGCCTTTCGTTCGATTCTCCCGCATTTTCATCGATTTCGGACAGGCGGACAAGCTTGCGGATGGGAAAATCGTTCCCATATTTCGGATGGAAAATCATCTGCCTGGAGCGGAATGCCGAGCTTGAGGGTTCTGGTCCAGGGTGGGATGATCCGATCAGCCAGTGACGGCGTTGGACGGAGTGCCAGACGGGCTCCGGAAACGTGCCGAGGAGGAGAGTACATATGGATTTTGAAAAATACACCGAGCGGGCCCGCGGTTTCATCCAGTCGGCCCAGGCGCTGGCGCTGCGCGAGGGCCATCAGCGCTTCAGCCCCGAACATCTTCTGAAGGTTCTGCTCGACGATGAGGAAGGCCTCGCCGCCGGTCTCATCGCGTCCGCCGGGGGCAACAGCCGCCAGGTGCTGGCCGAGGTCGAAGCGGCGCTCAAGCGCATGCCGAAAGTGTCGGGCGGCGGCGCCGGCCAGGTCTATCTGGCGCCCGAGACGGCGCGCGTCTTCGAGGCCGCCTCGCAGCTCGCCCAGAAGGCCGGCGACAGTTTCGTAACGGCCGAGCGCTTGCTGCAGGCTTTATCGATCGAGAAATCGGACGCCCAGAAGGCGCTGAAGGATGCCGGCGTCACGCCGCAGCACCTCAATGAGGCGATCAACGATCTGCGCAAGGGCCGCACCGCGGATTCCGCTTCCGCCGAGCAGGCCTATGACGCGCTCAAAAAGTATTCGCGTGACCTCACCGAGGCGGCGCGGGCGGGCAAGCTCGACCCCGTCATCGGGCGCGACGACGAGATCCGCCGCACCATCCAGGTGCTGTCGCGGCGGACCAAGAACAATCCCGTCCTCATCGGCGAGCCGGGCGTCGGCAAGACCGCCATCGCCGAAGGCCTCGCCTTGCGCATCGTCAATGGCGATGTGCCGGAGAGCCTCAAGGACAAGAAGCTCTTGGCGCTCGACATGGGCGCCCTCATCGCCGGCGCCAAATATCGCGGCGAATTCGAGGAGCGGCTGAAGGCGGTGCTGTCGGAAGTGACGGCGTCGGATGGCGGCATCATCCTGTTCATCGACGAGATGCACACCCTCGTCGGCGCCGGCAAGGCCGACGGCGCCATGGACGCGTCGAACCTGTTGAAGCCGGCGCTGGCGCGCGGCGAATTGCACTGCGTCGGCGCCACCACGCTCGATGAATACCGAAAGCATGTCGAAAAGGACGCCGCTCTGGCGCGGCGCTTCCAGCCGGTCTTCGTGAGCGAGCCCACCGTCGAGGACACGATCTCGATCCTGCGCGGCATCAAGGAGAAATATGAGGAGCACCACAAGGTCCGGATCACCGATTCGGCCCTGGTGGCGGCGGCTCAGCTCTCCAACCGCTACATCACCGACCGCTTCCTGCCCGACAAGGCCATCGACCTGATGGACGAAGCGGGGTCGCGCCTGCGCATGCAGGTCGATTCGAAGCCGGAAGAGCTCGACGCCCTCGACCGCGACATCATGCAGATGCAGATCGAGCGCGAGGCCCTGAAGAAGGAAACCGACCGCGCCTCCAAGGACCGGCTGGCCCGGCTCGAAAAGGAGCTGGCCGACCTTCAGGAGCGTTCGACGGCGCTGACGCAGAACTGGCAGGGCGAGAAGCAGAAGCTCGCTTCCGCAGCGACGCTCAAGAAGGAGCTCGGCGATGCCCGCACCCTTCTCGAGCAGGCGCAGCGCAAGGGCGATTTCGCCAAGGCCGGCGAGCTCGCCTACAGCACCATTCCGGGGCTCGAGAAGAAGCTGAAGGAGGTCGAGGAGCAGGCCAAGGGCAATCCCATGGTCGAGGAGGCGGTGACCGAGAACCACGTGGCGCAGGTCGTGTCGCGCTGGACCGGCATCCCGGTCGACAAGATGCTCGAAGGCGAGCGTGACAAGCTGCTCAAGATGGAAGAGGCGCTGGGCCGGCGCGTCGTCGGCCAGGCGGAGGCGGTGAAGGCCGTCTCGACGGCGGTCAGGCGCGCCCGCGCCGGTCTGCAGGATCCCAACCGTCCGATCGGTTCCTTCATGTTCCTAGGACCGACGGGCGTGGGCAAGACCGAGCTCACCAAGGCGCTCGCCACATTTTTGTTCGACGACGAGCATGCGATGGTGCGCATCGACATGTCGGAATACATGGAGAAGCACTCCGTCGCCCGCCTCATCGGCGCGCCTCCGGGCTATGTCGGTTATGACGAGGGGGGGTGCCCTCACCGAAGCGGTACGCCGCCGGCCCTATCAGGTCGTGCTGTTCGACGAGATCGAGAAGGCGCATCCCGATGTGTTCAACGTGCTGCTCCAGGTGCTGGATGACGGCCGTCTCACCGACGGCCAGGGCCGCACGGTGGATTTCCGCAATACGCTCATCGTGATGACGTCCAATCTGGGCTCGGAATATCTGGTCAGCCTCGGCGAGGACCAGGATGTCGATGAGGTACGGGACCAGGTGATGGCCGTGGTGAAGAGCCACTTCCGTCCCGAATTCCTCAACCGGCTCGACGAGATCATCCTGTTCCACCGGTTGAAGCGTCAGCATATGGGCGCCATCGTCGACATCCAGCTGGAGCGGCTGGCGAAGCTGCTTGCCGATCGCAAGATCACGGTGAAGCTCGACAAGGCGGCGCATGAGTGGCTGGCCGACAAGGGCTACGACCCGGCCTATGGCGCGCGACCCCTCAAGCGGGTGATCCAGAAGTCTCTGCAGGATCCGCTCGCCGAGGAGATACTCGCCGGCCAGGTCGCCGATGGCGATACGGTGGATGTGGGCGCCGGCAAGGACGGCCTCACCCTCAAGGCGGCGAAGTCGAAGTCCAAGGCGGCGTAAAGCTATCGGACCGAAAAGCGCAATTGGAAGCTGGTCAGGGCGGGAGTTATCCCGCCCTTTCCTTTTGCGCGCGAGCGCGGGGATGGCTTTAGAACGAATCGCATTTCTCAATACACCCTCATGCTGAGGTGCGACCCCGACTTTGAGCCGGGGGAGCCTCGAAGCATCCATCAGGATGAAGCGACCCTTCGAGGGCCGCTTCGCGGCCGCCTCAGGGTGAGGGCGGTAGGTTGAACAAAACTCCTCGTGATCGAGTTCTCCGGTCGTTGATCCTGCCGCGCTCTATGTCGACATGGTGGTCAAGGCGGACTTCCTCGACATCACCATCGATCCCGATGCGCCGGGCGCTGACGACGAGAACGCGGATGGCCTCAATCTCGGCGGCCTGATCGATGCCGGCTACAAGATCGGGGGCGGCGAAGGCCTGTTCATCGAGCCGCAGGCGGCGCTGGCGGTGCTCTACACCGACATCGACGATGCCGAGGTCTTCGGCGGCACGGTCGATTTCGACGACGAGACGAGCGTGCGCGGCCGGCTGGGCCTGAGGCTCGGCTATGACCAGACGGCGGCGAACCAGGTGGTCTATTCGTCGGACGTGACGGCCAGCGTGTGGCAGGAGTTCAACGGCGACAATGATGCGACCATCGCCACGCCCGGCTTCCCGGCCTTCGGTGTCTCGGACAATCCGGGCGAGACGGTCGGCGACATATCGCTGGGCTTCAGCGTGGCCGCACCCGAAGGCTGGTCGGGCTTCCTGCGTGGCAATTATCAGTTCTCGTACGATCTCGACGCGGTCGCCGGCAATGCCGGGGTGAGATATTCCTGGTAAGCGGAAATCGAGCGCAAACAATGGGATAAAGAGTGGTGGCGACTCCTTCTGAAGCCCGCACGCTTTGATCGTTCGCTGCTTCTCTTGATATGAGTCAGCCACTAACCCATTGAGTTGCCGTTTTTACCCTGTATGTACCCTGTATCTTGATCAGTGCCGCTCCTTGAAGCCCTTGCCATAATGGGCCTCGAGGCGGGCCTGGACGATCTCGAAGCAGATCGACAGGATCCAGTAGATCACCGCGGCGGTGGTCAGCATCTCAATATAGCGATAGGCGGTGCGCCCGAAAGACTGCGCCAGGAACATGATCTCCCACACGCCCATCACCGAGATGAGGGACGAGTCCTTGAGCATTGAGATGAACTGCGAGCCGGTCGGCGGGATCACCACCCGCATCGCCTGCGGCAGCACGATACGCCACATCACCACCCATTGATGCAGGCCCAGCGAGGCGCCGGCCTCGCGCTGGCCCTTGGGCACCGACATGATGCCGGAGCGGAAAATCTCGCTCAGGTAAGCGCCGTAATTGAGTGACAAAGCTATGATGCCGGACGGCACCGCAGCCGGCACCGGGCCCAGCTGCGGCAGGCCCAGATAGATGAGGAAGATCTGCACGAGCAGCGGCGTGCCGCGAAAGAACGACGTGTAGAAGGTCGAGATGCCGTAGAAGACCGGGTTCCGCGACAGGCGCCCCAGTGCCGAGATGAAGCCCAGTATGATCGAGGCGATGATGGCGAAGAAGCAGACGAAGAGGGTGAGTGCGGCACCCTGGAGGAAGCCGTCGCGCGTGAGCGTGAGGCCGGTGAGGAAGGGCAGCTTCTCCAGTATGAAGGAGAATTTGAGATCGAAGCTCAGGAAGAAGAAGACGAAGAGCACGAACAGCGTCGCCCAGACCGCAATCACGCGCAGCCGGAAATTCGCATCCGAGCTCTTGGGAAAAGTCGGGGCCGGGACAGTCCCAGCCCCGGCTTCAGGCAAAGGAGTTTCGCTCACTGCTTGGTCGTGATGTCGCGTCCGACCCACTTTTCGGAGATCTGCTTGAGCGTGCCGTCATCCGACATCTGCTTGAAGATCTCCTTGATCTTGGCCTGCCATTCGGGATCGCCCTTGTCGACGGAGACCCAGATCGGCTCGCCGAAGACCGGGTCGCCGACGATCTTGAACTTGTCGGGAGCATTCTTCACGCGCTCCATGGCGGTGAGGTAATTGCTGACGATCGCGTCGAGCCTTTTGCCGGTGCCGAGCGCCAGGTCCTGAAAGGCGGTGTCTTCCGAATCATAGGGCACCGGGGTCAGCTCGTTGAAGGGATAGGTCACGGCTTCCGCGCCCGGAATGTCGATGACCAGGTCCTTCATGATGTATTTCTCGTAAGTGGTGCCGGATTGCGCGCCCACTTTCTTGCCGCTGAGGTCGGCCGCCCCCTTGATCTCGTTGTTGTCGGTGTTCACCACGACGACGGCGGGCGCCGAATAATATTGCACCACGAAATCGAGCACCTCGGCGCGCTCCTTGGTGGGCGTCATCGAGCAGATGCAAATGTCCCAGCGGCCCTTCCAGTTGCCGGCGGTGATGATCTCCCAGGATGGCGTCTCGGTCTTCATGTCGACGCCGAGCCTTTTGGCGAATTCCTTGGCCACGTCGATGTCGAAGCCGATCACCTCGCCCTTGTCGTCGATATAAGAGAAAGGCGGATAGGCGCGGTCGGTCGTCTCGATCATCAGCTGGTTCTTCATGACCCCGTCGAGCACTGCGCCGGCAAAACCGGCCTGGCTCAAGGCCATGGTCGCGCCCAAAGTCAGGGCCGCGAGCGTGAAAGTCATCTTCATGATGGTCGGTCTCCCTGTGATTCCGTTTTTGTCGTGCCGTCAGATTGTCAGCAAAAGCGGCATTCGACCAGACCCTTACAACGAATTCACGCATGCTATGTTGCAATGCAACATCGAACCAAGCTAGGGTCGGCCATGGCCACGGCACCGTTGAAAGACCGGGACAATGTCATATTGGTCCTGCAAGGAGGAGGTGCGCTCGGCGCTTATCAGGCGGGCGTCTTCGAAGCGTTGAGTGAGCATGGCTTCTCGCCTGGCTGGATCGCCGGTATCTCGATCGGCGCCATCAACGGCGCGATCATCGCCGGCAATCGTCCGGAGAACCGCGTCACCCGGCTGCGTCGTTTCTGGGAGCGCGTCTCCTCGGGCGTGCTCGGCATTCCACTCGTCGGCGACGGACGGCACCGCACCTTCTTCAACGAGGCGAGCGCACTGTCGAGCCTCGCCTTCGGGGTGAAAGGCTTCTTCACGCCGCGTTTCCCGCCGCCGGTCTTCATGGCATCCGACGGGCCAGGCTCGGTCAGCTACTATTCGACGGAGCCCCTGGTCGAGACGTTGGCCGAACTTGTCGATTTCGACTATCTCAACCGCGAAGGCCCGCGCCTCAGTGTCGGCGCCGTCAATATCTCGACCGGCAATCTGAGCTTCTTCGACAAGGAAAAGGAGCCGCTCAAGCCAGAGCACGTGCTGGCCTCGGGCGCGCTGCCGCCCGGCCTGCCGCCGGTCAAAATCGGCCGCGATTATTATTGGGATGGCGGCATCGTTTCCAACACGCCCCTGCAATATGTGCTGGATGAAAGTCCGGCGCCGCAGAAGTTCATTTTTCAGGTCGATTTGTTCAGCGCCCGGGGATCGGTGCCGGAAAATCTCCTGGAGGCGGTCGAGCGCGAGAAGGAGATCCGCTATTCGAGCCGCACGCGCTTCAACACCGACATGGCGGCGAAGCGCATCGAATATCGCGCCGCCTTGGCGCGGTTGTTGCGCAAGCTGCCGCCCGAGCTTCGTGGCGATGCGGATGCGAGGCTGCTCGCCGAGATCGGCGAGGAGCCGGCGGTCATCATCGTCCATCTCATTCATCGCGGGCGAGCTTATGAGACGCAGGCGCGTGATTATGATTTTTCCCGCGTGTCGGTCGATGAGCATTGGGAGCAGGGGCGCAAGGATGTGCTGACGACGCTGGCGCATGAGCGCTGGCAGGACTGCATGCCGCCCAAGCCCGGCGTGACCGTGCTCGATCTAACCAAGAAACCTCCCTTATCCGAAAAGCATGGAGCCACCTCATGAAGCTCGACAAGAAGATCGCCATCGTCACGGGGGCCGCCAGCGGCATCGGGCTTGCCATCGCCAGACGTTATGTCGCGGAAGGCGCGGTCGTCGCCATCGCGGATCTCAAAGCCGATGCGGCCCAGGCGGCCGCTGCCGATCTGAGCAAGCAGGGACCCGGCAAGGCCGTCGGCATCGCGATGGACGTGACGAGCGAGGAGCAGGTCAATGCCGGCGTCGCCGAGGTGGTGCGGCAATTCGGCGGTGTCGATATCCTGGTCAGCAATGCCGGCATCCAGATCGTGCACCGCATCGAGGACTTCCCCTTCGCCGAATGGAAGAAGCTGATCGCCATCCATCTCGATGGCGCCTTTCTCACCGCCAAGGCTTGCCTGCCGCATATGTACAGGAAGAAGTCGGGCAGCATCATCTTCATGGGCTCGGTCCATTCGAAGGAAGCCTCGCCGCTCAAATCGGCCTATGTGGCGGCCAAGCATGGGATATTGGGGCTGGCCCGCACGCTGGCGAAGGAAGGCGGCCCCTATGGCGTGCGCAGCAATGTCATCTGCCCGGGCTTCGTGCGCACCCCTCTGGTCGAGAAGCAGATCCCCGAACAGGCCCGCGATCTCGGCATCTCCGAAGAGGAGGTGGTAAAGAAGGTGATGCTCGGCAACACGGTCGACCAGCAATTCACCACCGTAGAGGACGTCGCCGAAGTGGCTTTGATGCTGGCCGGCTTCGAGACCAGCGCGCTCACCGGGCAGTCGATCGTGGTGAGCCATGGCTGGAATATGAACTGAGATGCGCGCTAATATCGGGACATGACTTATCCCAAAGCCTCCGTGCGGATCGAATTCGGGCCTGAGCAGCGCATCGGCCCCGGCAAAGTGCGCCTGCTCGAGCTCGTGGCCGAGACAGGCTCGATCTCGGCGGCAGCGCGCGAGATGGACATGTCCTACCGGCGCGCTTGGCTCCTCATCGATGAGATGAACCATATGTTCAAGGAGCCGGTGATCGCCGCGGTGACCGGCGGCGCCCATGGCGGCGGCGCCCGCCTCACCGAAGTCGGCGAGAATCTAATCGCCGCCTATCGCGCGGTCGAGGCTGATTCGATGCAGATCCTGGCCAAGCGGCTCGGCCGGGTGCTTGGCCAGGTGGCGCGCGGCACGGGTGAAAAAGCGGAAGCGCGCGGGAAGGCCAGGAAGGCCTGACACCGGCCGAGTGTCCAGCGCAGGAAAATTCATCGTGATCTATGACCTGATGTGTCCGCTCAGCAGTCCCGCGAGGCCGATCACAGCCGCGACGATGCAGGCGCCGGCGTAGTACCTCTCGACAGAGGTGAAGGGTGGCTGCCGCTGCTCGGTGCGCGCCCACCAGAACAGAAGAATGCCCGGGGCATAGAGAATGGCCGAGAGGAGGAGATATTTGAGGCCTCCGGCATAGATGATCCAAAGGGCGTAGGCCACGGCGATGAGGCTGCGCGCCAGATCGATATGGCGCAGCCGCGGTTCCTCCCGATAGGTCTCGCCGGTCCAGGCGAGCTTTGCCGCGTAGGCCGCCGACCACAGATAGGGCAGGAGGATCATCGTGGTGGCCAGGTTGAGCAGCGTCACATAGGCCGATGACAGGAGAAGCGTCGCCAGCAGAAAGACCTGCACGAGTATGTTGGTTAGCCACAGCGCCGGCGCCGGTACGCCCCTGGCGTTCTCGCGCCCGAACAGTTGCGGCAGCGCGTGGCCGCGCGCCGCGGCCGAAAGGATCTCCGCGCATAGAAGTGTCCACGAGAGGAGGGCGCCCAGAAGCGAGATCGCCAGGCCCGCGGCGACCAGGATCGCGCCCCAGCGGCCGACGACCGATCGCAGGACTTCCGCCATCGAGGGATTGGGCAAATGCGCGAGATCGGCGCGCGACATGACGCCGAAGGACAGAACATTGACCAGGATCAGCAGGAGAAGCACGCCCAGGAACCCGGCTATGGTGGCGATGCCGACATCGGAACGTTTCTCGGCGCGGCCCGAATAGACATTGGCGCCCTCCACGCCGATGAAGACGAATACAGTGACCAGCATCATTCCGCGCACCTGGCTTGCGACGCCGCCGAGATCGGGACTTTGTGCGCCCCAGAAATCGGCGAAGAAGAGCTCGGAATCGAATGCGAAGATGGCGATAAGGATGAAGATCGCGATCGGAACGATCTTGGCCGCTGTCGCAACGGCATTGATGGCCGCCGCCTGCTCGATCCCGCGCAGGACCATGAAATGCAAGGCCCATAGAAGCAGGGAGGCGCAGATCACCGCAGCCGGCGTGTCGCCTTGACCGAAGACAGGGAAAAAGAGTCCGAGTGAACTGAAGAGCAGGACGAGAAAGGAGACATTGCCGATCCAGGCGCTCATCCAGTAGCCCCAAGCGGAGCCATGACCGATGAAGTTGCCGAATCCGGCTTGCGCGTAGGCGAAGACGCCCGCGTCGAGTTCCGGCTTGCGCAGGGCAAGACTCTGGAATATGCGCGCCAGCATAAGCATGCCGATGCCGGTGACGAGCCAGCCCAGCAGCGCGCCGCCCGGGCCGGCATGGGCGGCGATCACCTGGGGCAGCGCGAATATACCGCCGCCGATCATCGATCCGACCACGATGCCGATGAGCGAGGCGAGCTTCAGCTTCGCTGTTGCTGCCTCCGTCATGAAGTCCGCTTCATCCGAGCCAGGTGAATTTCTTTCGCGGTTCTCATGATGTGCTTCCGATCGTCCGCTGAGTGTGAGAGGCGCGCTACAAGGTCTGTCGGATCGGTGGGTCGGGATAGTTGGACCATGGCCCAATCTATCAGATCATGCCGGCATATTGGGCCAAAGGGCAATTGCGTCTCCCGTCACGCTTTGCGATCGTTCCAGCGTTCTCCTCCGAATAGCAAGGAGCGGCCCCATCCATCCGGGACTGGTTCCTTCTCCGGGCCCCGACCCTCATCCCCGTCCGGGCCAATCCCTCCCGGTCCCCGAACCGGGGCCCGGTTTTTTTCGGCTCCCCCTGAACTCCATAGTAGGCCCTTGGTCCAACTAGAATGTTTTGCCTGTTGTGGGAATGATCAGACAAACGCCCGCCATCGAGAGGATCGATGGAGCGGGTGAGTTTCTCTTTGACAGGAGGCCACGTCATGCGGAAGCAAGTGCCTGAATGCTACGCCAACGAACATCTCCCCTGCAATCTGCTAAGCCGCCTCGCCGGCGGGTTCTTCGCCGGCGCCGTCCTCGTTTCCTCGATGCTTGCGTCGTCGGCGCTGGCGCCAGTGTCGGAAGCCCAGGCCCAGGATGCCGCCAAGCCCAACATCCTCGTCATCTTCGGCGACGATATCGGCCAGACGAATATCAGCGCCTATTCCATGGGTGTCGTGGGTTACAAGACACCGAATATCGACCGGATCGCCAAGGAAGGCATGATGTTCACGGATTATTATGCCGAGAACAGCTGCACCGCCGGCCGATCGACCTTCATCACCGGACAGGTGTGCCTGCGCACCGGCCTGTGCAAGGTCGGCATACCGGGCGCGACTGTCGGCCTTCAGGCGCGCGATGTGACCATCGCCGAAGCGCTCAAGCCGCTCGGCTATGCGACCGGGCAATTCGGCAAGAACCATCTGGGTGATCGCGATGAATTCCTGCCGACCAATCATGGCTTCGATGAATTTTTCGGCAATCTCTATCATCTCAATGCGGAAGAGGAGCCGGAACGGCCCTATTACCCCAAGAATGATGCGGCGTTCGTCAAGAGCAACTCGCCACGCGGCGTGTTGCACAGCTTCGCCGACGGCAAGATCGAGGATACCGGCCCGCTGAACCGGAAACGGATGGAAACCGTTGACGATGAAACCACGGCTGCGGCCATCACCTTCATGGAAAAGCAGGCCAAGGCCGGAAAACCTTTCTTCACCTGGATGAACACGACGCGCATGCACGCCTTTACTCATGTGCGCGAATCCATGCAGGGCCAGAGCGGCATGCCGGGCAATGAATATGCCGATGGCATGATCGAGCATGATGGCGATGTCGGCAAGCTCTTGAAGGCCCTGGACGACCTGAAAATCGCCGATAATACGATCGTCGTCTACACCACCGACAACGGACCCAATCAGTGGTCATGGCCGGATGCCGCGACGACGCCATTTCGCAGCGAGAAGGACACGAACTGGGAAGGTGCTTTCCGTGTGCCGGCGATGATCCGCTGGCCCGGCAAGATCAAGGCGGGTGAGGTCTCAAACGAGATGGTCTCAGGTCTCGACTGGTTCCCGACATTGGTCGCCGCCGCCGGCGACAAGGATATCAAAGACCGCCTGCTGAAGGGCACCAAGCTTGGCGACAAGGACGCCAAGGTCCATCTCGATGGCTATAACCAGCTGCCTTATCTCACGGGCGAGCAGCCAAAGTCTGCGCGTGAAGACTTCTATTATTTCAACGACGACGGTGAGCTGGTTGCCTATCGATATAATAACTGGAAGATCGTCTTCGCGGAGCAGCGCGCCCCCGGCGGCTTCGCGGTCTGGGCCAACCCCTTCACGCCGCTGCGCGCGCCGAAGGTCTTCAATCTGCGCATGGATCCTTACGAGCGCGCGGATGTCGTCTCGGACCAGTATTATGACTGGACGGCCAAGAACGCCTATCTGATCCAGTATGGCGTGTGGCGCGTCGCGCCGTTCCTTGGGACCTTCAAGGATTATCCGCCCAGCCAGCGGCCGGCGAGCTTCAGCGTCGATCAGATGGTGGAGGCCTTGATGAAATCTCTCGACCAGAAGGAATAGAACAATATCTGCATAAGCAGTGCATCGCGAGGGACGCATCGGCAAATCCGGTGCGCCCCTCATCTCCATGACAGAAGGGTTCTCCATGGTGGGGCAAGATGAGTGGGTGGCGTTGGGCCGTCCGGCATGAGAGCCGCGATCGGTAACGTGAGGCGGCATCGCGCAACCGGGTTTCCTCAGGCAGCGCGTTCGAGCGCGCTGTGGCCGGCGCTGCTGCTCTTCGGCTCCGGCCTTGCCGCGCTCACTTTCCAGATCCTGTGGATCAAACAGCTTTCGCTCGTGGTCGGCATCGACATCTTCGCCGTCACGGTCGGGGTCAGCGCCTTCTTCGCCGGGCTTGCACTTGGTGGTCTTGCGCTGGGACGCCTGGCCGACCGGATCCGAAGGCCATTTCTCTTCTATGCCGGGCTCGAGACCGGCGTTGCGGTGCTGGGCGTTGCCGCGACCTGGCTGCTGGCGGCGGCGCCGCCCTGGTTCGCCGCGCTCGCGACGAATGTGGAACTACTGGCCTGGCTGATGGTCTTCGCCCTGGTCGGACTTCCCGCCTTCCTGATGGGCGGCACGCTGCCGGTGCTGGTCCGCGCCTTGACGGCGTCTGCCGCGACCATCGGCAGAAATGGCGGCGGGCTCTATGCCGCCAATACGTTCGGCGCCATTGCCGGAGCCCTGCTTTCCTCCTTCCTGTTCATCCCGAGCCTCGGCATCAAGGGCACCGGCCTTGCCGCTGCCGCCATCGGGCTCCTGGCGGCTTTGGGCGCTGTCCTCGCCGATCGCGGCGCCACGCCGTCTCCGCTCGAGACGAAGGAGGCGGCCGGTTTTTCACGCGATGCGAAACTCGCCATCGTGCTCTATGCGCTGGCGGGCGGCGTGGCGCTTGGCTACGAGATCGTCTGGTCGCAGGCGATCGTGCAGTTCATGAGCACACGCGCCTTCGCCTTCTCGGTCGTGCTCGCGACCTATCTGGCCGGCCTGGCTTTGGGGGCGGCCCTGTTTGCGCGCTGGGCCGATCGGGTCCGCGATCCCTGGGGCATCTTCGGCCTGCTCATCGCCCTTGCCGGGTTCGCCGCACTCCTCCAGATGGCCCTGCTTGGCGACTGGCTGATCGATCTCCAGACGCTTGCCGAAAGGGCGACATGGGCGCTGAGCGAGAATGACCTCGCCCGCATGAGCGCGCGCTTCGCCGTCGCCGCTCTGGCCGTCGTCTTCCTGCCGACCTTGTTCCTGGGCGCCGCTTTCCCGGCGGCGCTTCGCCTCATCGTCGCCGACGGCCATGTCGGGCAAGGGGTCGGCGCGGTGGCGGCTCTCAATACGCTGGGCGGGATTGCCGGTACCGTGCTGACCGGCTTCGTGCTGGTGCCGCAGTTGGGTCTGGTGCGCACGCTCGCGGTGCTCGCGATCACCGCGGCGGCGATCGGCCTCTTCGCTGTCCTGTGGCGGCGGCAGAACGGCCGGCTCGTGGCCGCCACGCTCGCGGCCGCCATCGCCATCTGCCTGACGGCTGCCGTCATTCCCACGGACAAGCTCGCGACGCTGCTACCCGCCGCCCGCAAGGGCAAGATCGTCTTCTATGAAGAAGGGCGGGGCGCCACGGTGGCGGTGGTCGAACAGAAAGGCGGCAAGGGGACCTTCCGGCGACTCTATATCCAGGGCGTCTCCAATACCGGCGATTCACTGCCGTCGCTGCGCTATATGCGGCTGCAGGCGCTGCTGCCGCTCATCATCCATCAAGGCGAGCCGAGATCGGCGCTGGTCGTCGGCCTCGGCACCGGGATCACCGCCGGCGCGTTGCTTACTGTGCCAAGTCTCGAGCGGCGGGTGGCGGCGGAGTTGCTGCCCAGCGTGCACCGCGCCGCCGCCAGCTTTACCGGCAATTACGGCGCGCCGCAGGATCCAAGGCTCGATATCCGCCTGCGCGACGGGCGCCGCGAGCTCCTGCAGAGCGCGGACACCTACGACCTCATTACGCTCGAACCGCCGCCACCCTCGGCGGCGGGCGTCGCCAATCTCTATTCCACCGATTTCTACCGGCTGGCGGCGACACGCCTCGCCTCCGGCGGCATGGTGGCGCAGTGGCTGCCGCTGCCCACTCAGAACGAAGACGACACCCGCTCGCTGGTGAAGAGCTTCATCGACGTCTTTCCCCATGCCACGCTGTGGACGACGGAACTGCATGAGATGCTGCTGATCGGCTCCTTCGAGCCGATGCGGCTCGATCTCGCGACGATCACGCGGCGGTTCAATGAACCGGAGATTCGCGCTGCGCTCGCCGAGGTTGGGATATCGTCGCCGGCGGCGCTGCTTGCCACCTGGATCAGCGACCGTGACGGGCTTATCCGCTTCGCCGGTTCGGCACCCGCCGTCACCGACGACCGACCGCGCATCGAATATGCACCCTGGGTCAGGCCCGATGCCTTCGTGCTTGTTCTGATCGAGCTCTTCGCACTGCGCCGTGATCCGCCGGTCATCGGCGGCGATGCTGTGTTCCAGGCCGAGATGCGGCGCGAGCGCGATCTCCTCGATACATTCTACCAGGCCGGCGTCTACGCCTATATCGGCGATCGTCGGGGCTGGCAGAGCCAGATGGACAAGATCACCGCAGCCCGAAGCAGCAACGCCTATTATGAATGGTTCACCAGCGGAGAGGGGCAATGACGGCACGTGACGACATCGTCGAGCTGGGCAAGCGCATCAACCAGTTGATCATCGGCCAGGAAGGCATGGTCGAGCGCCTTTTGCTCGGGCTCCTGAGCGACGGACATCTGCTGGTCGAAGGGCTTCCCGGCCTCGCCAAGACCAGGGCGATCAAGAGCCTCGCCAAGAATCTCGACGCCAAGCTGTCGCGAGTGCAGTTTACCCCGGATCTTCTGCCTGCCGACATCACAGGCTCGGAGGTCTATTTCAGCGAAGGCGGAAAGGGTGAATTCAAGTTCCAGCCGGGGCCGATCTTCGCCAATCTCATCCTGGCGGACGAGATCAACCGCGCGCCTGCCAAAGTGCAGTCGGCCCTGCTCGAGGCGATGGAGGAGCGCCAGGTGACGGTGGGTGGCGAAAGCCACGGCCTGCCCCAGCTCTTCCTCGTCATGGCGACGCAGAATCCCATCGAGCAGGAAGGCACCTATCCGTTGCCCGAGGCGCAGCTCGACCGGTTTCTCATGCATGTGCAAGTGGACTATCCGGCGCGCGCGGCGGAAGCGGCGATCATGCGGCTTGTGCGCGGCGAGGAGAACGAGAGCGAGAACCAGAGCAAGAGCGGAGGCAACAAGAAAGCGGCGCCGGCAAAGCTCGATCCCAAGACGATATTCGCGGCACGCCAGGAGATCGGGAAGATTACGATCGCCGAACCGGTCGAGAATTATATCGTGGCCCTGGTCTATGCCACGCGCGAACCCGAGAAGCTTGACAAGGATCTGGGCCAATGGATCCAGGTCGGGGTCAGCCCGCGCGGTTCGATCGGCCTCGACAAGGTGGCCCGCGCCAAGGCCTGGCTCTCGGGCCGCGATTACGTAAGTCCCGACGATGTGAAGGCGGTAGTGCATGATGTGTTCCGCCACCGCCTCATCCTCTCTTATGAGGCGCATGCGGCGGGGGTAAGTGCAGACCAGGCGATCGACCGCGTCGTCGAGCTGGTGGCGGTTGCCTAGCGCGGGATGCGAAAAAGTGGACACCGGTTTTTCGCAACAATCCCGCGCCAGATTGATTGAATCGGAGGCATGAATGGGCTTCTCCCTGGCGGCACTCGGACGAGCGAAGGGTGTTCAGCTGCGGCGTGCCGAAACGCCCGTCGCCGACAAGGGCGTCCATGTGACGGTCGAGAGCCTCGTGGCGCTCGAAGCCCAGGCCCGTGACTTCAGTTTCCTCCGCAAGCAGC
This sequence comes from Nordella sp. HKS 07, assembly GCF_011046735.1. Classification (NCBI taxonomy): domain Bacteria; kingdom Pseudomonadati; phylum Pseudomonadota; class Alphaproteobacteria; order Hyphomicrobiales; genus Nordella; species Nordella sp. HKS 07. Next base: position 984,029 of record NZ_CP049258.1, on the reverse strand, counting down.
CGGTGCATCGTTTGCTCGCCGGCCGTCACGCCTCGCAGATGCGCGGACGCGGTCTCGCCTTCGAGGAGCTGCGCAACTATCTGCCGGGAGACGATATCCGCACCATCGACTGGCGGGTGACGGCGCGCACCGGCAAGCCTTTCGTCCGTGTCTATGACGAGGAGAAGGATCGTCCGGCGCTGATCGTCGTCGACCAGCGCCTCAACATGTTCTTCGGCAGCCGCCTGAACATGAAATCCGTCACCGCGGCCGAGGCGGCGGCGCTGTCGGCCTGGCGGGTGATGACGCTCGGCGACCGGGTCGGCGGTTTCATTTTCAACGACAACCGAATAGAGGAGCTGAAGCCGCAGCGCAGCCGGACCGCGGTGATCGGGCTCGCCACGGCGATCGCCCGGCAGAATGCGAAGCTGAACGCGGACTCGACCGAACTGCGCGGGACCGAGCAGCTCGACCGCGTGCTCGAAGCCGTCGCCAATGTCGCGCAGCATGATCACCTGGTGGTCATCATCAGCGATTTCGAGGGCCATGGGCCGCGCACCCGCGATATTCTGCTGCGGCTCACCGTGAGCAACGACGTGGTCGCGATGCTCGTCTACGACCCTTTCATGCTCGAGCTGCCGCAGTCGGGCGATATCGTCGTTTCGGGCGGCAGCCTGCAGGCGGAACTCGCCATGGCCCACGGCAAGGTGAGGAGTGGCATCACCGATTTTGCCAGGCGTCATGGCGAGGAATTGCTCGCCTGGCAGCAGGAGCTCGGGCTGCCGATGCTGCTCGTCTCGACGGCGGAAGAGACCGCACCGCAACTGCGTCGCACGCTCGGCCAATTGGCCTGGCGGCAGCGCCGGCGCTGAACATGGAGCAGACCGCGCCCGGACCCGATCCCCTCACCCGGCTGGCGCTGGAGAAGCTGAACGACATCGTCTTGCCGGAACCCATCTCGTGGATGCCGCAGACCTGGGGCTGGCTGGCTCTGGCATTCCTTCTTCTGCTGCTGATCGCCTGGACGCTGTTGCGCCGGCACCGGCGCTATGTGGCCAATCGATATCGCCGCGAGGCGTTGGCGGAGCTCGCCCGTCTCGAGACGACGCTCAGCGGTGATCATGGCCGCGCCGAGGCGGTCGCGGGCATCGCCGAGCTTCTGAAGCGTGTGGCGCTCAGGGCCTGGCCGCGCACCGCCACGGCGTCGCTCAGCGGCAAAGCCTGGGTCGATTTCCTGAAGCAGAATGATGGTGGTGAGCTCTCCGCTCCCCCGGCATCGCGGCTCCTCGATGACCTGGAATATCACGCGCCCGGCGATCTTTCCGCCATCGCCGAAAGCGACGCGAGGCGCTTCGCCGCCGCGGCGCGCCGCTGGATCGAGAGGCATCATGTATCAGCTTGACCAGCCCTGGCTCCTTGCCGTTCTGCCGCTACCGATCCTCGTGTGGTGGCTGGTGCCCGCCTATCGCAAGACGGTCGCGGCGTTGCGCATCCCGTTCTTCGATGAGGTTGCGGAAGCGGCCGGGGTGAAACCGACGGAAGGTTCGATAGTTCCACGGCGCAACTGGGCGCAGCGTCTGCTGGCGCCACTCTGCTGGCTGCTTATCGTGCTTGCGCTGGCGCGGCCGCAATATGTCGAGCCGCCGATCACCAAAACCGAGCCGCAACGCGACCTGATGCTGGCGCTCGATCTTTCGCAATCCATGGATACGCGCGACTTCCGCGATCCCGCCGGGCAAACGGAGACAAGGGTCGCCGCTGTGAAGCAAGTGGTCGGCGATTTCATCAAGAAGCGGCAAGGCGACCGCCTGGGTCTCATCGCCTTCGGCGATGCGCCTTATCCGCTGGTGCCTTTCACTCTCGATCATGCGACGGTCCAGTTGATGGTCGAGGAAGCGCTGCCCGGCATGGCGGGGCCGCGCACCGCGCTCGGCGATTCCATCGGTCTGGCGATCAAGATGTTCGCCGACAGCAAGGCGCCGGAGAAGGTGCTCATCCTGCTCACCGACGGCAATGACACGGCAAGCCGCATGCCGCCCGACCGCGCCGCCGACATCGCCACGCAGAACGGGATCGTGATCCACACGGTCGGCATCGGTGATCCGGACGCAACGGGTGAGGAAAAGCTCGATGTGGCGGGCCTGCAGAAAATCTCGGTGGCGACCGGCGGGCGCTATTTCTTCGGCCAGGACCAGACACAGCTTGCCCAGATCTACACGACGCTCGACGAGATCACGCCCGCCAATCAGGAGACTTTATCCTGGCGCCCGGTCATCGAGCTCTTTCATTATCCGCTCGGTGCGGCCGTCCTGCTGGTGCTTCTCTATCATCTGCTTGCTTGGCTCGGCGCGAGCCTCGGGGAGCGGGCGAGGGCGGCGCCATGATCGGCGATTTTCATTTCCTCAGGCCGTGGTGGCTCATTGTCATTCCCGCCGCGTTGGTGCTTGTGTTGCTGATCAGCCGGCGTGGCGATGCGCGCACGCGCTGGAAGGACATGATCGCGCCGCATCTGCTCGATCGTCTCCTGATCGACCGTGAGAGCGGACGGGGCTGGCAGCCGGTGCATTTCATCGCGCTTTTCCTGGCGCTCGGCGCCATTGCCGCGGCAGGCCCGACCTGGCAGCGCCAGCGGCCACCCTTCGTCGAAGACAAGGCGCCGCTTGCGCTGGTCATCGATCTGTCGCCGACGATGGATGCGATCGACATCACCCCCTCGCGCCTCGAACGGGTCAAGCTCAAGGTGCAGGACATCCTGAAACGGCGCCCGGGTGCCCGCACCGCCGTGTTCGTATATGCCGGCAGCGCCCATATGGTACTGCCGCTCACCGAGGATGCCGGCCTCGTCAATACCTATGTGGCCGCGCTCCAGACCCGCATCATGCCGGTGGCCGGCAAGGACACGGCGAAAGCTCTGAAAGTCGCCGAACAGGGATTGGCGCGCGAAGACGTGCCGGGCACCATGTTGTTCCTCACCGATGGCGTGGAGCCCGGAGCGCTCGACGCCTTCAAGCGTCAGGGCGGCAACAATGAAATCATGATCCTGGGTGTCGGCACCGCCGAAGGCGGACCGGTAAAGACCGGCGAAGGACAATATCTCTCCGATGCGGGGGGGCGCATATTGGCCAAGCTCGATGTCGAGCAATTGCGCCGTTTCGGACGCGACACCGGAATTGCGGTCGCCACGATCACGCCGGACGACAGCGACATACGCTGGATCACGCAGCGCATCCGCACGCATCTTGAAGCGAAACTGGCGGAAGGCCAGACACATTGGCGCGATGCCGGCTGGTGGCTGACCATCCCCATCGCCGGCTTCGGCGCTTTCTGGTTCCGTCGCGGCTGGTCGGTGCAATGGGCCGTGACGGCCTTGCTCGCCGGCGGCCTGCTTCTCCCCGGTAGGGCACAGGCCGCCGATATCGATTTCATCGGCATGTGGCTGACGCCGGATCAGCAGGGCAGGCTCGCCTTCGAGAAGGGCGACTATGAAAAGGCGGCGGCGCATTTCGCCGATCCGATGTGGCGCGGCGTGGCGCTCTACCGTGCCGGACATTTCGCCGAGGCGGTCGATGCCTTCGCGCAAGTGAGAAGCGCCGAGAGCGCCTATAATCAGGGCAATACGCTCGCTCATCTCGACCGGCTCGACGATGCGGCGGCGAGTTATCGGGAAGCTCTGAAATCACGCCCCGACTGGCCCGAGGCGAAAGCCAATCTGGCGCTGGTCGAGAAGATCATCGCCGATCGCAAGGAGGAAGAGAAGGAGCAGGAACAAGGCCCTAATCTCAAGCCCGACTCGGTCCAGTTTGACAACAAGGGCAGCAAGGGCGAGGCCGGCAAGGTCGATCTCGCCCAGCAGACGGCCGAGATGTGGATGCGCAATATTCAAGTCACGCCCACCGATCTCCTGGCGCGTAAATTCGCCATCGAGGCAGAGGGGACGAAGCCATGATGCGGCGCCTGTTTGCTGTTCTGCTGTTCCTGCTCGCGGCGGTAGGCGCGTTGCGTGCCGGCGAACCTCTAGCGCGCGTCGAACTATTGACCAAGCCGCCGATCGTTCCCGGCCAGCAGGTGCAGATCCAGGTCGATGTGCTGGTGCCCAACTTCTTCCTGTCCGCACCGAAATTCCCTGTCTTCGATCTGCCCAATGCCATCGTCACCCTGCCCGATACGGGGGCGGTCAATCTGGTCGAGACAATTGGTGGTGAGAGCTATGCCGGCATACGCCGGACCTATCTGGTGACGCCGCAGGCCGCGGGCGAGTTCACCTTGCCTCAGACTCGCATCACCTTCAGCTACGCGGCGGTTCCCGGTCAGACGAGCGAGGGTTCGGTGACACTGTCTCCGCTGACCTTCATGGTCGCGGGCGCGCCGGCGGGCGGGGGCGCCGCTGCGGCAAAAATCACGGTGACGCAGGATCTCGACCGCGATCCGAAAGGCCTGAAAGCCGGCGACACACTGGTGCGCACGATCACCATCCAGGCCCAGGGCATGCAGGCGATGATGATCCCGGTGCCGCAATTCGAGGTACCCGACGGCGTGCGCCTCTATCCGCATGATCCTGTGCTCAGCGACAATCAGGATCAGCGCAATGGTCCGGTCGGTGGCAAGCGGGTCGACCGCGTGACCTACGCTTTCGAGAAGGAGGGCAGCTATCAACTGCCGGCCATCGAGATCGGCTGGTACGATCCTGCAACCCAAAAGCACGAAGTGGCCAAGGCGCCCGAGGTCACGGTGACGGTTGCCGCCCAGCCGGGCTTCACGCCGGCTATCAAGCCGCCCGATATCACGGAAGAGGCGGCACCGAAACGGCCAGTTCCATGGCTGGCCTTGGCCTGGGGCGCCGCCGGCCTTGCCGCGCTTGGTCTTCTCCTCTGGATCGTGCCGCTCCTTTGGGCCGGTGTCGGCCGATGGCGTCAGGCGCGCCGCCGGCGCTACCAACAGTCCGAGGCTTACGCATTCCAGCAACTCGTCGCCGCCTGCCGGGGCGGCGAGAGCACGGCTGTCTATGCAGCGCTCCAGTCCTGGGCGGGCCGCGTCAAGGCTGCGCCCCTGCGCGACTGGCTGCGCAGCGGCGGCGACGGCGCCGTGCTTTCTGAATATGAGCGGCTCGAAAGCGTGCTCTTCGCCGCGCGGCCAGGGAGCGGATCCTATGACGCGGGCAAGCTTCTTTCGGGCATCACGGAAGCGCGCCGCAAATGGCTGGCGCGCCAGGCAGAGGTCTCGGTTCCCGCCGCTCTGCCGCCGCTCAATCCCTAGTTCTAGGGCGTCGCCATCAGCCGGTCGTCGATCGAAACGGACTTGATCAGGCAATAGACGTGATCGCCTTCGCCGAGACCCAACTCGTCAACCGCCTTGCGGGTCACCGCGGCGGCCAGAATCTCGCCGCCGATCAGTTCGATCTCGACCATGACCACCGCGCCCAGCGGCTCGGAAATCGCCGAGATTTTGCCGCGCATGGCCGTCCTTATGCTCAGTTCGCGCGGCTTCGACAGTGCGATGGTCACGTCGGTAGCGCGGATAAGCACGCGGATCGGTCCGTCCTGGGGAATGAGGCGTCCCGCCAGCGTGATCTTGCCTGCCGGGTGGCTCACCTGGGTGAGCTGATAGTCGGCGTCATATGATGGTTGGCTGGTGCTAAGAATCGAGACGCGGGCGAAGCGGTCGTCTCCGGGACCGGCCTTGGGGCTCAGGACCTGCTGCGGCGGCCCGTCGCTCTTCACCTGACCCCCGGCCATCAGAATCACCCGGTCGGCAAGACGCGCCACTTCCTCGATCGCATGCGAGACATAGAGGATCGGCAAATCGAGTTCGTCGCGCAGCCGCTGGATATAGGGAATGATCTCGCGCTTGCGGTCGATGTCGAGGGCGGCGAGCGGCTCGTCCATCAACAGGATTTGGGGGGAGGCGAGAAGCGCCCGGCCGATGGCGACACGCTGGCGTTCGCCGCCCGACAGCGTCGTCGGGCGCCGCTCGAGAAGGGCCGCGATGCCGAGGAGCTCGGTGACCTGATCGAGGGTGATGCCGTTCGGCTCCGCCTTCGTGAACCAGCGGCCATAGAGAAGATTCTGTCTGACGCTCAGATGCGGAAAGAGGAGGGCGTCCTGGAACACATAGCCGATGCGGCGGCGATGCGGCGGCAGGAATATTCGGGCGCCCGTGTCGGTGAAGACCGTCCCGTTGACCGAGATGCGGCCGCGGTCCGGCTTGAGCAGCCCGGCGACGAGGTGGAGCACGGTGGATTTGCCGGCCCCCGATTCGCCGAAAAGCGCTGTGATGCCCTGGCCGGCGTCGAATTTCACGGCGAGGGTAAAGCCCGGGCGCGCCAGAACGACGTCGATCTCGATCATGAGAAGCTCGCCACCTGGCGATTGAGGCGGCGCGCCAGCACTTCCGAGGCGACGAGGGCCAAAAGCGAGATGACGATCGACACGGCGGTGAGGCGCAGCGCATTGGCATCGCCCCCCGGCACTTGCGTGAAGGTGTAGATCGCCGCCGGAATGGTCCGGGTCTCGCCCGGTATGTTGGAGACGAAGGTGATCGTCGCGCCGAATTCGCCGAGCGCCTTGGCGAAGCTCAGAATGCTGCCCGCCAGTATGCCGGGGAGCGCCAAGGGCAAGGTCACGGTGGCGAAAACGAAGAGGGGCCGGGCGCCGAGCGTGCCGGCCGCCTGCTCCAGTCTGCGGTCCAGGCTTTCAAGGGTGAGGCGGATGGCGCGCACCATCAAGGGCAAGCCCATTACGGCGGCGGCAAGGGCCGCGCCCGTCCAGCGGAAGGAAAAGACCAGGCCGCAGCACTGATCGAGAAAGGCGCCGATCGGGCCTTTGCGGCCGAAGGAGAGGAGCAGGAGATAGCCGGTGACCACCGGCGGCATCACCAGCGGCAGATGGATGAGACCGTCGAGCAAGGTGCGGCCGGGAAAGCGGCAACGCGCCAGGATATAGGCAAGGACCAGGCCCACCGGCAAAGAGGCGAGCGTCGCGACGCTCGCCACTCTGAGACTCAAAAGGATGGCGGTCCAATCCTCGTCGGAGAGGCCCGTCATCAACAGCACTCACTTGAGGATGGTGAAGCCCTGCGCGGTAAAGATCTCTTGCGCCTTGGGGGAGGAGAGATAGCTGACAAAAGCTTCGGCATCCGGGTTCTTGGAGGAAACAATCACAGCCGCAGGATAAACGATGGGAGCATGCGAGTCCTGAGGAAAAACGCCGACCACCTCGACCTCTTTCTCGGCCTTGGCGTCGGTTGCATAGACGATGCCGAGCTTGGCCTCGCCGCGGGCGACGAGCGCCAGAGCGGCGCGGACATTCTCGCTCTCCGCCAGGCTCTTCTCGACCGAAGCCCACAGGCCGAGCTTCTCGAGCGCCGTCTTGGCATATTTGCCGGCCGGCACCGCCTTCACATCGCCGACCGCGAGCTTCCCACCGGCCAGCGCGCCGGCCAGATCGGCGCCTTCCTTCAGTTCGAGCTTGAGGCCGGAATCCTTGGCGGCGACGAGCACCAGCGCGTTGCCGAGCAGCTCCTTGCGCGTGTCGGCCTTGATGAGCTTCTTCTCCTTCAGATAGTTCATCCAGTCGAGATCGGCCGAGATGAAGACATCCGCGGGCGCACCTTGCTCGATCTGCTTGGCGAGCGCGGAGGAGGCGGCATAGGTGTTCTTCGTTTCCTTGCCGGCTTCCGCCTTCCAGGCTTCCGACACGGCGTCGAGCGCGTTCTTGAGGCTGGCGGCGGCGAAGATATTCACCGCTTCCGCCGAAGCGTGGCCCGCTAAACCGACAAGGATGGCGGCGCTGAGCAGTATTCTACGAATGGCGTGCATGGTTCCCTCGTTACTTGACTTCATTATATCCAACTGAATATAACGAAGTCCGGGAAGCCGCAAGATATCCTCCCCTCCCTTCCGGGCATGTCTTCGCCAAAGCGGCTCGATCCGGAGGCTTCGGCGCGTGATCCTTGTGGTCACGCGCCATTTTCTCCAGCCCTATTCCACCTTCCGGATCGCGACCTTGATCGTGGGCGCCGAGGCGCCAGACAACTGCAGGATAAGCGGCGCATCAGTGAATTCGAAGCGGACGCTCTTGCGCAAATCCGGGCAGTCACGGACCCCCGAAAATTCTCCGGAAGGCCGATAGGCGCCCGCCTGAACGATGTCGATCCAAGCCTCGTCCGACAGCGTCACCTGATAGCGGCCGGGCTTTGTCACCTTCGTGAAGTTGAGCAGGGCGCCCAAGGTCTTGTCGGGCTTTGGCTTGCCTTCGGGCGGAAGCGCGAAGGTGATCTCGGCCATAGGCCTGAGCGCCAGGGTCAACGCACCTTCGGAAAGCTGACTGACGGCCGCGCCCGAGGCATATGCCTTCAGATCGCTCACGGCATCGAACCAGGATTTCTCGACACTGAGCGGCCACTTGAATTTTCCGCAAGCCGCCGTGTCCTCGGCCGCCACCGGGTTCGCCAGGATGAAAAGTAGGGCAGCCGCGCCGGCAAGCCGGCAAGGATCAATCCACCGCGACCATGACATCGGAGGCCTTGATGACGGCATAGGCGGTCATCCCCTTCTTCAGTCCAAGGTCGGCTACCGCTTCGTTGGTGATCGAAGAGGTCACCATATTACCGCCGACGTCGAGGCGGACATGCGACGTCACCGCGCCCTTGCTGATTTCGACGACGGTGCCTTTGAGGACATTGCGCGCGCTCAGTTTCATGTGCAGAGTCTCCTTCGCCAGCTCGTTGTTGCGCTGTATCTCGATTAGCATAACGCTTGCTGCGCATAAGTGGCAATGTTTGGCTTTTCGGTCCTTGACCGAATCGTGCGTTGGAACCCAGATGAACTCACAGCGTTGGGCTCATGCATCGAGCCCTGCTGATCAGAAGGAAACGTCAAATGGCTAGACGTGTCGTGAACAAGAAAGCCGCGAAGAAGGCAAAGAAGGCCGCCAAACGGCCGGCGAAGAAAGCGGTCAAGAAGCGCGTAGTCCGGAAGGCAAGCAAAGCGGCGAAGGCGGCGAGGCCGGCCAAGAAGGCCGTTAAGAAGAAGGCCGCCAAGAAGAAGTCGGCGAGTAGCGTCAGAAGGGCCGTCAGCAAAGCGGTGAGCGGAATCAAGCGCATCGTCGCGGCGCCGGTCGCGGCTGTGACTGCCGCCGTAGCGCCCAGCACAGCCGAACCCAAACCGGAAGGCGGAGATTCGGGATCCAACTGATCTCAGTCCAACTATGGAAAAGCAAACGGCCGGACATGAAAGTCCGGCCGTTTGCTTTTGGGTGGGCTGTGATGTGACCGGGGCCGGATCCCGATGGCTTATTGCTGAACCTGGGCGACGCGGGTGCCGGTCGGGGCCACCTTCATCATGGCGATAATGCGGGACTTGAGCGCCTTGAAGGTCTTCATATCCTTGTCGGCAAGCTGGCGGCCGCCCGACGCCTTGATGCGGGTCGGATTGACGGGGCGGTCGTTCATGCGGACTTCGTAATGCAGATGCGGGCCGGTCGAACGGCCGGTCGAGCCGACATAGCCGATCACCTGGCCCTGACGCACATTGCCGCCCGCACGGATGCCATCGGCGAGACGGCTCATATGGGCATAAAGCGTCTCGTATTTGCCGTTGTGCTTGAGTTTGACGGCGATGCCATAAGCGCCGAAGCGGCCGGCAACTTCGATCTTGCCATTGCCGGCGGCGCGGATCGGCGTGCCGTAGGGGGCGCCGAAGTCGATGCCGGTGTGCATCTTGTTATAGCCGAGCAGCGGATGGCGGCGCATGCCGAAGCCCGAGGTCAGCTTGAAACCGGAGACCGGCGTCTTGAGCAGCGACTTGGTGGCTGAGCGGCCCTGCTCGTCATAATAGTCGGTCTGCCCTTCGGCATCGGTGAAGCGGTAATAGGTCTTGGTCTTGCCGCCCAGAGTGAGCTGGGCATAGTGCAGAACCTTGCGCTTCTTGGACGAGCCGGTGAGCGGGTTGCCGTAAAAGACCTCGAATGAGTCGGAAGCCTTCACCTGGCGCTGGAAGTCGACGTCGTAGGCGAAGACGCGCGTCAGCTCGGCGGTTATGTAATCTGGAACCTTGTAGTCCTTGGCGGTGGCATAGAGGCTCGAGCCGACCCGCGCTTTGGTGCGGAAATGATCGTAATTGGCATAGCGGGAGGCCGTGCCTTCCTTCTCGCCGTCGATGCGGGCGACGAAATGGCCGTCTTCGTCGGCTTCGACGAGGATATTCTCGGTCGGGCCCGGCCTGAAGGCGAGCCGCACGGGGAAGATCACATAGCGGCCATAGAAGTCCTGCTGCTGCTCGAGGGTCAACTCGAACTCGGTGCCATCCTTGAATTGCTTGGTCGGGAAAACCGGCTCGATCGAAGCGACGAGCGCCTGCGCCGCTTCACGCGTGACGCCGCGACTCACGATCTCGTCGACAAGCGTGCTCCCGGCGGCCAGGCGGATCGTTTCGTCGACCGGTTCCGGCGGAGGCGTCTTGGATATGGTGGTGATGTTTTCGGCATTGACCGAGGCGACCGCGAGTTCGGCGTCGAGCACGACGGTGCGCCCGCCGCCATAGGGCAGGTCACCGGCGCTGATGCCCGGATAAACAGCTTCGCCGGTCACACCGCGCTGGGGAACGACGAATTCGCCCGAGACCTCGGGCGTCTCGTCGTCTTCGTCGAAGAACGACTCGCCGAAGGGCCTCAGAGTGACGGATTCGAGAAAGCCGCTGCTCGCCATGTTGCTGCGCTGCGCTTCGCGCGTGCTGATCGAAGCCATGGCGTCATTGGAATAACCGGTAGAGCCGACAAAGCCCAATATGGCCGCGCCGACAACCAAAGTTCCGGCAATGCCGGCGATGCACGTGGTCAGGAGCCAATGAGAGGTACGGGTGGGCTCGGCGGCAAAGGGATCATCGAAATCGGTGTCGAATTGCTCGACATGCACGGGCTGGCTGGCGCCGTTCACCGCGACCGGCAGATTCCCGGTTTTTCTATACCCTCGCGCGATCAAACCCGCTTCCCCTAATCGTGTGCCGTTCGCTATCGCCGGCCAGTTGAACCTTCTGCACCGACCCGCTTCGGTGCCCGAAATTGTTTCTACGACTTAGTCGCGCCTTGGCTGCCTCCGGGCCTCACCCCTGGATGCAACAGGCAGAATTTGCCTTTCCGATTTGCCCAAGTCAACCGCCTTTAACGATGCTCCACGTCAAAGACTTCAATTAACCCATGGGCTTAGGCACTTTTCCGATTAAAGATTGTGACAAGATACAGTTTCCGAAGTCTTAATTCCGCTACGCCGTATCTGACCCCGAAGATGGCAAAACTGGTGACAAAAAATGGCAAGAAAAGGGCGGTACGTAAATTTGAATAAAGTTTTCAGCCTCTTGCGGTTTTCCAGCCGGCGAGACAGCCGACCGCGGCGAGGGGAAGAAAGGCAATGAAAAGCCAGGAGGCCGCTCCCTGGGCGGTTTCGGCGGAGAGGCCATGGGCGAATCCGCCGGCATTGGCGATGATTCCGGCAATGGCGGCCCCTACCGCATAACCCATGCGCTGCATGGTCGGCACCGCCGAGGAGGCGATGGTCTTTTCACCCGGCAGCGAGGCATCGACGATCATACGGGTGACGAATGGCCAGGCCATGCCGAAGCCGCCACCCTGCAAGATGGCGCAGAAGAGGATGAGGGGCAGAGAGCCGGCCGGCACCGCATAGGCGAATCCCACAACGCCGCCGGCGATCATCAGAGCGCCCAGCATGACGACGCGGCCTTCGCGCTCGGGCCGCGTGTTGGCGACGAGGATGGAGAGCACCGACCAGGCGATCGATTCGGACGCGATGATATAGCCCGAGGTAAGCAACGGCACGCCGTGAAGCTGCGTCAGAATCAGGGGCGCATAAAGGCCGAAGGAGCAGGTCGCCACCGAGAAGGCGCCGATCATCGTCATGCCGGTGCCGACCGGCGACCGCCAGTTGAAGGGACGCGACGGGAATAGGCGCGATTCGGGCCGGCGCGAATCGAGCACGAAGACGAGGCCGATTCCGATAAGGCCCGAGATCAGGAACAGCGACGAGCGCAGAGGTGCGATAGCGAGCCCTGCCATCGCGATGAGGATGACGCTCACGGCGAGACAGGCCAGCACCTCGAAGGGAAAGGCGGGCGGCTTTCCCGCAGCCACCGGGGCAACTTCGCCAGCAGCCCGCATGCGCAGCACGATCAGCGAGGCCACCGCCATCGCTAGGCCGCCGACCGCCGATACGCCGAAGGCCCAGCGCCAGTTTATATATTCGGCGGCGAGCGCCCCGAGCATGGGGCCGGAGAAGGCCGACACGCCCCAGATGACCGACATGATGGCAAAGAGCTGCGGCCAGATATCGCGGGAAAAAAGCCGCTCGACCGAGACGAAGGCGAGCGCCACCAGCCCGCCGCCGCCGAAGCCCTCGAGCAGCCGGCCGACCAGGAACCATTGCATCGAGGTGGCCAGCGCGCAGACGACGCAGCCCACCATGAAGAGGAGTGCCGCGATCACCAGATTGGCGCGCAGCGAGACGAAGGAAACGAGCCTGCCGGTCGCCGCACCCGCCACGATGGAGCCGATCTCATAGATGGCGAATGACCAGCCCACATATTGGACGCCTTCGATCTCGCGCAGCATCGCCGGCATCACGGTCATCACCATCGTCTCGTTGGTGGCATGCAGCATGATGCCGAGGCTGATGAAACAGAAACGGGCGAGATCGCCGCTTCTCCACAATTGCAGCCAGTCGACGCGTGCGTTCGTCGTTTCGGTCATTTTTGTGCCTCTTTCAAGGAAGTAACGAGGGTCTGTGGCTCGCGCCCGAGGCCGAACGCCCAGAGCATCATGACGGCGAGAGCGCTGAACGCGCCGCAGATCAGCCACAGCGCATGGCCGCCCGCCGCCGAATAGATCCAGGTGCCGAGCAGGGGCGAGGCGATCTGTGAGATCGAGAAGATCGAATGATAGGCGCCGAGATAGGTGCCGCCGGATTTTTGCTCCGCCGCGCGCATGGCGAGCTTCATGTGGAAGAGCTGCGCGGTCTGGCGGGAAATCGTCTCAACCGTCATCGGTGCGGCGCCAAAGGCGCGATCACATAGGCGCAGCGCCGCGCACCGGCGAGGATGTGCTCGGCGCGCTGGACCGCCACATCCGGCCCCAGGGCTGTGCGGAAGACGGCGAGTTCGGAACGGCAGAAACCCTGGCAGGCGCGCGCCGCGGCGCAGATCGGGCAGTGATTCTCGACGAGGAGGAAGGTGCCGTCGGTGAGCGCCTGCCAATCGGCCATATAACCCTCCTCGCTGCGCAGTTCGGCGAGCTTCGCGACCTTGTCGGCCGTCCCGGCGAGGCCTGAGAGCGCGGCCCGGTAGCGCCTCTCCGTCTCGCTCTCGCGATTGGCGATGACGCGGTCGAGGCCGCTTTCGCCGAAAATGGCGCGCACCGCGCCGATCATCTCAAGGGTCAGGACCGAATGAGTGTCGGGAAAGCGCTTCTCGGCCAGAGGGGTAAGGTGCCAGGTGCGTTTCGGGCGGCCGACCTTGCCGGTCTCGTCGGAAAAGCCGACCAGATCCACCCGAACGAGCGCTTGGAGGTGCTTGCGGGCGCCCGGAAGCGTGATTTCGAGGTGGCGGGCGACCGAATCCGTGCTTTGCGGCCCGCGAAACTTGAGAAACCGCAGGATCTGGCCCTCGCGAGCACCCTCGTCTTGCATCTACAAGCCCCCGTAGCCATATAAAGATACCAATTGGTTATCAAATTATCAGGCGGCTGTGGATAAGTCCAGAGAGCAAAAAAAGCCCCGTAAATGGGGCTAAGTCGAGCGTCCTGAGGAAGTTTGAAAATTCTGCGACAGGGCGCTTGACACCTGAGGCCAGCCGCCCATATAACGCCCGTCACTGAACGGGGCGAGCGCTGCTCGACAGCGCTACGCTCCTTGATGCATCCCGATGCAGCTGATGAATAGGCTGGCGCCTCTTGAAAGGGTCCAGTTTTTCTTCTCGTCTGCGGCGGAATGCCGGAGGATGAAAGTCCTCCCCGCTCTTTGAAATCGTAGAAGAAAGAAAGAGAAACGCAGG